>UQZI01000079.1 GCA_900545555.1 uncultured Collinsella sp.
ATGACAGGGAAACCCGGGTCGATCAGGGCGATGGGGCCGTGCTTCATCTCGCCGGCGGCGTAGGCCTCGGCGTGCAGGTAGCTGACCTCTTTGAGCTTGAGCGCGCCCTCGTAGGAAATAGCGGCACCCATGCCGCGACCCACGAACAGTGCGGACTGCGCGTCCTTGCACAGCAGGGCGGCCTCATGCACGGCCTCGGTCTGGGTATCCAAAATCCACTGGATCTGCTCGGCCGTATCGGAAAGCTCGCGGAACAGCATGCGCGCCTGCTTGGTGGTCAGGCGGTACTTGACCTGCGCTAGCAGCAGAGCCAGCAGCGTCAGGCTCACGACCTGGCCGATGAAGCTCTTGGTCGAGGCGACCGCGATCTCCTTGTTGGCCTTAGTGTAGATGACGCCGTCGCTCTCACGCGCCACGGGGCTGCCCACCACGTTGGTGATGCCGAAGACCTTGGCGCCCTTGATGCGAGCGTCGCGAATGGCGGCAAGGGTATCGGCTGTCTCGCCCGACTGGGACACGGCAACGACAAGCGTCGTCGGCGTAATGATGGGATTGCGATAACGGAACTCGCTGGCCGCCTCAACCTCGGTGGGGATGCGAGCCCAGCCCTCGATGAGATTCTTGGCAATGAGGCCAGCGTGATAGCTGGTTCCGCAAGCGATCACGTAGACGCGGTCGATGTCGTTGAGTTCCTCGAGCGAAAGGCCCAGCTCGTCGATGTCGAGCTCGCCGGCCGGCGTCATACGACCGACCAGCGTGTCGCGCACGACGCGCGGCTGCTCGTGGATTTCCTTGAGCATAAAGTCGGGATAACCGCCCTTTTCGGCCATGTCCAGGTCCCAGTCGATGTGGGTGACCTTGGGCTCGATAACGTTGCCGGCCTCGTCGGTGTACTCGACGCCTGCGGGCGTGAGCTTGGCAAACTGACCGTCCTCGAGCACCACGACATCGCGGGTGGCGTCGATGAGCGCGATGACATCGGAGGCGACATAGGCGCCGGTCTCGCCCGCGCCGACCACAATCGGGGAATCCTTGCGGGCTACGGCGATCACGCCGGGCTCGTCAGCGCACACGGCGGCCAGACCATAGGCACCGACCACGTGGGTGCAAGCCTCGCGCACGGAGGCCATCAGGTCGTGCGTCTCGGCATAAGCCTCTTCGATCAGATGCGCGAAGACCTCGGTATCGGTCTCGCTCTTAAAGTGGTGGCCGCGGTCCTCCAGCTCTTCGCGCAGCTCGGCGAAGTTCTCGATGATGCCGTTGTGGACGATGGCGATACGACCGTCGCAGCTGGTGTGGGGATGGGCGTTAACGACGGAGGGCTTGCCGTGGGTGGCCCAACGGGTGTGGCCGATACCGCAGGTAGCGTCACTGTCGATGTTGGAAAGCTCGCTCTCCAGGCCCGCGACCTTGCCCACGCGGCGGATGACGTCGAGGTGCGCCGCGGCGCCCTCGCCCACCTCGAGCGCGACGCCCGAGGAGTCATAGCCGCGATACTCCATGCGCTTGAGGCCCGTGACTAGGATGTTCTTTGCAATATCAGAGCCGGTGTAGCCGACAATTCCGCACATAGGATAAATCCCTTCGTCCGCGTGACTGCAAAACGTCCACGCACATGGGGCGCTGAGACGTATAACGTTCGAGTATTGTACTCACGCAGGCGCAAGCTGATATACCAGAAGTGGTATCTCAACTTAGATACCACCCGATGCACACACGTTCAGCCGGTCCAAACCACCACAAAGGTGCCTGTCCCCTTCGTGGTGGTCGCGTTGGCAACGGCGTTTCCCCAGATAAAACCTGCCAAAATAAACCTATCCCTTTTTGGTAGGCTCGGGATGCTACAATCTGGCTTGTACTTGAAACGCATCAAAGGGGCCGCTATGGCAAAGGTAAAAATCAGCGACGTCGCGCGCGAGGCCGGGGTTTCGCTGGGCACGGTTTCCAACGCGCTCAACCACCCCGAAAAGCTGCGCCCCGAGACCCTCAAGCTCATCAACGAGACCATCAATCGCCTTGGCTACCTGCCCAACCAAAGCGCTCGTCAGCTCGCGGGCGGCGCCACCAAGTCTTTTGGCCTGGTGCTTCCCCGTCTCGATCACGGCTTTTCGCTCCAAATCGCCAGCGGCGCCCACAACGAGGCCCGTAAGCACGGCTACGACCTGCTCATCGCCAACGCCGATAACGACGATATTCTCGAGGACCATTACCTGCGTTACTTTATGGGCACTCAAATGTCCGGCGTCATGGTTCAGCCCATGGCGTCCCCCGATTGGCACCCCGCCATGACCAAGACTCCCGTCCCCATCGTCCATCTGGACGTCCATTGTTCAGAACCCGGTTACTACGTGGCCGCCGACAACGAGGCACAGGGGCGCATTGTCGCCGAGCTCGCCATCGCCCGCGGTGCACACCGCATCGTCGTTGTGGGCCGAGCGGCATTTATGCAGCTCACTCTGCGCGTCCTTGGCATCCACAAGGCACTTGCCCTGCATCCCGATATCAAAATTGAGGTCATCGACGCCGGCGAATGGAATACCGCAGCCGACGGCTACAGTATCGGTGCCCAGATTGCCGAGCGCCCTGCTGACGAGCGCCCCGATTTTGTCATCGGCCTGACCGACGTATTGGCCTCGGGCGTTATCTCGGCGCTGGTCGACAAGGGCATTTCCGTCCCCGGCCAGATTCTTGTTGCCGGCTGCGATGGCAACCCGCTTGCCTGGAGCGGATCGGTCCCCCCCACCACGGTAGCACCACCGGGCTACGAGATCGGCCGCAAGGGCGTGCAGCTGCTCATGGAACAAATCGAGGATAAACCTGCCGCCAAGACCAAACGAGTCCGCATCGGCTCCGCCGCGCGCACCGTCACCACGGTCACGGCCACCGAGGACATTAACCGTCAGGAGCTCGTGCGCCCCTTCTTGCTCGAACGTATGAGCACCCAAAAGGCCGAGCAGCACCCGACGGGCCCATCCGCGGCCCCAATAACCGACATCAACCTGGGCGCCTACCTGTAACAAAAAACGCCGCAACGGGAACAGCCCCGCTGCGGCGTTTTTGCTGGCCCCACGGGCCTTCCCCATTTAGCCGGACCTGCGGCTACGGATATTTATGGAATGTAATCCATTTTTCATTAGCTTTTTTGTTAAAATAGACTCAATTCCATATTTTTAGATATTTCCTATAAGTATTGATTTTGCTCCAGTTTTTTCTCGCCAAGAAAGGGGTTTCATGAATCTGATTGATCGCAAACAGTACCTCGACTGGCTCATTTCGTGGAAAGACTCACACGTCATCAAGGTCGTTTCGGGCGTGCGAAGGTCCGGCAAATCAAAGCTATTCGAAATCTACCGTAGCTACCTGCGCGATCATGGAATCACAGGCGACCAGGTTATATCCCTCAACTTTGAAGACCTGGAGTTCGAGTCGCTTACGTCGTATAGAGCACTCTACGACTACATTTCCGCCAGACTCGTCCCCGATAAGATGAACTACGTTTTTCTGGACGAGATACAGCACGTCGAGCATTTCGAAAAAGCCGTCGACAGTCTTTTTATCAAGGACAATGTCGACCTCTACATAACCGGTTCCAACGCTTATCTGCTCTCGAGCGAGCTGGCAACTTTACTCTCCGGCCGCTACGTAGAGCTCAAGATGCTGCCCCTATCCTTTAAAGAGTTTTGCTCGGCAAAAACCAATGACGGAAAGGCTCCCGCGCAGTTGTTTGACGAGTACATAACCAGGGGCTCTTTTCCCTTTATCGCCGAGACGGGTATTCAGGGACCCCAGGCGCGCGATTATCTTATGAGCCTCTACGATACCATCGTCATACGCGACGTTATCGAACGCCTGAAGGTCTCGGACGTCCCGACCCTGCGCGATATCACCAAGTTCCTACTCCATAGCATTGGAAACCGGATCTCGATTAAAAAAATCTCCGACACGCTCTCGTCCAACGGCAACAAAACCGACCAGAAAACCGTAGCCAAATACCTCAAAGGCTTAACAGACAGCCTTGTGCTGTACTTTGCTCCGCGCTATAACGTGCGCGGTCGGCAGCTTCTTTCAACAAACGGCAAATACTACGCCGTTGACCTTGGACTTAGAGGCGCTCTCGTCAAAACCCAAAGCAGCGATATCGGTCATATCCTCGAAAATGTTGTTTATCTCGAGCTCCTACGCCGTGGATACGACGTCTACGTGGGCGATATCGACGGCGGGGAAATTGATTTTGTTGCCCTAAACTCAGACGAGACAGCCTATTTTCAGGTTTCAGCCACAACGCTCGACGAAACTACCCTCAATCGAGAGTTGGCCCCCTTTAAGAAAGTCCGAGACAACTACCCCAAGACGCTTCTTACGCTCGACACGCTGTTTGCGGACGCGAACTACGAAGGAGTCCGCAAGCGCAACGTGATCGACTGGCTCCTGGAGTAACTTGTAACGTCATAACCCTCCGCCAGCTCCTTACCAAGGCCGCAGCCCCAGTCGCTTAAGGCACAATGCCCCTCTTATCGGCCAAAACAGCAATCTTGGCGTGATAAGAGGGGCTGACTGCGTCAGCGCCTCCACGCAGGCGCCGTTGCCGCCACCGTCCTGCGGGATCGAGCGCGAGACATGGCGACTCGCGTGCGAACGCTAACACACGGCCTTGACCGCGGCCGTCAGATCGAACAGCGTATCGAGCACAGCCTCGCAGCCGTCCACCACGTCCTGCGGCAGCGGCACGATATCGGGGACGGCAAAGACGTGGCAGCCGGCCGTGATGCCCGAGACGCAGCCGTTGCGGGAATCCTCGACCACGGCGCACTCCTCGGGGGCAAAGCCCGCGCGCTCGCAGGCGAGCAGGTACATCTCAGGGTCGGGCTTGCCGTGTACGACGTCCTCGCCGCAGGTCACCGTCTCAAACTTGTCAAAGAGACCGACCGTCTTAAGGTTGCGCTCGGCGGTAACGTGGCGCGACGACGTCGCAAGGCCCACGTGATAGCCCGCAGCCAGCAGCTCGTCGAGGCACTCGGCGGCACCGTCCTTAAGCTCCAGATCGGTCTTGACCATCTCGTCGCGAATCTCCCTATGGCGACGATAGATTGCCTCAGCGGTTTCGCAGCTGCCGTAATGCTCATCAAGGATGTCCATGACATCGGGCAGCGTGCGACCGATAAACTGATGGATCAGCGCATCATCAATCGCGAATCCCAGCTCGGCCGCGCCCGCCTTCCACGCCTTGATACCCAAACGCTCGGTGTCGACCAGCGTTCCGTCCATGTCAAAAATAACGGCCTTGATCATATCGGTCCCCCATCGCTTCGCGCTGCTGTACTCCCGCAACTTTACCGCACCTGTAAACTTGTATATAACGTATATAGCATATTGCACTTTCGTTACATAGATAGAAGTCTTATGACAAGCGGCTCGGTAGGATTATAGTTTTCGACCGAGTACTCAACGGCAAGGATCGATTCATGCTTTCAGACACCACCGCACCTGCAGAGGGGCTTCAGGACAAACTCACAGCGCTCGAGCAGCTGCTTTTGGCATACGGACGCGTCGCCATCGGCTTTTCCGGTGGCGTCGACAGCAGCTTTTTGGCCGCGGTCTGCGCCCGCATCATGCCCGCCAGCACGCTTCTCGTTCACCTCACCACGCCGCTCATCGGCACGCCCGAGCAGGCTTCGTTTGAGCGGTCCGTTGACGGGCAGGCCAATGAAGGGCCGCATTTTAAGCTCCCCGTGCTCAATCTTTCGGTCGATCAGCTGCGGCTCCCCCAAGTAGCCTGCAACGATGCCGACCGCTGCTACCACTGCAAGCGCGCCGGCTTTACCGCCATCGTCAACCACGCCAAGTCGCTCGGCTTTCCCACCGTCATCGACGGCAGCAACGCAAGCGACCGCGGCGACTACCGCCCCGGCATGCGCGCCGCCCAGGAGCTCGGCGTGCGCTCGCCCCTCATGGAGGTCGGCTTTACCAAGGACGAAGAGCGCGAGCTGCTGCGCGCCTGGGGCTATCCCGTTTGGAACCTGCCGGCGGGAGCATGTCTTGCCACGCGCGTCCCCACGGGCGAGGAGCTTACGCGCGAGAAGGTCGATGTAATCCGCGCCTGCGAGGATTACCTGCACGATCTTGATCTGGCACAGGTACGCGCGCGCTTGATCGGCGGCTGCATGCATATCGAGGCCGCGCCGGCAGACGTCGCCAAGATCGCCGCCCTCGGCAGGACCGCGGTCAACGACGAGGGCAAGGCCCCGCTTCCCGCCGCCATCGAATCTGCCCTGCGCAACCTAGGCTGCGGCCACATCTCCCCCGAGGTCACCCCCTACATCCACGGCAACATGAACCTTTAAGTTACGCCGTTTAACCTACCAAAAAGGGAAAGGTTTATTTTGCCAGGTTTTATCTGGGGAAACGCAGACGGGGCCGTGACGCCTATAGCGTCGCGGCCCTGCTCCTTGGAGAAGGATCAATAGATTGAGCGGGCTGGTTGCACCTAGCCCTCGAGCCCGGCGTTAATAAGCTCCGCGATCTCGGCGGGATCGGCGCTCGTGCGCACCTTGTCACGGAAGCCGGCATCCATCAGCATCACGGCAGCCTTGGAGAGCAGACGCAGGTGCGTGGTTCCCGCTTCGCCGGCGGGCACGTACAGCGCGAGCGCCACATCGACGGGCACGCCATCAAAGCTCGGCCACTCAACAGGCTCGGACAGCTTGAGCACGGCCACGCCCGGCGTATGAATCGCGTCGCTTTTGGCATGCGGAACGGCAAAACCGGCGACGAGGCCAGTCTCGGCCTCGTTTTCGCGAGCAATAAAAGCCGCCTCTACAGCAGATGCGTCATCGGCAAAACCAAGCTCAACAGCCTGCTCGGACAGATAATGCAGCGCGTCCTCGCGCGAGACGGCGGCGTAGCCAATCGTCACTTGGTTGGCAGATACAAACCCCATGGAAAACCTTCCTTACAACACGGACCTGACCGCGGCTTCGATGCCGTCGGCGTCCAAACCGTACTTGTGCAGCAAATCGACCGCAGGGCCGGACTCGCCATATACATCGCGCACGCCGACGCGTCGCATCGGCACCGGATGCTGTTCCGCGAGCACCGAGGCCACGGCCTCGCCAAGACCGCCGATAATCGAATGCTCCTCGGCGGTGACCACGCGACCGGTCTTCTTGGCGCTGAAAACAACCAGGCGCTCGTCGAGCGGCTTAATGGTGTGCATATTGATAACCTCGGCATCAATGCCATCGGCGGCAAGAGCCTCGGCAGCCTCGAGCGCCTCGGCAACCATAAGGCCACAGGCGACGATTGTGACATCGGAGCCCTCGCGCACGACCACGCCGCGGCCAATCTTGAACTCATAGTCCTCGTGATCGTTGATGACCGGTGTTGCCAGACGGCCGAAGCGCATATAGACTGGCCCCTCAAACTCATAGGCGGCGCGCACGCAAGCGCGAGCCTCGATGTCATCGGCGGGAACGACCACCGTCATACCCGGAATCGTGCGCATGAGCGCGATGTCCTCGCAGCACTGATGCGTGGCGCCGTCTTCACCGACCGAGATGCCCGCATGCGTAGCGCCGATTTTGACGTTGAGGTGCGGATAACCGATGGAATTACGCACTTGTTCGTACGCGCGGCCGGCGGCGAACATGGCAAAGGTGCTCGCAAAGGCGACGTGGCCCGTGGTTGCAATGCCGGCGGCAAGCCCCATCAAGTTGCTCTCGGCAATGCCGGCGTCGTAGAAGCGCTCAGGGTGAGCGGCCTTAAACTTACCGGTCTGTGTGGCGGCGGCCAGGTCGGCATCGAGCACTACAAAGTCATCGCGCTCATTGCCCAGCTCGACAAGTGCCTCGCCGTAGCTAACGCGCGTGGCGACCTTCTTGACGTCTGCCATTAGAGCTCCTCCCCTGCTGCTGCGAGCTCGGCCATGGCCTGCTCAAACTGTTCATCGTTGGGCGCCTTGCCGTGCCAGCCCACCTGGTTTTCCATAAAGGAGACGCCCTTGCCCTTCACCGTCTCGGCGATGATAGCGACGGGCGCGCCGGTCACCTCGCGAGCTTCGGCGAAAGCCGCCTCAATCTGCGCCATGTCGTTGCCATCGGCTAGCTCTATCACATGCCACTTAAAGGCGCGGAACTTGTCGGCAAGCGGCATGGCCGAGTTGACTTCATCGATCGTGCCGTCAATCTGCAAGCCGTTGTGGTCGACGACGGCAACAAGATTGTCGAGCGCATGGTTGCCGGCAAACATAGCCGCCTCCCACACCTGGCCTTCCTCGCACTCACCGTCGCCCAACAGCGTGTAGACGCGGTAGCTGTCACCCCAGTGCTTTGCGGCGAGCGCCATTCCAACCGCAGCGGAGATACCCTGACCGAGCGATCCGGTAGACATGTCGACGCCCGGCGTGTCATTCATATTGGGATGGCCCTGCAGGCGGCTGCCGATATGACGGAGCGTCTCGAGCTCCTCCCTGGGAAAGAACCCGCGCTCGGCGAGCACGGCATAGAGTGCCGGAGCGCAATGTCCCTTGGAGAGCACAAAGCGATCGCGCTCGGCGCGGCTCGGATTCGCCGGGTCGACATCCATTTCCTCAAAGTAGAGGTAGGTCATAATGTCGGCGGCGCCAAGCGATCCGCCCGGATGCCCCGACTTGGCGGCGTGGACACCCGTGACAATACCGCGGCGAACCTCATTGGCAATCTTGGCCAGTTCCTGATCGGTCATGGAGTTTCCTCTCTTGAGCACGCCGGCCCGGCATAACAAATGCTGGGCCGGCAGAACCATCGTTACTGTGCCTCGACGACCTTTTTCCAGTCGGCCTCGAACGAGGCAAGGCCCTGGTCGGTCAGCGGGTGATGCAGGCACTTCTTGAGAGCGGCCATGGGCACGGTCGCGATGTCGGCACCAAGAAGAGCCGCCTGGGTCACATGGTTGGGCGTGCGGACCG
>UQZI01000080.1 GCA_900545555.1 uncultured Collinsella sp.
GAGCACTTAATGTGCTCTCCGTGCGAGTCAGGACTGTCCGAGCAGGCGACCTTATATATTTGCCCTCCCCGGGGCTCCCGCACCAGTCCCCCTCAGCTAGTTCTTGAGCGAGTTCAGCGGCGCCGGGAAGCGTCCGCCACGGTGGGCGAGCACGGTGCCGGCGTTGGGGTTCACCGGCATGATGGGCGCACGGCCGAACAGACCGCCGTACTCAACGCAGTCGCCCACGCCCTTGCCGATAGCGGGAATCACGCGCACGGCCGTGGTCTTATTGTTGATGACGCCGATGGCCATCTCGTCGGCGATAATGCCGGCGATGGTCTCGACCGGGGTGTCGCCGGGGATGGCGATCATGTCCAGGCCAACGGAACACACGCAGGTCATGGCCTCGAGCTTCTCGAGCGAAAGTGCGCCGGCCTCGACGGCAGCAATCATGCCGGCGTCCTCGGACACGGGAATAAAGGCGCCCGAGAGACCGCCCACGCTGGAGCTGGCCATGACGCCGCCCTTCTTGACAGCATCGTTGAGCATGGCGAGCGCGCAGGTCGTGCCGGGGCCACCGCAGGTGCCCACGCCGATGATCTCGAGGATGCGTGCAACGGAGTCGCCGATGGCGGGCGTGGGAGCCAGCGACAGGTCGACAATGCCCTTCTCGACACCCAGGCGATGGGCAGCCTCGCGGCTCATGAGCTCGCCGGCACGGGTGATCTTAAAGGCGGTCTGCTTAATCTTCTCGGCGACTTCCATCATTGATGCGGAGTCGGGCAGCGTCTCCAGGGCTGCAGCCATAACGCCGGGGCCCGAGACGCCTACGTTGATGACGGCGTCGGCCTCGCCACCGCCGTGGACGGCGCCCGCCATAAACGGGGAGTCCTCGACCATGTTGGCAAAGCAGACAAACTTGGAGGCGCCAACGGAATCCTCGTCTGCCGTAAGCTTAGCGGCATCGATGATGGTCTGAGCCGCCATGAGCACGGCGTCCATGTTGATGCCGGCACGCAGACTGGCGACGTTGACGCTGGAGCAGACGCGGCTGGTGGTGGCGAGCGCCTGGGGGATGGACTGGATGACGCGGCGGTCGGCGTCGCCGATGCCCTTCTGGACGAGTGCGGAGAAGCCGCCCAGGTAATCGATGCCGAGCGTCTCGGCCGCGCGGTCGAGGGCATGCGCGATGGGGGTGAGGTCCTCATCCTTGCAGCACGCGGCGATCTGCGCCACCGGGGTGACGGAAACGCGCTTGTTGACGATGGGGATACCGTACTCGCGCTCGAGGTTCTCGGCGGTCTCGACCAGGTGCTCAGCCGTGTGCGTCACGTGGTCGTAGATCTTCGTGCACATGCGGTCGAGGTTCTCGTCACCGCAACCCATGAGCGAAACACCCATGGTGATGGTCCTGATGTCGAGGTTCTGCTCCTCAACCATGCCGCGGGTTTCCGCGATTTCTGCGGGCGTGATCGCCATCCTTGCGCTCCTATCTGCCAAAACGAGCATAGTCTTATCTATTCTAACGTGCCGCACGTGCCAAGTGGCGCGTGCGGCACGTTTTGGTGCTCGGTTGTTTCCGTTGTGTTACTGCCCAAAGACCTCTTCGGCGATACGAGCGCTTTCGGCGGCGTCCTTGGCGTAGTAGTCCGCACCGATCTGCTTGGCGTATTCGGGGGTGAGCACGGCGCCGCCCACGATGATCTTGACGCCCGGCACCTCGGCATGAAGCAGCTTGATGGTCTCCTCCATGGCGACGACCGTGGTAGTCATAAGCGCCGAGAGGCCGACGAGTTTGATATCGCGCTCCTTGACGGTCTTGAGTACCTCCTGCGGGTCGACGTCGCGGCCTAGGTCAAAGACGGTATAGCCGTAGTTGTCGAGCAGCATTTTGACGATGTTCTTGCCAATATCGTGGATGTCGCCCTTGACGGTGGCCACGCAGATTTTGCCCTTGTCGGCAATCTCGCCGGCGGGCATCAGGCGCTTGATGGTGTCGAAGCCCACGCGTGCGGCCTCGGCCGAGGCCATGAGCTGCGGCAAGAAGAACTTGCCCTGGTCAAAGAGGACGCCCACCTCGTCGAGGGCGGGGATAAAGTGGTTGTTGATAAGGTCCATGGCGTCGTGGTCTGCCAGCAGACGCTCGGTCTCGGCAGCGATCTCGCCTTTGCGGCCCGAGACGACCATGCGACGGATCGGGTCGTCGTTGCCGTCGGTGCCGGCGGTGCCAGCAGCGGGCGCGGCATCACTCGATGCGGCCTGAGCTGCTGCCGGGTTTGCGGCGATCTTATACGGATCGGTCCAGCCGGCGTAGCGCTCGATGTATCCGGTCGAGCCCTCGTCCTCAACGCTCAGGACGCGATAGCTGTAGACGGTGTCCATAAAGCGCTTGGAGCCCGGGTTCATGATGGGGGCATCGAGGCCCGCGCCAAAGGCGGCGGCCAAAAAGACCGAACCCAGCAGCGGGCGAGCGGGCAGGCCAAAGCTGATGTTCGACACGCCGAGCGCGCATTTGACGCCCAGGCGCTCCTTGCACAGGGACATGGCGCGCAGGATCTGCTCGGCCTGGCGTTGATTGGTCGAGGCGGTCATGACCAGGCAGTCGATGAGGATGCGGTCCGGTCCGATGCCGTAGCGGGCAGCCTCGGCCACGATGCGCTCGGCGATGGCGAAGCGGGCCTCGGCGGTATCAGGGATGCCGCCTTCGTCGAGCGTAAGGCCGACAACGTTGGTGCCGTAGTGGGCGACCAGCGGAAAGATCTCATCCATGATCTGCTGCTTGCCATTGACCGAGTTGATGATGGGCTTGCCGGCGTAGCGGCGCACGGCGGCCTCGACGGCCGCGGGGTCGGTGGAGTCGATCTGCAGCGGCAACAGCGTGGAGCCCTGGAGCTGCTCGGTCGCCTGTTGGATGATCTTGACCTCGTCGATCTCGGGCAGGCCTACGTTGACGTCCAGGATGTCGGCGCCCTGTTCCTGCTGGCTGATGCCCTGGCTCACGACGTAGTCTAGGTCGCCGTCGCGCAGGGCCTGTTGCAGGCGCTTTTTGCCGGTGGGATTGATGCGCTCGCCGATGACGGCGATCTTGTGGCCGTCACAGGGAAGGTCCACGACCGTCTGGGCGCTCGTGACCGACATACTGGGCTTGCGGTGACGTGGGCTGGGCGTGTGGTTGTCGATGAGGGTGCGAAGTGCCGCCATGTGCGTGGGCGTGGTGCCACAGCAGCCACCCACGACGCTCACGCCGTCCTCAATCATGCCGGCGACGGCCTCGGCGTATTCGGGTGCCTGGATGTCAAAGACGGTATTGCCGTCATCGTCCACGCGGGGCAGTCCCGCATTGGCCTGCACCATAACGGGCTTGTCGGTAACGGTGAGCATGCGTGCGGCGAGCCCTCGGAGCTCGGCCGGTCCCTGGCTGCAGTTGATGCCTAAAACGTCGGCGCCGATGGCGTCGAGCGTGACGGCGGCCACCTCGGGACTCGTGCCCAGGAACGTGCGACCGTCTTCCTCAAAGGTCATGGTGGCAAAGACGGGCAGGTCAGAATTCTCGCGGCAGGCGAGGACTGCCGCCTTGATCTCGGCAAGATCGGTCATGGTCTCGATAATAAAGAGGTCGACGCCCGCAGCGACGCCGGCGCGCACCTCCTCGGCAAAAAGGTCGTAGGCCTCGTCAAAGCTGAGGGTGCCCAGGGGGCGCAGCAGGGCGCCGATGGGGCCGATGTCGCCGGCGACGTAGCGGGCGCCGGCCGCGCGGGCGCAGGCGACAGCGGTGGCAAAGACATCGGCCACGGTGGCGGCGCCGTCGAGCTTGTGGGCGTTGGCACCAAAGGTGTTAGCGGTAATCACGTCGCAGCCGGCCTCGACATATTGACGCTGGATATCAGTGATAACCTGGGGCTCCTCAAAGTTGAGCAGCTCGGGCAGGGCGCCCGCCTTCATGCCGGCGGCCTGCAACATGGTGCCCATGCCGCCGTCGAACAGCAGATGCCCCGTGCCCTCGATGGCCGCACGCAGGCGATCGTCCTTAATGCGCAGATCGTCGATCGTGCGCGTCTTGTACGTGGCACCGTTGCGACGTGCGGCATCAACGGGTGCCGCCAATGCAGTGCCGTCAGAATCATGAGTGATAAGCGGAGTAAACATCGAGGGCTCCTAATGGCTGGAATAGCAGGTGGTGTGGGCGGCGCGGAAGCGACAGTGCTCGCGCATGCGGCAGATATTGCAGGTGGGGCGGCTCTGGGCGTCGTGGACCTCGCCGTCGAACAGACCGATCACCGCGGTCACGCTCTTGGTGGGCATGAGCAGGCTGGTGGGCGTGACGGTAAGCCCGATGAGCCGCGTGGCGTTGAGCGCGTCCACGATTGAGCGCTGTGCCGTAAGCGGGCAGTCGCCGTAGCCGGGACTGAAGCGCCAGTTGCCGGCGAGTCCGTGTGCGGCGGCCGCAGCCTTGACCTGCTGGTCCATCTGCTCAACGGCGGCTTCTACATAGGCAGAGCATGCGGCGTCGAGCACGGCTCCCTCCAGGGGCTGCTGGGCTCCCGTGGTGCGCAGGCGACGCTCGGCGTCCATGCCGAGGGTGCATGCCATGAGCGCGGCAAAGCGGGCGTCTTTGAGATGTCGATAGATATCGCGACCTCGCAGCTCAACGTTGGTGCCGACCAAGCGAATGCAAGGCTCACTTTGTTCGTCCACGCCCGTGGCATCGACGGCAAACACGCGGCGCACGCCACGGGGCTCAATGTCCAGTTCCAGGCGCTCAACGACAAGCTCAATTCGACGTGACAGCTCGGGCTCAATTTGCTGGCCGCCGTAGCCCAGATAACGCAACATCTCGGCACGGTCGACACGGGGATGGTGGGCTGCATCGATACGGTAGAGCGCCGGCGACGCAAGGTCGGCCGGCACTTCAACAACGGTTGTATCGACGTGCGGTTTATCCATTACCCCAGGCGCTCCATAATGGTCGCGGCGATTGCAGGACGGTTCATAGTGTACAGGTGCAGACCGTCGGCACCGTGCTCCTTAAGGTCGCAAAGCTGACGAGCAGCATAATCTACACCGGCAGCCTGCAGGCTCTCGGGGTCGTTCTCGTACTTGGCGAGGATCTTGATGACGGGGGAGGGCAGCGACGCGCCGCACATAAAGACCATGCGGCTGATCTGCGACTTGCCCATAAATGGCATGATGCCCGCGGTAATGGGCACGGTGATGCCGGCCCTGTCGGCGAGCTCGCGGAAGCGATAGAAGCACTCGTTATCAAAGAAGAGCTGCGTCACAAAGAAGCTTGCGCCGGCGTCCTGCTTTTGCTTGAGGTATTCGACCGAGAGGTTGAGATCCTCACAGGCAATGTGGCCCTCGGGGTAGGCCGCGGCGCCCACGCAAAAGCCGGCGTCGATGAGCTCGGGGATGAGGTCGCGGGCGTAGGCGTAGTCGGAGGCGGGCTTGTCGTCCTCGGTCGCGCCGGCAGGGAGATCTCCACGCAGGGCCAGGATGTTTTCCACGCCGGCGGTGCGATACTCGTCGATCTTGGCGGCGATATCGGCGTGCGACCGGCCCACGCAGGTAAGGTGCGCCACCGAGGGTGTATCGAATTCGCTCGTAATCATATGCGCGATGGGGGCGGTGGTGGCACCGTTGCCCGAGCCGCCGGCCGAGCAAGTAACTGAGACAAAGCTCGGCGAAAGCTTGCACAGGTTGCCCGCCACCTCGCGAGCCGTGTCGAGGGTAAGCTCGCCCTTGGGCGGGAACATCTCAAACGAAACGGGTGCGGTGCCCTGGGATGCTGCCTGCTTAAAAACCTCGTCGACGCGCATATCGTGCTCCTTTAGATACTTAAATAGCGTGATGTGTTGTAAGGATTCTACAGCACCACTGTGTCACGGTGGAGTTTCACTCGCTATTTGGGGATACCAATCGAAAATGCTTTGCTATCGGCATTTCCTATAACAGGGCGGTCAATCTAGGATGGGGCTATAAAGACTGGTATCTGATGCAAAATACCAGTTAATAGAGCCCCATCCCAAATTGACTACCCTTAAACCATGGGGAAAGGTCTGCAATTTATACAGTTGATTGGCTGTTGAGGGTGGCAACGCCGCCGCGATGCGGTAACCTCATTGATTGGTTTCGCGACAGCAACATAACGGTAATGTTGCGGAAACACGGCGAGTCTAAGCTATGACTCGTTCGTTAGTAATCAACACCGCTTCTCACGCGGTGCCGATACGAAGGGAGTTCCGTATGGCCGAACTTACTGACCGCTTCGGGACCATGGTGTTCTCGGAGGAAGTCATGAAGGACTACCTCCCCAAGGACATTTGGAAGCGCCTTGCTGCAACCCTCGAGGACGGTGAGCCGCTCGACCTGGATGTGGCCAACGCTGTTGCCCACGCTATGAAGGTCTGGGCCATCTCCAAGGGCGCTACGCACTACGCGCACTGGTTCCAGCCGCTTTCGGGCATTACTTCCGAGAAGCACGATAGCTTCCTCGAGCCCAACCACGACGGCACCGCCATTACCAAGTTTACGGGCAAGAACCTCATCCAGGGCGAGCCCGATGCTTCCAGCTTCCCCAACGGCGGCCTGCGTGCCACCTTCGAGGCCCGTGGCTACACCGCTTGGGATCCCACCAGCCCCGCCTTTATCAAGGACGATGTCCTGTGCATCCCCACGGCTTTCTGCTCCTACACGGGCGAGGCCCTGGACAAGAAGACCCCGCTGCTGCGCTCCATGACTGCGCTCTCGCGTGAGTCCAAGCGCGTTTTGGCGCTGTTCGGCAAGACGCCAAAGAAGGTTGTTCCTTCCGTGGGCGACGAGCAGGAGTACTTCCTGATCAAGAAGGACGCTTACCGCAAGCGCAAGGACCTGGTCATCACCGGCCGCACCCTCTTTGGCGCCGCTCCCTGCAAGGGCCAGGAGCTCGAGGAGCACTACTTTGGCGCTATCCGCCCCACCGTCTCGGCCTATATGAAGGATCTGGACGACGAGCTGTGGGCGCTCGGTATTCCCGCCAAGACCAAGCACAACGAGGTTGCTCCCTGCCAGCATGAGCTTGCTCCCGTCTATGGCGAAGTCAACGAGGCCATCGACAAGAATCTGGTCATGATGGAGAAGATGAAGCTCATCGCCTCCCGCCACGACTTGGTCTGCCTGCTGCACGAGAAGCCCTTCGAGGGCATCAACGGTTCGGGCAAGCACAACAACTGGTCGCTCGGCACCGAGTCCGAGAACCTGCTCGACCCGGGCGACACCCCGCTCGACAACCTGCAGTTCATCGTCTTCCTCACCGCAGTGATCGAGGCCGTCGATAACTATCAGGAGCTCCTGCGAGCCTCCGTTGCCTCGGCCGGCAACGACCATCGTCTGGGCGCCAACGAGGCCCCTCCGGCGATTATGTCCATCTTCCTGGGCGACCAGCTTACCGAGGTCGTCGAGAAGATCATCGATGGCAAGGCTTCCGTCCATGCCACGCGCGGCGTGCTCGACCTGGGCGCCGATACCCTGCCCAAGCTGATGCAGGACAACACCGACCGCAACCGCACCTCCCCGTTCGCCTTCACCGGCAACAAGTTCGAGTTCCGTGCCTGCGGCTCCGAGCAAAACGTTTCCGACTCCAACCTGGTGCTCGATGCCGCCGTTGCCAAGTCGCTCAAGTCCTTCGCCGACGCGCTTGAGGGTACGCCCGAGGACGAGTTCCAGGACGCCGCGCTCGAGTACTGCAAGAAGGTCCTGACCGACCACCAGCGCATCCTCTTCTCCGGCGATGGCTACTCCGATGAGTGGCCCGTCGAGGCCGAGAAGCGCGGCCTTGCCAACAACAAGACCACGGCCGATGCCCTGCCCGCCTTTGTTTCCGATAAGGCCATTGCGCTCTTTGAGGAGACGGGTGTCCTGACCAAGGCCGAGGCTCAGTGCCGCTACGACTGCAAGCTCGAGAAGTACAACAAGCTCATGAACATCGAGGCCACCACGATGGTTCGCGAGGCGCGTCGCACCTATCGCCCGGTCATTACCGCCTATGCCACCAAGGTCGCTAAGGGCCTTGAGACTATTCGTGCCGCCGGTGCCGAGGCCGCCATGCAATGCGAGCAGAACACGCTCAACAAGCTCTGCAACGGCATCACCACCATCAACGACTCCATCAAGGCACTCGACGCCGTGCATCAGAAAGCCGAGGCTCTCGATGGCCAGGAGCAGGCCAACGTGTATGCACATGAGGTCGTTCCCGCTATGGATACGCTGCGCGCCGCCGTGGATGCCATGGAGGAGATCGTGGCCGCCGACTACTGGCCGGTTCCGACCTACGACGACATTCTGTTCTACGTGTAGGACTGGGACAACATACCGTCACGGTTGAAAGCCGGGGCCCGCATCGCGCGGACCCCGGCTTTTTGTTTGTGAAGGACGCTTTGGAGTCCGTTTTGCGACTGATTCGCCCACGCAATAAGGGGCCGTGGACAAAAAACGTCAAATATGAGTAATGTCACTAAACTAGTTCCATATCAAAATGGCAGTTTTTGCCGAGTTAGACCACATATGTCCAGGTATATAGCTGAGGTCGGGCCCAATCTGAGCACTAGGTCGTTGACTTGACATCTGATTCACCATCTAAAAGGCCGAATTCGCTGTTACTAAATCGGTAACAGTACTCATATTTGCCATTTTTTGCCCACAGGCCTTGCGATGGTGCCGGGATCCGCACCCTGTCGGGTTTGAATCCCGGCGTTGAGGCAGAAAAAAGCCCGTCACCGCGAGGGCAACGGGCTTCTCGATTTAAATGGTGCCCCATTTGCAAAGATAGTCGAACCCAGGTACTGGCGCTCGGGCGCT
>UQZI01000081.1 GCA_900545555.1 uncultured Collinsella sp.
GCGTGACCGGCGACACCGACATCAACATCATCGACACCGCCGAGTTCGCGATCCCGGGCCTTGACGACGAGTTCCGCGTCATCGTGTCTCCGTGGATTCTCTCCTCGCTGATCACCGATCGTCTTGCCGCTTACTACGAGACGGTCACCAAGCACAACCTCAACTACCGTCGTTACTATCACCAGTTCGACTACTAATAGTTAACCACTCATTTAAGAAGCACCCTGCCCGGGCGCATGCGTCCGGGCATTTTTATGCCGAAATTCGCAAGAAAGGGGAATCGAATGAGGCAGTTTATCGTGGCGTCCCATGCTCACTTCGCGTCTGGAATCGTCGAGAGCATCGGCCTGCTCTCCGGCGAGCGCGAAAACGTCCATGCGCTGTCTATGTATGTCGACGGAAACGAGGACCTGGTCAAGGAGGCCGCAGCGATTCTGGACGACTTTGCCGCGGACGATGAGGTTGTCGTTTGCACCGACCTCTTTGGCGGCAGCGTCAACAACGAGTTCACCAAGATCGTCCAGACGCGCCCCAACACGCACCTGGTGACCAATATGAACCTGCCACTCCTTATTCAGCTGCTGTTCGTGTCCGATTCCACCCCGATCGATGAGGCCATTCGCCAGATCGTCGAGGCGGACGACACTAAGGTCAAGTACGTCAACGACCTGCTGGGGCAGGCCGAACTCGACGAGTTTTAATCGCTAGGAGCACACCATGATTCAGATGATTCGCGTGGACTATCGACTGCTTCACGGCCAGGTTGCCGTTAGCTGGACCTCGGCTCTGGGTGCCGACTGCATCCTGTTGGTGAGCGACACGGTCCTCAATGACAAGCTTCGCCTGCAGGCCCTTTCCCTTGCAAAGCCTGAGGGATGCAAGGTCGTTGTCAAAAATACCGAGGACGCCGTCAAGGCGCTTCAGAGCGGTGTGACCGACAAGTACAAGCTCTTCGTGGTTTGCGAGACGATCCAGCAGGCCGGTGCCGTCGCCAAGGCGATGGGCGTCAAGAAGATCAACCTCGGCAATGTTGCCTTTAGCGAGGATGCCCGCCAGGTCTCGACGAGCGTATTTCTCACGCCCGAAAACGAGGCATACGTCAAAGAGCTGCTCGGCGAGGGCTACGAGCTGTTCATTCAGATGATTCCGGCAGATGCGAAGACTGACGCCGCGAAGGTCATCGGTTAGGGGCCATTATGGTTATCAAGACAATCCTGATTTTCCTTATTGCCCTTTTGGGTTATTCCGAGTGGCTGACGGGCACGAGCTACCTCCAGCGCCCGATCGTGCTCGGACCTCTGGTTGGCCTTGTCATGGGCGACATGGTGACCGGCACGATCATGGGCGCCACGATGGAGCTTGCCATGGTCGGCGCCATCTCGGTCGGTGCCTATAACCCGCCCGATACGATTTCCGGCACTATCCTGGGCGTATCTCTTGCCATGCAGGCCGGCGCGGACGCTTCGGCGGCCCTGACCCTGGGCATTCCCATCGCAACGATCGTCCTGGCGCTCGATACCGCCCTGGGCCAGCCGGTGATGCTGCTGCTGGTGCACCGTATCGACAAAAACGTCGAGGACGGAGACACCAAGGCCATCACGCGCAACATGCTCATCGCCGGTTACGCGCAGAGCTGGTGCGGTCTGCTGATTATTCCCCTGGCATTCTTCTTTGGCGCCGATGCCGTCGCCAGCCTGCTCAACATCATCCCCGATTTCGTTCAGACCGGCATGGATGTTGCCGCCGCCTTCTTGCCCGCACTCGGCTTTGCGATGCTGGCGCAGATGATTATGAACAAAACGGTGGCTCCGTTCTTCTTCGCCGGCTTCTTCCTTGTCGCCTACTTTGGCATTAGCACGACGGGCGTGGCGATCTTTGCCGCGATCATCGTCGTCGCGATGACGGTTTTAGGTGACAAGAAAAAGGCGGAGCAGCCCGCAGTGGCAACCGAGGATCCTGCGATTGGGAGTGGGTTCGATGAGTTTTAAGTTTGAGTCTTCCTACGACGGGTTGATTACCCGCGCAGATCTTAAGAAGCTGTTCTGGCGCTCGATTCCCTATGAGCACTCCTGGAACTACGAGCGTATGGGCCATATCGGCTTTATGTGGGCCCTTATGCCGATCCTGCGCAAGCTGTATCCGCAGGATGCGGACTTTAAGGCCGCCCTTAAGCGCCATATGGAGCTCTATAACGTCACGCCGTACATCTCGACGCTCCCCATGTCCATTGCTGCCGCAATGGAAGAGGTCAATGCTACTGACGATAGCTTTGACACGAGCGCGATCTCTAATGTCAAGCTTGCTTTGATGGGACCGCTGTCCGGCGTGGGCGATGCCTTCTACTGGGGCACACTGCGAATTTTGGCAACGGGTGTCGGCACGTCGCTGGCGCTGCAGGGCTCTATTCTTGGCCCGATTTTGTTCCTGCTCGTGTTCAACGTCCCTCACTACATCATCCGTTACCTGCTGACGTTTGTGGGATATCGCTTTGGCTCGGACATGATCAGCAAGGTCCAGGAATCGGGCATTATGGACACGATCGTCAAGATGGCCTCTATCATGGGCGCCATGGTGATCGGAGCTATGACCATGGAGATGGTCACCGTGGACATTCCGCTCATGGTCGGCGCGGGCGATGGCGCTCAGACGCTCGCCGAGCTGCTCAATGGAATCTTCCTGGGCTTTGTCACGATGGGGCTGTTTGGAATCGTCTATCTCATGCTCAAGAAGAAGATGAATCCGCTGCTCATCATGCTCGTGATCCTGCTCGTGAGTATCGCCGGCGCGTTCTTTGGAGTGCTTGGTGTTCAGTAGGGCATCCGTCATAATTAAAACAATGTAAGAGGGGGCGTCGCGCACACTGTGCTGCGGCGCCCTTTTGCCGAAAGGTGGACAAGATGGAGTATCCGCAGCTTGCCGTCATGAATATCAGCCATCGTTATTTTGACCTTGAGGAGTTCTTTTCCTCGGCAGCGGCCTCGGGCTACACGTGTTGCGAGCTTTGGACCGGGGCGATGCATCTGTATGTCGATTGCCATGGATACGATTCGCTCGAGCAGGTGCGGGAGCTGTCGCAGCGGTATGGAGTTCGGATTGTGGGACTTTGTCCCGAACAGAACAACCCCAAGCCGTGGAATATCGCGGCGCGCGGGAATGAGGCGCGTGCCCGCACGCTCGCGTACTTTAAGAACGTTGTGGATATCGCGGCGGAACTTGGAGCCGAGCAGGTCATGGTCTCGAGCGGCTGGGCATTTTTGAACGAGCCGATCGAGGACGCGTGGGGTCGCAGCGCCTCGATGCTGCGTGCGATTGCCGAGCATGCGGGAGAACGCGGCGTGCGACTGGTGCTCGAAGCCCTACAGCCGGTTGAGTCGATGATCGTGAACTCGGCGGCCGATACGAAGCGCATGATCGAGGCAGTTGATCATCCGGCACTTAAGGCGTGTCTGGATATGGGCGCCATGGCGGTGGCGGGGGATACCATCGACGATTACTTCGATCTGCTTGGCGATGATGTCGCCCACGTGCATTTTGTCGATGTTGCGGCAGATGGCACGACGCATCTTGCCTGGGGTGACGGCGACCGCGATATGCGGGCTGACCTGGATAGGCTGGTGGCGCGCGGCTATCGCGGAGTTGTTTCGGCCGAGACCTATGACGGGCGCTATTTTGCCGACCCCGCAGCTGCCGATGCGCAGGTAATGGCAGAGTATCGTCGTGCGATTGGCGCCTAGGTGGGGTTGGGCTGCGGCAATCTGCCCCATGTTTCCAAATGAATACGGTGTGAGCGGCTGCGACGGATTTCCCCCGCAAACACTCTAGTATGCTAAAGTACCCAGAAGACCGGCGGAGCTATGCCGGTCTTCTGTTCTATACGAAACGCAGCATGAGGAGGCTCACCAGATGACGGCCACACCGTGGGGATTCCGGGACATATTGCCCGAGGAGGCTCAGGCGCGCGAGGAGATTGCGCTGACGGTGAAGGGCTGCTTCAGGGAGCATCATTACCTTCCGGTCGAGACGCCGCTGCTCGAGGACAAGGGCTCTCTCGAGGAGGGCGGCCGCATTGCGGACACCCCGTTTAAGCTCTTTGATGACGACGGTCGCCTGCTGGTGGTCCGTCCCGACAACACACTGCCGATCGTTCGCCTGGTTTCGACTCGCATGCGCGCGGCCGATCTGCCGCTGCGCCTGCGCTACGAGGCGCCGGTGGTCCGCGAGTGCCAACGCAATGCCGGCGCCTCGCGTCAGTTTACGCAGCTGGGCTTTGAGCTCATCGGCGCGGGCGATGCCGCGGGCGATGTTGAGATTGTCTCGCTGGTCGCCGAGGCCGTGCGCAAGCTGGCGCTGCCTGATGCTCGCATTATCGCAGGTAGCGTACGTCCTTTTAAGGAGCTGCTCGCGGTATGCGAGGATCGCCAGCTGGCTGCCGAGGCCCTGCGCTGCGTGCATGCCAACGACTTTGTGGGCCTCGATGCCCGCGTGGCGGCAAGTGTCGGGCCCGATGCCGTCAAGGCCGCCATTAGCGAGCTGCCGCGCCTACACGGCGGAGCCGAGGTGCTTGACCGCGTGGACGCGCTGCTGGAGACCGCCGGTATCGTCGCGCCGCTGACGCGCGAGCTGCGCGTCCTGGTCGAGGGCCTGGCACCCGAGGACGCCCAGGTGCTGTCGTTCGACTTCTCCATCATGAACTCGTTTGATTACTATACGGGTCTGGTCTTTAAGGCCTATGCCGGCGGCCTGCCCGATCCGGTGGGTTCGGGCGGACGCTACGACTCCATCTTTACCGGTGCATTTGGCGACGGCATTGAGGTGCCGGCGGCGGGCTTCGCCTTTTCGCTTGAGCGCTTGGAGGCCGCGCGCACCTCGGCCGAGGACGCCGCTTCCGACGGCGATCACGCCGTGGGCCGTGGCGCCGAGGGTCCGCTGCGCATTGCCGTGCCCAAGGGCTCGCTTAAGGCCGACACGCTCGACGTGCTCGAGGCAGCGGGCTTGGACGTCTCTGAGTTACGCGACCCCGGCCGTCACCTGATCGTGCGCGGTCGCGACACGCGTGCCGGTGAGGGTGCGGTCGGTGATATCGAGTTTGTCATCGTGCGACCCAGCGACGCGCCCGCCTTTGTGGGCTGCGGCGGTGCCGACTGCGGCATCTGCGGTTGGGACTCGCTCATCGAGGCCGACCTCAACCTGCTGCAGCTGGTCGATCTGGGCTACGGCCTGTGCACCTTTATTGAGGCTGAGCCCGCTTGGCGCGCCGGTCAGGCCGAGCGCAACTATGCCCGCCGCGGTTCGCTTCGCGTGGCAACCAAGTACCCGCGCATCGCGAGTGCCTGGTATGCCGAGCGCGGCGTGAACGCCGATATCGTCTCGCTGCACGGCAACATCGAGCTGGGACCCATCGTCGGTATGACCGATCGCATCGTGGATATCACCGCCACGGGCGCCACGCTGCGCGACAACGACCTGGTCATCACCGGCCGCATTATGGACTGCACGGCCCGCTTCTTTGTCAATCCGGGTGCCGCACGTCTGGATCCGCGCGTACGCAACCTGGCAGATCGCTTGGCGGCAGCCGTGAAGGACAAGCATTTTGAGCCCGTTGCGGGCTCGGCACAATAGCGCGAGCACGCACGGGCGCCCCAACGTCCGGGCGGCGGGCCGACTGACGCCGCCGCCCGGTCTCTCATTTTTCGAACAAAACCTCGACCGATAGGGGATACCGATATGAAGACTATCAAGCTTGCTCCCGGTGAGCGTCTCGTTACCAACCAGCTCAACCGCAAGGGCGTGCTGCCGCAAAACATCGTCGACGCTGCCCGCGATATCGTGGCCAACGCCCGCGCTAACGGCGATGTCGCGGTGCGCGATTACTGTCGGCGTTTTGATGGTGTTGAGCTGCAGAGCTTCCGTCTGCCGCAAGAGCAGATCGATGCCGCGCTCGAAGGCCTCGATCCCGCTTTTGTCGCCGCGCTCGAGAAGGCTGCGCGTCAGATTCGCGAGTTCCACCAGCGCGAGGTCGAGCAGAGCTGGTTTACCACGCGCCCGGACGGCACGATGCTCGGCGTTAAGGTGACCCCGCTTGCCGCTGCCGGCATCTACGTGCCGGGCGGTCGTGCGCAGTATCCCTCCACGGTGCTCATGAACGCCATTCCCGCCAAGGTTGCCGGCGTCAAGCGCGTGGTCATGGTGACGCCGCCGCAAAAGGACGGCCTGATCAGCCCCTATACACTCGCCGCGGCAAAGCTCGGCGGCGTGGACGAGATCTATATGGTGGGCGGCGCTCAGGCTGTGGCCGCGCTGGCGTACGGCACCGAGACCATTCCGCGCGTCGACAAAATCACCGGTCCGGGCAACGCCTTTGTTGCCGCCGCCAAGCAGATTGTCTCGGGCGACGTGGGAATCGACATGGTTGCCGGTCCCTCCGAGGTCTGCGTGCTGGCCGACGCCACGGCCAAGCCTATGGTGGTCGCGGCCGACCTGATGGCCCAGGCCGAGCATGATCCGCTGGCGGCCTGCTATCTGGTGACCTGCGACGAGCAGTTTGCGCGTGAGGTTGAGGCAGGTATCGACATCCTGGTGGCACAGTCCCCGCGTGCCGAGATCACGCGCGCCTCGCTCGACAACGAAGGCACCATCGTGGTGGCCGCCGACATGGCGGCTGCCGTCGAGGCGGTGAACACCGTGGCGCCCGAGCACCTTGAGCTGCACTGCAAGGATGCGATGGGCCTGCTCGGCGGCATTCGCAACGCCGGCGCCATCTTTGTGGGCGCTTGGAGCTCCGAGCCGCTCGGCGATTATGTTGCTGGCCCCAACCACACGCTGCCGACCGGCGGCACGGCCATGTTCTCCAACCCGCTTTCGGTCGAAGAGTTCGTTAAGCGCTCGAGCGTTATATGCTATACGCCCGAGGGCCTGCTCTCCGACGCTCCCGCTACGCAGCGTCTGGCCGAGGCCGAGGGCCTGTGGGCGCACGCGCTTTCGGCCGCACTGCGTCGCCGCGTGTTGGAGCAGGGCGAGGATGCCGTGAGCGCCGAGTCGCTGGCCGCGGCCGACCTGACCAAGGTTGCCTGGCCGGGCGACGCCGTGGCGACGGTTGCCGAGGGCGTGGACCTGGCGGCTACAAGCGCGGATGGCGCCGGCGCGACTGGCAAGGAGGCCTGATATGGCCGAGCTCACGCCCCGTATGAAGGAGCTCGTCCAGCCCTACTTGGCCGGCATTGAGCCCTACGATCCCAACTTTACGCCTACGCGCATCAACCTTTCGGCCAACGAGAACACCTATCCCGTGCCGGCTGGCGTGCGCGAGGCGGTCGACGCCGTCCTGGCTGCCACGCCGCTCAACCGCTATCCCGATCCCATGTCCAACGATCTGCGCGACGAGCTTGCCGCTTGGCATGGTGTGGCGCGCGAGAATGTCTGCGTGGGCAACGGCGGCGACGAGCTGCTCTATAACTACCTGCTGGCGTTTGGCGGTGCGGGACGGACCCTGCTCAACTGCCCGCCGTGCTTTAGCGAGTACGCGTTCTTTGCGTCGCTCTGCCAGATCGAGGTGCGCGACGTGTGGCGCGACCCCGCGACCTTTGAGCTCGACCAGGCAGCCGTGCTTGCGGCGGCGCCCGAGTGCAACCTGGCAATCGTGACCTCGCCCAATAACCCCACGGGTGACGTGGCACCGCTCGACTTTGTCGCGGCGCTGTGCGATGCGTGCCCCGGCATGGTCATGGTCGACGAGGCCTACGTTGAGTTTGCCGACGATTCGTTTGGCGCGGCCACCACGGCGCAGGGGCTTATCGCCGAGCATCCCAACCTGGTGATTCTGCACACGCTGTCCAAGGCGTTTGGCGCCGCCGGCACGCGCCTGGGCTACGTGATCGCGGTGCCCGAGGTTATCGAGGTGTTCGCGGCGATTCGCCAGATCTATTCGGTCAACGTTCTGAGCCAAGCCGCCGCTCTTGCCTGCGTGCGTGCCCGCGATGCCTACGCGCCCGTGGTGGCACAGGTCGCATCCGAGCGCGAGCGCGAGCTGTGCGCCCTGCGCGCAATGGCTGCCGAGGGCCTGCCCGTGGAGGCATGGCCGAGCGCGGCGAACTTTGTGCTCGTGCGCACGCCGCATGCCACGCGCGTGCGCGAGCGTCTGCGCGACGAGTATTCGATTTTGGTGCGCGACTTTAGCTACGCGCTGGGGCTCGCGGACTGCCTGCGCATTACCGTGGGTACGCCGCGGGAAAACGATGAGGTGCTGGCGGCGTTTGCCGCGCTGGTGAAGGAGGAGATGTAGATGGGCCGTTATGCCGAGGTGACCCGTAAGACGGGCGAGACCGACATTGTCGTCAAGCTCGACCTGGATGGAACCGGTACGTGCGATATCTCGACCGGCGTGCCGTTTTTCGACCACATGCTCAACGCCTTTGGCCGCCATGGTCTGTTCGATTTGACGGTACATGCGGTAGGAGACGTGGAAGTCGACGCACACCACACCGTTGAGGACACGGGCATTGTGCTGGGCGAGGCGTTTTGCCAGGCGC
>UQZI01000082.1 GCA_900545555.1 uncultured Collinsella sp.
TGTCACAGAGCTTTCAAACCTGGCAAAGAGCGAGGGGCTTGACTACGCTCTCGGGCATCCCGTCCAAGACGGGCGTTTCCGCCTTTGATATCACGTGCACGGATGCTCGTGGCGAGGCCACGACTGCCCGCTTTGCGCTCGTTGTCCAGGCAAAGCACGTAATACTTACGTTTACGGATGGCGACTATACCTTTAATGGCGCACCGCAGACGCCTGAAGTTTCCGGTGCCCCTAAGGTCTGCAAGGGCGACCTTAGGGTCTGGTACTTCGGTACCGGAAGCACGCAATATTCCTCGACGGAGGCCCCGACCGATGCCGGCACGTACCGCGCTGTCGCCACGCTGCGCAGCCACGGCTACATCGGTGCCGCTACCTGCCAGTTCGAGATCGCTCCGGCAAAGCTCAAGGTGAAGGTTGACGACGCCGAGCGCTTCGAGGGAGAGGCGAACCCAGCGTTTACCTCGAGCCTGGAGAGTGCGGTTGACACTTCGCGTGTGAAGGCCGAGTACTCCTGCGATGCCGATGAGAGCTCTCCTGCTGGCGAGTACCAGATCGGCGCGACGGTCGCCGACCCGAACTTCGATGTCGAGGTCGTGCCCGGAACGCTGACGGTGAAAAAGAAGCAGGAGCCCGTCAATCCCAACCCGGTGGTTCCGGACCCGGACAATCCGGATAACCCCGAGCCCGATAACCCGGACAAGCCAGAGCGCTTTGAGGTGACGGCAGAGGCGGTCAACGGTTCGGTTGACAACGCTTCCGTCACCGTTGATGCGGGCGGAGATGTGACGCTCTCGGCGACGCCCGACGAGGGATGCTACCTCGAGCGAGTGACGGTCACGGAAGCCGGCTCGGACAAGGCCGTCAATCTCGATATCTCCGACTATGAGGGTGGAGCGTACGAGGTCACGCTGAGTGGCGTCACCGCGTCGCAGGAGGTCACATTCGAGTTCGTGAAGGCGGACGCTCCGAAGATGATCGCCCAGCCGCAGGATGCGAGCGCCCACGAGGGCGATGCTGCCGTGCTCTCGGTTGCTGCCGAGGCGGGCAAGGGCGTCCTCGACCACGCGTCCTCGTCCACGGGTTCCGCCGCCGATGTCGAACTTTCCTATCAATGGTTCCACATGGTGGGCGGCGAGGCCGTGGCGCTCGAGGGCGAGACGGGGGAGTCGCTCCTCATCGAGTGTCTCGATGACGATTGCGCTGGCGAGTATTTCTGCCGCGTCACTCAGCGCTATCTCGGCACCGAGGCGCAGGCGGACAGCGATCGCGCCGTCGTTTCCGTTGTGCCCCGGGATGCCCTCGTGTTCAACGGCGGTCTGCTGCCGGTCTCACGTGCGCATAGCACGTATCGCGCGACGATTTCGGGTGCCGCGGGTGGCGAAGCTCCGTACGAGTACACGTGGGACGACGCTAAGCTCCCCGACGGGTTTAAGCTCACCCGCACGGCGGGCGGTCTGACGCTCTCGGGCACCCCGTCCAAGGCCGGGGTGTCTACCTTTGACATCACGTGCAAGGACGCTCATGGCAAGACCGTGACCGCGCACTTCATTCTGGTCGTTCAGGCGAAGCGGGTCGAGCTTGCATTTGAGGGCGGCAACTTCGTCTATAGCGGTGATGCTCAATCGCCTAAGATCACGGGGGTTCCCAAGGCCTGCGAAGGTGACCTGAGGGTCGGGTATTACGGGACGGGCGGCACGCACTATTCGTCGAGCGAGGCCCCGACCGATGCCGGCACGTATCGCGCCGTTGCCACGCTGCGAAGCAACGGGTATATCGGCGCCGCCTCGCGCAAGTTCAAGATTGCGCCGGCGAAGCTTAAGGTGAAGGTCGACGATGTTGAACGCTTCGAGGGAGAGATGAATCCCGCCTTTACCTCGAGCCTAAAGAGCTCGGCCGATACCTCGGGCGTGAAGGTCGAGTACTCCTGCGTCGCCGATGAGAGTTCTCCGGCGGGCGAGTACCAGATCGAGGCGACGGTCACCGACCCGAACTTTGATGTCACGGTTGAACCCGGTACGCTGACGGTGAAGAAGAAGCAAGAGCCTGTCGACCCGGACCCGGTGGTTCCCGATCCGGACAAGCCCGATGGACCCGATCCGGACAAGCCGGACCCGGACAAGCCCGAGCCTGACCAGCCTGATCCGGGCAAGCCTGAGCCCGACAAACCGGAGCCTGATCAGCCGGACAAGCCGGACCCGGATAACCCGGATAAGCCTGAGCCTGACAACCCGAGCAAGCCAGAGCCGGAAAAGCCCGGAACGCCCGATTCCGACCAGCCGGATTCAAAGGATCCGACAAAACCCGGTAGTTCGGATGACTCCGCAGCTGATAAGGCAAAGGCATCGGGCGCGGAAAACTCCGGCAAGAAGGAATCTTCCAAGTCGAGCGTTCAGCAGCTCGCCGACACGGGCGATCGTGCGCCATTGGCCGTCGCCGTCGCTGCAGGCGCCGTTACGCTTGTCGCGCTGGGACTCGAGCTGCTGCGTCGCCGTCGCTCGGACGCGTAACGGCTCAAAAGGGGCGGCTAGATTGAAGCTTTGCGCGATTTAGTCTGCTAAAGCGTATATACTTGCGGGACGGGTCTTTTGCCCGTCCCGTTTTTGTTTTGACTCGAAAGGTGGTCCCATGGCTTCATCCGCTCCGCGCGGTCTGCGCTCCGACCATGTCGTCACCGTCGGCATCGCTCTGTTCTCGATGCTCTTTGGCGCCGGCAACCTCATTATTCCGCCGCTGCTGGCGCTGCAGGCAGGTTCCGCCACGCCGGTCGCCATGTTCGGCTTTCTGATTGCCGCCATCGGCCTGCCCGTCATGGGCTTTATCGCCGTGGCACTTGCCGGAACGGCGCGCGAGCTTGCCGGCCGTGTGCATCCCAAGTTCGGCGAGTTCTTTGTCGCGGCGGTGTATCTGGCCATTGGCCCGTGCCTGGCCATTCCGCGTACGAGTTCCACGGCCTTCGAGATGCTGGTGCCGCTGTTGCCCGAGGGCGTCTCGCTCGGCACGGCGCGCCTGGTGTTTGCCGTCGGCTTCTTCGTCGTCGCGTTTGCGCTCACGCTGCGCCCGGGCGTCATCACACGCGTGCTCGGCCGCATTACGGGCCCCGCGCTCATTGCCCTTATCGTGTTGGTCGTGGGTGCCGCCGTGGTCTCGCCGCTGGGTCCCGCTGCCGCGCCGCAGGCTCCCTATAATGCCGGTGCTGCCGTGCAGGGCTTTTTGACCGGCTATCAGACCATGGACCTGCTCGCGTCGCTCGCCTTTGGCATCATCATCGCCGAGACTATCCACGAGCTGGGCGTTACCGATGACAAGCGCGTTGCCTTCGAGATTTCGCGCTCCGGCGTGATCGCCGGTGTGCTCATGGCCATCATCTACTGCGGCCTGGCGCTTGCCGGCGCGCAGCTCAGCACCGTGATGCCCGATGCCACCAACGGTGCCGCCATCCTTGCCCGTTCGGCCTCCATGCACTTTGGCCTTGCCGGCACGGTCGTGGTCTTTGCGATTTTCTTCCTCGCCTGCATGAACGTGTGCATTGGCCTTATCAGCTGCTGTTCGCGCTATTTCTGCGAGACGTATGTGGTCAAAGGGGGAGCGGAGGCTTCCGAGGAGGCCATGCGCCGTCCCTTTGCGGTACTCGCCTTTGTGTTCGCAGCGTTTTCGTGCGTGCTCTCCAACGTGGGCCTCGACGTGATTCTTATGTTCTCGGTGCCCATGCTCAACGCCCTGTACCCCGTCGCCATCGTGCTGGTGCTTATGGGTCTGGTGCACGGTTTTTGCGACGCGCATCCGCGGGTGTGGGTCTGGGTCGGCGGCGTTGTCGCAGTGCAGAGCGTGATTACCTCGGTCCGCGATGCGTTCTTTACGGGCGCGTGGCTGCCGTTCGATGCGCTGCCGCTGGCAGACATTGGAGCCGCGTGGGCGCCGGTTGCCATGGTGGCGTTTGCGATCGGCCTGCTCCACAGCCGGTTTGTCGCACATTCGAGGAGCTAGGGTATCGTCGCTTGCACAGGCGGGGAGTCTCCCCTATAATTTCCTTCGCTTTGGGACACGCAAGGTTTAGACCTTAGCTGCTCAACACCTTCGGGACGTGGCGCAGTTTGGTAGCGCGCCTGCTTTGGGAGCAGGATGTCGCAGGTTCAAATCCTGTCGTCCCGACCATATCTTGCGGGCGTAGTTCAATGGTAGAACCCCAGCCTTCCAAGCTGATGACGCGGGTTCGATTCCCGTCGCCCGCTCCATAAGAATTGTTTTAACGGCTTTGGTTTCCTTTGGGGATCAGAGCTGTTTTCGTTTACGCGCCGGGCGACGGGAATCGAACCCGCCAGGGTGCGGAGCTGAGAAAATGCGTGAGCATTTTCCAGCGCAGCACGCAAGGGCCGAAGGCCCGCAGCGAAGCAAATCCTTGGACTTCCCGTCGCCCGCTCCAAGCTATATAATCGCAGGCCAATATGCTAATTTGGCTCGCGTTTATTTTTATACCGTCCGACCTCGCAGGGCAAATGAACCAGGAGCGTTTGTCCCGAATCGTAAGAAAGAAGTTATTTCCATGGCACAGAGTAAGGCAGAATACCCCACCTCCGATTGCCTGGCGCCCGCCGCGATCGAGGCGAAGACCGAGGCCGCAGGCGTTACCAAGGCCAACCTGCCGGTCTCGAAGGCCTTTTTGCTCGCCATGTTCGCCGGCGCGTTCATCGCCTTCGGCGGCCTGTTCTTCACGGTCTTTCTGAGCGATCCCACGCTTTGCTGGGGCGCCCAGCGCTTCGTGGGCGGTCTTGCTTTTTGCCTGGGACTGGTGCTCGTGCTCATTTGCGGCGCGGAACTGTTTACCGGCAACTCGCTTATGGTCTGCGCGCTTAAGAGCAAAAAGATCACGCTCGTCCAGATGCTCAAGGCTTGGGCTATTGTGTGGATCGGCAACTTTGCCGGCGCCCTGTTCGTTGTCTTTTTGATTTACATGGCAGCCATTTACAAACTCAACGGCGAGGCCGTCGCCAACGCCATGGTGAGCGTCGCCGCCGGTAAGGTCACGATCGATGCCGTCACCATCTTCTTCCGTGGCATTCTGTGCAACATCTTTGTCTGCCTGGCCGTATGGATCGGCACTGCCGGCAAGACCGTGGTCGATAAGGTCGTGGGCATTTTGCTGCCCATTGCCGCTTTTGTGGCCTGCGGTTTTGAGCACTGTGTCGCCAACATGTACTTTTTGCCCATGGGTATTTTGATGCACTCCTGCGGCTATGGAGCCGATGTCGCTGGCGCCGATGCCCTCAACGCTGCCGGGTTGGCGCTCAACCTTACGGTCGCCACGCTGGGCAATATCGTGGGTGGCGCCCTGATCGTGGCGCTGGGCTACTGGTTTATCTACGCCAATAAGGAGGCCTAAAGCCACCAAGCCATAACCGACCAAAAAGGGACAGGTTTATTTTGGCAGGTTTTAGACGAGGCGCTTCGACGTCTTGTCACGAGCTGCCATAATGGACCTGTCCCTTTTGCGTGCGCGCCGGTATTTATTTGCCCGATGACGATCGCGGGGGACCAGCTTTTTATTGAACATGTCGAAAGGCTTTTCATGAGCGACTGCGAATCCATGTCTGCCGAGGTGCGCGGCCGCCTGCGTTCCATTCCCGCCGTTCACGAGCTGCTTGCCGAGTGGCCGGTCATGAAGGCTGCTGGCGATGCAGGCGACACGATGGTACGCGAGGCGATTGACGCCGAGCTCGATGCCGAGCGCGCGGCGATTCGCTCCGGCGCCCCTGCAAGGAACAAGCGCGAGCTCGCCTTGGCAATTGAGCAGCGGACCCATCGCCTGTCGCTGCCGACCCTGCGCCCTGCCGTCAACGCGACGGGCGTTGTGATTCACACCAATCTGGGCCGCGCTCCGCTCGCTCCCGCGGCGGTGCAGGCGGTGACCGATGTCGCCCGAGGCTACAGCACGCTTGAGTATGACGTCTCAACCTGCGCTCGCGGGGGCCGAAAAGAGCATGCCGCGCGTCTGCTGCGCACGCTCACGGGGGCGCAGGACGCCTTAGTTGTCAACAACAATGCCGCCGCGGTGCTGTTGGTGCTTGCCGCGCATGCCTTCGGCAAAGAGGTCATCGTGAGCCGCGGCGAGCTTGTCGAGGTGGGCGGCAGCTTCCGCATCCCCGACATCATGGCGGCTTCGGGTGCCAAGCTTGTCGAGGTTGGCTCTACCAACCGCACACATCTGGATGATTATCGAAACGCCATCACGCCCAACACGGCGATGATCCTCAAAGTCCATCCTTCCAACTACCGTATCGAGGGCTTCCACGAGGAGGTTTCCGTGGCGGAGCTTTCTGCGCTGGCGCATGAACATGGCCTGTTGCTTTACGAGGACCAAGGCTCAGGCGCTTTGCTTGCAGATGGGGTACTCGCCGATGCGGGGGAGAGGCCCACGTCCGTGTCTCTTGGCGCCGGCGTTGACGTCGTCTCGTGCTCGGGCGACAAGCTGCTCGGCGCCTCGCAGGCGGGCATTATTCTCGGTAGCGCCCAAGTAATCGCCGCCTGCGCTTCGCATCCGCTCATGCGCGCGCTTCGTCCCGGCAAGCTCACACTCGCGGCGCTCGAGGCCACCCTGCGTCTGTATGTGGCCGGTCCCGATACGGCACATCGTGAGATCCCGGTGCTCAACATGCTTTCCGGCGCGCCGGTTCCGCTTGATCGTCAGGCCAAGCGCCTGCACGACCGCATGCTGCGCAAGCTTCGCGACTCTCAGTTCGAGGAGGCGGTGGAGCTGCAGGTTGTCGAGGGCGCCTCTGCCCCGGGCGGCGGGTCGCTGCCGACCGTCGAGCTCCCAACTTTTTGCGTTGCCGTTTGCCCCGTCGATGGGCGCCTGTCCGCCGATGGCCTAAAGCGCGCTATGGTACAGGAGTCCGATACGCCGGTCGTGACGCGCGTGCAGCATGGTCAGGTACTGTTTGACGTTCGCACGCTTTTGCACGATACCGACCTTGATCTGTGCGCGTCCGCGTTGGCCGATGCCGTGCGGGCGGGTTTGCATCGATGAGTGCGCGCGAGCTTGTCGAGTGTCCCGTTGTCGTTGGAACGGCAGGACACGTCGACCACGGAAAGTCGGTCCTTATCGAGGCGCTGACCGGCAAAAATCCCGACCGTCTGGAGGTCGAACGCCGCCGAGGCATGACTACGGAGCTCGGCTTTGGCGAGCTCGAGCTTCCCAGCGGCAAGCTTGTCGGCCTGGTCGACGTGCCCGGGCATGCGCACTACCTGCGCGCGATGGTACAGGGTGCCACCGGCGTGGGCGTTGCGTTGCTGGTGGTTTCTGCCGTTGAGGGCGTGATGCCGCAGACGCGAGAGCACGTGTACGTGTTGGAGCTGTTGGGCGTGAGGCACCTCGTGGTGGCGCTCACGATGCGCGATCTGGCCGATGACGAGACGGCGGAGCTCGCCGAGCTCGACGTGATGGACTTCCTCAGCGATACCGTCTTTGCCGATGCGCCCGTGGTGCCTGTTTCCTCGCGCACGGGCGTGGGCATCGAGGACGTTCGCCTTGCCCTCGATGCCGCCATCGACTCTTTCCTGGCCGATGCCGCATCCCGCCCGGTGCGCCCCGGTCTGGCCCCGCGCCTGCCCATCGACCGCTGCTTCACCATCAAGGGATCCGGGACGGTCGTCACGGGCACGCTTCACGATGCCCCCGTAGCGGTGGGCGACGAGCTCGTCTCATGTCCCGCGGGCGTGTGCTGCCGCGTGCGCGCGATTCAGGTGCATGGTGATACTCCTCGGGCGTTGCCCGGACAGCGCGCGGCGCTCAACATCGTGGGCGACGGTGCGGGCGACCTTCCGCGTGGCGAGGTCCTCTGCGGGTCTGGTGCCGAGGGCTCGACGCTCAGGCTCATCGCCCGCTTCACGTATCTGGGGCGCGAGGGCACCAAGCCCGCGCCCTTCGAGTCCGGTACGCGCGTGCATGTGATGGCGGGCACGGCGGAGGTCCTCGGCCGAATCATGCTCATGGAGGGTGAGGGTCCTATTGAGGCTGGCGAGACCCGCATCGTGCAGGTCCGTCTGGAGGAGCGCCTTCCCGTGCGATCGGGCGACGGCCTCATTGTGCTCGCGTTCTCGCCGGTGGTGCTTATCGGCGGCGGTCGTGTTCTTCTTTCGCGGTGTCGCCGCTCGCGCGTCCTCTCCGCGGGCGAGTGCGCGCTGCTCGGGGCTCTGGATGCCGACGACCGCGCCGCCGCCGTTGCCGCATGGTTGGGGCTGCAGCGCCTGCCCGTGCCTGCCGCGGCCGCAGCCCGTGCTCTCGATCTTTCGGGTGCCGAGGCGGCTGCGCTCCTGCACGGGGCGGTTTCCTCG
>UQZI01000083.1 GCA_900545555.1 uncultured Collinsella sp.
GGTAAGACCACCACGACCGAGCGTATTCTTTACTACACCGGTAAGACCCACAAGATCGGTGAGGTCCATGAGGGCGCTGCCACCATGGACTGGATGGTTCAGGAGCAGGAGCGCGGCGTAACCATTACCTCCGCTGCTACCACCTGCTTCTGGAACAAGGACGGCAAGGACTACCGCATCCAGATCATCGACACCCCGGGCCACGTTGACTTCACCGCCGAGGTCGAGCGCTGCCTGCGCGTCCTCGATGGCGCTGTCGCCGTCTTCGACGCCGTTGCCGGCGTTCAGCCCCAGTCTGAGACCGTTTGGCGTCAGGCTTCTACCTTCAACGTTCCCCGCATCGCCTTCATCAACAAGTATGACCGCGTGGGCGCTGACTTCTTCAACGCTATCGAGACCATGAAGGATCGTCTCGACGCTAACGCCGTGGCCGCTCAGGTCCCGATGGGCGCCGAGGACAACTTCTGGGGCGTCATCGACCTGGTCACCATGACTGCATGGGACTTCAAGGCCGACGAGAAGGGCATGACCTACCCCGAGCCGATGGACGAGATCCCGGCTGAGTTCGCCGACATCGCTGCCACCAAGCGCGAGGAGCTCCTCGACGCTGCTGCCAGCTTTGACGACGAGCTCATGGAGAAGATCCTCATGGAGGAGGACTTCACCGTCGAGGAGCTCAAGGCTGCTCTGCGTAAGGGCGTTCTGGCCAACGAGCTCAACCTCGTCTTCGTGGGCTCCGCCTACAAGAACAAGGGCGTCCAGGAGCTGCTCGACGCTGTCGTCGACTACCTGCCCAGCCCGCTCGACGTTGAGGCCGTCACCGGTACCGATCCGGACACCGGCGAGGAGATCCAGCGTCATCCTTCCTTCGACGAGCCCTTCTCCGGCCTGGTCTTCAAGATCATGACCGACCCGTTCGTCGGTAAGCTCACCTACGTCCGCGTTTACTCCGGCCGCGCCGAGTCCGGCTCCTACGTTGTCAACGCTTCCAACGGTCAGCGCGAGCGCCTCGGCCGCATCCTCGAGATGAACGCCGCCGAGCGTATCGACCGTGACGACGCTGCCGCCGGCGACATCGTCGCTTGCGTCGGATTCAAGAACTCCACCACCGGTGACACCCTGTGCGCCGAGGGCAAGGAGATCGTCCTCGAGAAGATCGAGTTCGCTAAGCCCGTTATCGACGTTGCCATCGAGCCCAAGACCAAGGCCGAGCAGGACAAGATGTCCGTTGGCCTGGCCAAGCTCGCCGAGGAGGACCCGACCTTCCAGGTGTCCACCAACCACGAGACCGGCCAGACCATCATCGCCGGCATGGGCGAGCTGCACCTCGAGATCATCGTCGACCGTCTGCTCCGCGAGTTCAAGGTTGACGCTAACGTTGGTAAGCCCCAGGTTGCCTACCGCGAGACCGCTGGTCACGACGTCGAGAAGGCTGAGGGCAAGTTCGTCCGTCAGTCCGGTGGTCGCGGTCAGTACGGCCACGCCGTCATCAAGCTCGAGAAGATGGAGGAGGGCTTCGGCTACGAGTTCGTCAACGCTATCGTCGGCGGCGTCGTGCCCAAGGAGTACATCCCGTCCATCGACAAGGGCATCCAGGAGGCCCTGAACACCGGTGTTATCGCCGGCTTCCCGGTCCTCGACGTTAAGGTCACCCTGTTCGACGGTTCTTACCACGAGGTCGACTCCTCCGAGGCCGCCTTTAAGATCGCCGGTTCCATGGCTATCAAGGACGCCCTCAAGAAGTCCGACCCGCAGCTGCTCGAGCCGATCATGGCTGTCGAGGTCGAGACCCCCGAGCAGTACATGGGCGACGTTATGGGCAACCTCTCCGGTCGCCGCGGCAAGATCGAGGGCATGGAGGATCGCAAGAACAGCAAGCTCATCCGTGCCAAGGTGCCGCTGGGCGAGATGTTCGGTTACGCTACCGACCTTCGCTCCCAGACCCAGGGCCGTGCATCCTACACGATGCAGTTCGACTCTTATGAACCCGCGCCCAAGTCCATCGTGGACGAGGTCATGAGCAAGAACGCCTAAGTTCGAGCTCCCTGTTACGTAATCCGCGAGAGCATCTCTCGCACTCTTTGGAGGTTTAAGTTGGCTACCCAGAAGATCCGCATTCGCCTCAAGGGCTATGATCACGAGGTCGTCGATCAGTCCGCGAAGCTCATCGTCGAGACCGCTCAGAAGACCGGCGCTCGCGTTTCCGGTCCTGTCCCCCTGCCCACCGAGCGCAACCTGTACACGGTTATCCGCTCGCCGCACGTGAACAAGGACTCCCGTGAGCAGTTCGAGATGCGCACCCACAAGCGCCTCATCGACATCCTCGACCCCACCTCGGGCACCGTTGATTCGCTTATGCGTCTCGACCTCCCCGCTGGCGTCGACATCGACATCAAGCTCTAAGCGATATCGCTCATAGCTTAAAGGGCCCCGCTGCCGCTACGGTAGCGGGGCCCTTTTGTTTTGCATGATGGGTTTGGATCGCCGGGTAAGGCTGCCGAGCGGCTGGCTGTGGCGACCTACTCACTCAAGGGGCGCAATGACGCTTCCTCAAAATGGAAGGATCGCAAGCCGTCTTCTGTTTCGATGCACGCACGACCAAAGCCATCGACCGTTTTAAAGATGCCTCGCGCCAGCTCGTCACCGGCAGGGGAGCGGGCGATAACGTGCTTTCCAATCCAATTGAGGTGAGCGACATATTCGCCGTGGACGGGCGCGAGCGGTCCGGTGTTTTCTTCCATGGCGTTGAGACGTTCTGCCCAGGCATCTATAGCGTCTATAACTGCGTGATAGACCTCATCGAGGAGCATGTCGACAGCTGGAACGTTCTCGTTAAGGTCCGAGAGACCGATTGCCGGCAGGCCGCCATCGGGCACCTCTTGGGGCGCATAGTTCACATTGACACCAATGCCACAGACGGCGAAAGGTTTGCCTTCGTTATCGCGTGCGGCCTCGACCAGAATGCCGCCGAGTTTGCGTCCACGCGCGACCAGGTCGTTGGGCCATTTGAGGCCAATCTCGTTTGCAAGACCCTGTTTTTCGAGCGCCTCGAGCACCGCTAGGCCGCTGACGGCAGCAAGACCAGAGTACTTCGCAGGATTAACGCATGAACGCAGGACAATCGAAAGCAATAGGTTGCCGGCGGTTGAATCCCACTTGTGGCCGCGCCGGCCGCGTCCTGCTGTCTGAGCCCGGGCGGCAAGTCCTGTGCCGTGCGGCGCTCCCTGTTTTCCTGCTTCGAGCAGGTCATCGTTGGTCGATCCGGTTACGTCGACTATCGTTAATTTGGCATCCATAACGGCTGCTACCTCCTTAATGAATAAGTGAATAACGCAATGGTGTCGAGAGAGACACAATGTGAAGCCTTTGTCGCATTTGGACAATTTAATGTTAACACGTTAACAACGACTGAAATGCGCTATCCTCTCTTGGTCGATGTAAACACGTCAACAACTCAAAGGAGGTTAGTGATGGGTTTCACGATTCTTGGAACAGGCTCGGCGCTTCCTAAGCGCAGTGTTTCCAATGACGAGCTGTCCGAGTTCCTCGATACCTCGGATGAGTGGATTTTTACCCGCACAGGTATTAAGAGTCGCCACGTCTGTACCACCGAGTCACTTGACGACCTTGCCGTAGCGGCGAGCGAGCGGGCACTTCAGGTGTCCGGAATCGACGCGAGCCAGCTGGATTTGATCGTCTGCTCGACGACGACGGGTGACCACCTTGTTCCCGCCGAGGCGTGTGCCGTTGCTGAGCGACTGGGCGCGACGTGCCCTGCCTTCGATGTCTCGGCTGCCTGCGCCGGCTTCGTATTTGCGCTCGATGTTGCCGAGGGCTATATCGCCCGAGGACGAGCCAAGCATGTGCTTGTCGTTGCCGCCGAGCAGATGACGCGCGCGCTCGACTGGACCGACCGCGCCACCTGTGTGCTCTTTGGCGATGGGGCAGGCGCCGCGGTGATTGAGGCTGGGGGAGACAGCCCCCTTGCCGTTGAGCTTTCGACGGCGCCCAACGTCGAGACGTTGTGCGTTCCCGGTCTGGTCGGCACCTCGCCGTTTAAGGCCTCCGCAGATAGCGAGAGCGTGCTGTCCATGAATGGCCGCCGCGTGTTCAAGTTCGGCGTCAACGCGATTTGCGACACGGTCCATAAGCTTGCGAGCGATGCGGGCATTTCGGTCGAGGACATCGACCATTTTGTATTCCATCAGGCTAACGAACGAATCCTGAGTCAGGCGGTCAAGCGCCTCGGTGTGCCAGACAAGCGCGTGGTTCGAACGCTGCGCGAGACCGGCAACATTTCGAGCGCATGCATTCCGCTTGCCCTCGACCGGCTGGCAAACGCCGGTGCACTTCACACGGGCGACACCATCGCCCTCGTTGGATTTGGCGCCGGTCTGGATATAGGTGGCTATCTACTTCGTTGGAAGTAGTCGCACATAGGAAATAAAAACGCCCCTAGGGCACAAACAAAGGAGAACTACCATGGCAGATCAGAAGACCTTCGAGCGCGTTTGCGATGTTATCCGCGAGACCGCCGGTCTTGACGACGTCGAGATGAAGCCCGAGTCCACGCTCGAGGAGATTGGTCTCGACAGTCTGGGCACCGTCGAGATCCTCGTCGCCGTTGAGGACGAGTTTGGCATCCAGCTCGATACCGAGGAGAACCCCAAGACGGTCGGCGAGTTCGCCGATACGGTCGAGGCGGCATTGGAGAAGTAGAGATGCTCAAGACTCCTCTCTGCGATCTGCTCGGCATCGAAAAGCCCGTGTTCCAGGGCGGTATGGCCTGGATCGCCGACGCCTCGCTGGCGTCCGCAGTGTCCGAGGCGGGCGGCTTAGGGATTATCGCGGCCATGAACGCCGACGCCAACTGGCTGCGCGACCAGATTCATGAGCTGCGCGCCAGGACGGATAAGCCCTTTGGCGTCAATGTCATGCTCATGAGCCCGTTTGCCGACGAGGTCGCGCGGGTCGTGATTGACGAGCGGGTGCCGGTCGTCGTGACGGGTGCCGGCAATCCCACCAAGTACATGAAGGCGTGGAACGAGGCGGGCATCAAGGTCATCCCGGTCGTTGCCTCGGTGGCGCTGGCGCGCCTCGTGGCGCGTCGTGGAGCCACGGCGGTTGTTGCCGAGGGCACCGAATCGGGCGGCCATATTGGCGAGACCTCGACGATGGCACTGGTGCCGCAGGTCGTCGATGCGGTCGACATTCCCGTCGTGGCCGCTGGCGGTATCGCGGATGGCCGCGGGGTGGCGGCCGCCTTTATGCTTGGCGCCGCTGGCGTCCAAGTGGGCACGCGTTTTCTCGTTGCCGATGAGTGCACCGTCTCCGAGCAATACAAAGAGCTGGTGCTCAAGGCGGGAGACACCTCGACGCGTGCGACCGGTCGCTCGACGGGACATCCGGTGCGCGCCCTCAAGAGCCCCTTCACCAACGCCTATGCCAAGAGCGAGGGTTCCGGTGCGAGTGCCGAGGAGCTCGGTGCTATGGGAACCGGTGCGCTGCGTAAGGCCGCCAAGGACGGCAACTACGAAGAGGGTTCGTTTTTGTGTGGACAGATTGTCGGCATGGTCAACGAGCGCCAGAGCGCACGTGAAATCGTTGACGACCTGGTCGATGGCGCCGAGCACGTCCTGAAGGGTGCGTGCGCATGGGTGGCGTAGCGTTTCTGTTTGCCGGCCAGGGCGCCCAGCACCCCGCGATGGGCGTCGACCTGATCGAGGCATCGCCGGCCGCCGCCGAGGTGTTCGCCATTGCCGACGAGGTGCGCCCGGGGACCAGTGAGCAGTGCCGAAGCGCCTCCAAGGAGGAACTCTCGCAGACCGAGAACACGCAGCCGTGCGTGTTCGTTCACGATCTGGCAGCGGCTGCCGCCCTGCGTGAGCGCGGCGTGGTACCTGCCGCCTGTGCGGGTTTTTCGCTTGGCGAGGTCGCCGCGCTCACCTTTGCGGGGGCGTTCGATACGCGAGCGGGCTTTGAGCTCGTGTGCGAGCGCGCGGCGCTGATGGCCGCGGCTGCCGAGCGCCATCCGGGCGGCATGCGCGCCGTCATCAAGCTCGATGCGGCGCAAGTCGAGAACCTGGCAAAACAGGCCGGCGAGGACTGCTGGCCGGTCAACTACAACAGCCCCCAGCAGACGGTTGTGGCCGGAGCGCCCGATGCGTTGCAGACCCTCGACGCCCTGGTAAAAGAGGCTGGTGGCCGGGCCATGAAGGTCGCGGTGTCGGGTGCATTCCATAGCCCCTATATGGCCGAGGCGACTGAGGGGCTGGCGACGTATATCCAAGCCGATCACGCGCCGTCCCCGTTGCTCATTCCGGTCATGGCAAATATGACGGCGGCGCCCTATCCGGCCGACCTGCAAGCGGCATCGGACGTGCTGGCCAACCAGGTGAGTCATGCCGTTCGTTGGGTCGACACGCTGCATGCTCTGCAGAATCAGGGCATCGACACGTTTATTGAGGTCGGCCCTGGCAAAACGCTGTCGGGCCTGGCCAAGCGTACGCTGAGCGACGTTCGCGTGTATTCGTGCGAAACGGCCGAGCAGGTCGCAGCTATTGCCGACGAGCTCGCATAGTCCACAGGGCTGTAACCCGAAAGGAATGACATGGGCAACTTGAACAACGGCGCGCTCGAGCGCAACGACTCACGTCGCGTGGCACTGGTCACGGGCGGCTCGCGGGGTATCGGCCGCGCCTGCGCTGTCGGTCTGGCGGAGGACGGCTTTGATATCGCCGTCGTCTATGCCGGCAGCGTCGATGCGGCGCGCAAGACGTGCGAAGCCTGTGAGGCGGTTGGCGCCACGGCACGCGCATATCAATGCGACGTGGCCGATCCCGCTGCTGTCAACGCGTGCGTGGAAGCGGTCCTCAACGACTTTGGTTCCATTTGGGCGCTCGTCAACAACGCCGGCATCACGCGCGACGGCCTGCTCATGCGTATGGGCGACGATGCCTTCGACCGCGTGCTCGATGTCAATCTCAAGGGCACGTTCAATACGACGCGCGCGCTCACCAAGACCTTTATGCGCCAGCGCGGCGGTTGCGTCATCAACACGAGCTCGGTCGTGGGCCTGATAGGCAATGCCGGACAGGCCAACTACGCTGCCTCCAAGGCGGGCGTGATCGGCTTGACCAAGGCGGTAGCGCGCGAGCTTGCGCCCCGCGGCGTACGAGTGAACGCAGTCGCCCCCGGGTTTGTCGAGACAGATATGACGGCAAAGCTCTCGGAGAAGGTGCGTGCGGCGTGCGAGGAGCAGATTCCCCTGAGGCGCATGGCGCGCCCCGAGGAAGTGGCCGGCGTGGTGCGCTTTTTGGCGAGCGATGCGGCTGCCTACATTACGGGCGAGGTCGTACGCGTCGACGGCGGAATGGCGATGTAGAAACCAGGGCCGAAGAACGGCTTGGATGAGGAGACCATGATGGAACAGAGAGTTGCAATCACCGGTATCGGTGCCGTGTCGCCGCTCGGCAACACCGCGCTTGCCACCTGGGCGGCCATGTGCGCCGGAACGTGTGGCATCGGTCCGATCACGCACTTTGATACCGATGCATTTGCCGTCAAGGTGGCGGCCGAGGTCAAGGGTTTTGACGGCAACGATTACTTTGGCAAGCATGACGCCAAGCATCTCGACCCCTGTGTTCAGTTTGCGATGGCGGCGTCGGACGAGGCCATGCACGATGCGGGCCTCGATGTTGAGGGCGCGGTTGATCGCGAGCGCCTGGGCGTCTACGTGGGCTCAGGCGTGGGCGGCATGCAGACACTCGTCGACAACGTCCATACGATCGCCGATCGGGGGCCCCGCCGCGCATCGCCCTATATGATCGCGATGATGATCCCCAACATGGCATCGGGCAATATCGCAATCCGCCACAAGGCAAAAGGCCCGACCCTGCCCGTGGTGACTGCGTGCGCGACCTCGGCCCATGCCGTGGGCGAGGCGTTCCGCGCCATCAAGCATGGCTATGCCGATGCGATCCTCGCTGGCGGAGCCGAGGCCGCAATTATCCCCGATGCCGTTGCGGGCTTTACGTCCTGCCGTGCGTTGACCACCAACCCCGATCCCGCGACGGCCTGCCGTCCGTTCGATGCAGACCGCGACGGCTTTGTGATGGGCGAGGGCGCCTGCGTGCTCGTGCTCGAGAGCATGGAACATGCGCAGGCGCGCGGTGCGCACATTTATGCCGAGGTCGTGGGCTA
>UQZI01000084.1 GCA_900545555.1 uncultured Collinsella sp.
GAAGGCCGGCGATGCTGTCCTCGCCCGCATGCAAGCGCATTCGTGCCACGGCTGTCGCAAGCGCCGGATCATCTGTCGCGCAATCCAAGGCATCCTTGAGAAGCGCCGCGATCACGCAATCCTGTTCATACAGATCGACGGTAAAGCCCGCGGCCGCCAGCAGCAGCGAATCCTCGCCAAAACCTGCCGTGGCATCGACTGCCCACGGATGCTCAACGTCTTTCGCGCGCGCGGCCTTCACCAGCAGCTCCTGCTGCAGACGACCCTGCTTGAGCCGCGGAAGCATGCGGCCAAAATCGGCACGCAGCTCCATCGTGCCGTCGGTGAGCGTGAGGCCCTCGAACGTCCGCACGAGCTCTAGCCCTGCGGCCCGAGCAACAGAAAAGGGATCGACGACGCCCATGGACACTCCTTAACAAGCAAAGCGGATACGTGAGCGCCGTTTATGCCAGCACCCAACCGTCCGTTATTGTCCCACATGCGACATGGTCCACAGCATCCCAATGCAAAGCACCGCCATCAATCCCGTGCACACGGCAGCGATCACGGAATCGCCCATACGCCTTCCTAACGAACGCGGCTCGCGCACTTGCTTGGCCCCGTACATCATGGCCCCTCCTTCGGTCCAGCTCTTGCCATGGCCCCATCATCGCAGCGCCGCGCATACGCTGCCATCGATTTTGCTTACGCCCAGCTTTCCTTTTTGAAAGGTTGGGCCGCACAGGCAAGAGTCGCTTTCAGGCGCATGCATCGCCGCGTTGAACTACAATGTGCTTCACCATATGTGCAGCACAAAGGGTGCGCCAGGTTGGCGTACTCGTATCGAAAGGACCAGCCATGAGCTTCACTCGCAAGACTCTCAAAATCCTTGCCCTGATTTATTTTGTTCTGGGCATCGCCAGTCTCGTCATTGGAATCGCCGGCATCGCGACCGGCAAGCTCGAGTCCACCTACGGATCGAACGCCATGCTCGCCGCGGCCGTGATTATCGCCAAGGGCCTCATCGATCTCGCCGCAGGCGTTGCGGGCATCAAGGGTGCCAACAAGCCTTCGCAGGTTGACGGCGCGTTTAAGCTCGGTATCGTTGCTGCAGTCGCCACGCTTGCCCAGGCGGTGCTCACGCTTCCCGCGTTTGGCGGCGACGCCATCAACTTTGGCGCCTTTGTCATCGTGGTGTACGACCTGTTCTTTGTTCAGCAGGCACACGACGTTAAGGCCGAGAACAAGGATCGTCTGTAGGCACCTGCCCCCACAGCTCCCTGCAGCCAAGCAACTAAAAAGGGCCGATCGCACATCTCCGCGGGCGGCTCTTTGCATTTGCCCAGATAAAACCTGCCAAAATAAACCTGTCCCTTTTTGGTAGGTTAGTGGCGGTACTCGGCGATGATAAAGTCGATATCGGTCTGAAGGGTATCGAGGTTTGCCAGGCGCTCTTTGTCGGCGGGGCGCGTGCGGTAGTAGTAGGGCGTCATCTGGAACACCGCCTCGATGTCAGCCTGGGTCTGGAGCGTAATGTTCGCAGACACCCGCTGCGTTCCCACCAACTCGAGCTCGGTCGTCTTCGGCAGCTTCTCGTCGTTAAGGTACGGCGTGTCGTAGAGCACCTCCTTGAGGCCAAACAGATGCCGAGCACCCGGCACCACGGCGTAGAGCGAACCCTCGGGCGCCAGCACGCGGGCAAACTCACGCTCGTTAAAGGGAGCGAAGAGCTCGGTCACCATATCGAAGGCGCCGTCCGCCACGGGGATGTCCTTCATGTTGGCCACGAAGTAGGTCGCATCGCCGCGCTTGGCAGCCAGGCGCACCATCTCCTTGCCCAAGTCGAACCCGTAAGCATCTACGCCCGATACCGCGCCCATGGCGCTGGTGTAGTAGCCCTCGCCACAGCAAATGTCGAGCAAGGTCATAGGACCGTTCGCAGACGCAGCACGCCCAGTCGCCCGCTCGCGCACCAGCTCGACCATTGCGTCGCGCAACGGCGCGTAGTATCCACGGTTCAGAAAGTCACGACGGCTGCGCGCTTGCGACTTGGGATCGCCCATGGAGTCGCCGCTCTTGGACGAGCGCAGCAGATATAGATAGCCCTCGCGCGCACGGTCAAACCGGTGTCCGCCCGCGCATGCAGCACCGCGCTCGTCGTCCGCCAACGGTTCATGGCAAACGGGACACAACAACATGGCAACTCCTTAGCGCGAACAACACAACGCCCACCATTGTCGCACGCCTTCCCCACCTAGTCATAGAAGAGACAAGGAGTGTCCCCAGCTGCCGGCAGAAAAGGAACGTCCCTAAGTGCCGGCTGGCTGCATTAGGAGTATCATCGTCTGCGCAAATAAGCACGAAAGAGCATATTAGAGATTGAGAGCGTATGGCAGACACCGCATCTAAGCACATTGACATGACTACCGGCTCGCTGTGGCGCAATATTCCCCTGTTCGCCTTCCCCGTAGCCGCCACGAGCATCTTGGAGCAGCTGTCGAACCTCATCGCCACGGTCATCATCGGTAACTTCTCGGGCGACCAGGGAACCCTCGCCATGGCGGCGGTCGGCTCCAATGTTCCGCTTACCAGTCTTATGCTCAACCTTTTTATTGGCATGTCGCTTGGCTCCAACGTGGTCATCGCCAACGCTATCGGCCGCAATGATCAGAACATGGTCAAACGCGCCGTCCATACCTCGATTTTAATGGCGCTCGTGGGCTTTGTCGTCATCGCACTGGGCGAGATCTTTGCCGAGCCCATGCTCGCTGCGCTCAACGTGCCTGCCGAGACCATGCCGCTCGCTTCGCTCTACCTGCGCGTCTTTTTGCTCAGCATGCCCTCGATCTTGCTCTACAACTTTGAGGCCGCGATCTTCCGCTCCGTCGGCATCACCCGCATGCCGCTGCAGGCGCTCGCCGTGTCCACCGTCCTCAACATTGGCCTGGACCTCATCTTTGTCCCCGTGCTCCACTGGGGCGTCGCGGGCGTCGCCATCGCCACCGCCATCGCCTACACCGTCAGCGCCGCCACACTCTTTGTCCACCTGCTCAAGACCGACTCCGTCGTCCGCGTCACCCCACGCGACTTAGGCTTAGACCCCGTCGCCCTCAAGCGCATCGTCAAGATCGGCCTGCCCGCCGGCATCCAAAGCGCTGTCTTTGCCGTCGCCAACATCATCATCCAGTCCGCCATCAACAGCTTGGGCACCGAGGTCATGGCGGCATCAAGCGCCGCCATGAGCTTGGAGTACGTGTGCTACAACCTGCTCAACAGCTTTAGCCAGGCTTGCACCACCTTTGTGGGACAAAACCACGGTGCCCGCCAAATCGACCGCTGCACCAAGACGCTCAAGGTCTGCCTGATCGAAGGCGGTATCGTTGCACTCACCACGATTATCGTTATCGTCGGTCTGGGGCGCGAGATCCTATCGCTCTTTAACAGCGACCCCAACATCGTCTCGATCGGCTACATCCGCGTGTGTTCGATCTTCCCTGCCTACGCCTTTAGCATGTTCTACGAAAACATGTCCGGCTACCTGCGCGGCTTTGGCATCTCGCTCATGCCCGCCCTCATCACCATGATCTGCGTCTGCGGTATTCGCTTCTATTGGGTATTCTGCGTGTTCCCGCATTTCCGCACCTTTGCGAACATCATGATGGTCTACCCCATCAGCCTGGGCACCACGGCGTTCTTTATGGTCGTGGCGGTACTGCTCTGCCACCCGGCACGCACCTATCGCGCCGCCCAAGCCAAAGCGACAGCCCGCTAAACACCGCACTCAACGCCATGCCAGTCATTAATTGACAATATGCGAGCTCATATAGTCGATAAAGTGCCTCGTGGCGATAGGCATGGTGTCCCAGCTGCGCCAGGCTGCCACTACGTCACGCGAGGGAGCGTGCACGATGGGACGCACGCGAATATCGGTCCTCATGCCCTCGACGGTACGGCGATACAGCATACTCACGCCTAGGCCCTCCTCCACCATCGCCATGATGGTGTAGTCGTCGGTCACCTCGCTCGTCACGTGCGGCGACAGCCCATGCGCCGCGAATGCATCGAGCACCAGGCTCTGTTCGCCCTCATCCAGCAGCACAAACGGCTCGGACGCCAGGTCGGCGAGCGTCACCTTTTCCTTTGCCGTCAGCGGATGCGCGGCCGGCAACAGTGCCACCAACTCATCGTGATAGACCACGCGCTTCTCGAGCCCAGCAGTAAATCCGCGTGCCGTAAAGCAAAAATCAACCACGCCATCGTGCACCCACTGGGCATTGCGCGTGTAATCGCCCTGTTTGAGCGTAAAGCGTACACCCGGATGCAGGGCACCAAAGTCGCGGATCACGCGCGGCAACACGGTGCGGCTCACGTTGGTAAACGTTGCGATACGAATATCAGTCGAGGAGAGTCCCAGCAATTCCTGGCGCTTGCCCTCAAGCTCGGCCTCGGCAGTTACAATCTGGCGCAGATACGGCAGGTACTGCTTGCCGTCGCGCGTAAGCGAAACGCCCTGCTTACCGCGCTCGATAAGCGTGGTACCCAGCTCGCGCTCGAGCGCCTTGACGGCCTGGCTCACCGCACTTTGCGTATAGCCTAGCTCGTCGGCCGCGCGTTTCAGGCTGCCGCAATCGACCACCATACATACAATCTGATATCGCGATGCCATCGTGCCTCCACATCGGTATAGCCGTAAAACGTTTTGCCAGGGCTTTTTCTACTAGCATTAGTATTTCTTAATCATACTGAAGATACATTCGCTTTACTACATCCATATCTGGGAGCAGAATCCTTTTTGCGAAACCGTTCTGTAACAAAAGGAGTCCCATGGATCGCAAAAAAGCAATCGCGCTCTCGTTTTCCGTTCCCGTCGCATGGGGCTTTTCGTACCCCCTCATGAAGATCGGCATGGACAGCATGAACGCCACGAGCATCGTTGCGCTGCGCTGCATCATCGCCTTTGTGGCCTGCCTGCTGCTCTTCCACAAGCACGCGCTGCGCATCAACCGCGACCTTATGGTTCGCGCCGCCATCATCGGCGCCATCATGGCAACCGAGCTCACCTGCATGTGCCTGGGCTCCAGCCTCACCTCCGCCTCAACCGCCGGCTTTTTGCAGAGCCTGACGGTCGTGATCGTGCCATTTGCCAACGCCGCCCTGCTGCGCCGTGCCCCCGAGCGCAAAGTGCTCGTCGGCACCGCCATCGTCACCTGCGGTATGCTGCTGCTCTCGGGCGCCGACTTTACCAGCCTGAATCCCGGCGCGATCATCATGCTGCTCTCGGCCTTTATCTATGCCGGCCACATCATTGTGGCGAAGCGCTTTGTCGAAGATGTCGACCCGCTGGCTCTGGGCGTTTGGCAGCTGGGCTTTGGCGGCTTGTTCTCGGGCATCGCCGCATTCGCCTTTGGCGGCTTTACACTTCCCAGCACGCCGAACGAGATCGTCGTTGTCGTTGCGCTCGCACTCATCTGCTCTGCCTACGGCTTTATCACCCAGACGCTCGTGCAGCCCCACGTACCTGCCGAGACCACCGGCTTCGCCTTCTCGCTCGAGCCGGTCTGCTCCGCCGTCTTCTCGTTCTTCCTGGTCGGCGAGGTCCTGAGCCCCATCGCCTTCTTTGGCGCCGCCCTCATCCTCACCGGCGTCATGGTGGCAACCGTCGAGCTTCCGCGCCTTCGCGCACACGGACACGCTCGTATGGCAGGAGTGCCCGAGCACATCTCGTAGGCCCCACTCTTCATACAGCCGTGGCATAAAGGCAACCGGTGCGCCTTTACAATAGATGCCAACAGAGCATCTGCCATAAAGGAGCCCCATGGACACCGCAACCCGCGACCGCAACATAGCAACTTGGTTGGGCGATGCGCCGCAGCCGGTACGTGACACTACGAACCAGCTGCTCGAGCGCATCGCCCTTTTGCGTGCCGAGCAGACTATCTACCCGGCACAAGACGACATCCTCAATGCCCTCGCCTACACCCCGGCCGACCAGGCCAAAGTTGTCATCTTGGGTCAAGACCCCTATCACGGACCCAACCAGGCCATGGGACTGTCGTTCTCGGTCCCCGCGACGCAAACCAAGTTGCCGCCGAGCCTGCGCAACATCTATAAGGAACTCAAAGCCGATCTGGGTTGCCCCATTCCGGCCACGGGAGATCTAACGCCATGGGCACAACAGGGCGTCCTACTCCTCAACACCACGCTCACCGTGCGCGAGCATGCCGCGAACTCGCACGCCAAGCTGGGCTGGAGCACGCTCACCGACTACGTTATCGAACGCTGCTGCCAGCTGCCCCAGCCGGTCGTCTTTTTGGCATGGGGCCGCTTTGCCCAGCAGATGGTCGAGGGCAAGCTCGCCGCGACCGGCGCGGGCAGGGAAAGCGGCAAGTTCTGCCTGGCCTCTACGCATCCCTCGCCGCTTTCGGCAAACCGTGCCACGGCAGAACTCCCCGCTTTCATGGGGTCGCGCCCCTTCTCGGCAGCCAATCGGCTACTCGAACAGCACGGCTCGACCCCCGTCAACTGGACTTGCCTCGGCTAAAAATCGATACATCAAAAACGCGCCCGGCAGCTTTCCATCGGGCGCGTTTCCTATTCGGGCCAAATAAATTGTGTGCGGCCGGCCTCGCCGCCATCGACCAGCAGGCTCTGCCCGGTCATAAACCGGTTGGTCACGCCCACAAAGTAGATCCACTCGGCGATCTCCTGGGCGGTGGCCCAGCGTTTAAGCGGCGTGAGCTCCATAATCTGGCTCCACAGGTGTTCGTCTTCCATCACGCAACGGTTGAGCGGCGTAATAACGCCACCCGGGTCCACACTGTTGGCGATAGCCTGCGGCGCCAGGCGGTTTGCAAGGTTCTTGGTGTAGGCGATAACGCCGCCCTTGCTGGCAGCATAGGCGGGAAACTCCGATCCCGTATGCCCGCTCGCCGACCCCACATTGACCACGGATTTGATAGCCGGCGCAGGCTTGGCAGCAAGCCCCTCCCCCACAAAGGCGTAGTGCTCGGTCACGTTGATGGTGCCACGCAGGTTGGCGGCAATATCGTCGGCCGAATCCTGTGTACCGGCAACGTTCACGATCACCTGGGGTTCAAGCTCGTCTGGAAACGAATCCGGCTCGCAGACATCAACGATCAGATGGCGATAGTGCTCGTGCTCGACTGCCGCCGGCAGCAGATCAAAACCCACGACCTCGTGACCCTCGTCCAAAAAGCGCTGCACGCACGCGGCTCCAATACCACCCGAAGCACCCGTGATCAAAACCCGCATACTTGCTCCTTAGGCGATTGCGTGGCGCTCGAGGTACTCGGCGCCCACATTCTCACGCTCCCAGCCACGCACGACCTTGTAGCCCACGGGGCTCAGGAAGACCTCGCACAGCAACTCGGCAACAGCGCCGGTCAGCGAGCACATAAGGACCTGTACCCAGGTCCAACCAAAGAACGTGTGGCTCACCACAATGGCAAAGACCAGGTTGTCGATAAACTGGCCAACACCCGTGGACACATAGGAACGGAAGGCAAAGCTCGCAAAGTTATTCTTTTTGAGCATACGGCCGAGCGACTGGTTGAGCGTGGAGTTCACCACGGCAGAAACGAGCATGGCGAGCGAAGATCCAAACACCACGTACCAGGTACCGCCGATGGTAGCATTAAGGGCGGTGCTGACCTCGATCATGCCCGTGTCATAGTAGGCGCCCCACATGCCGGGCGTGAGCGAGCACAGCCAAAAGCACAGACTCACGGCCAGGTTGACCGCCAGCGCGAGGATAGAGATTTTGATGGATGCCTTGGCGCCAAAGCGCTTGCAGATCATGTCCTGGCACAAAAACGAAACCCAGCTCACCACAAAGCCGCAATCGAGTGCCAGATACGGCAGGCTGATGAGCTCTTTGTTGGCCAGCAGGTTCATCATGATGACGCTCACGAAAAACAGCGAAACCGTTGCCGCGGGAATGCTCCGCAACAGGACCTTGTAGTCCTCCATGACCTTCTTGATCATTATGTACTCCTTTGGTTTTAGGTTTAACGAGCAGGATATCGGACCCGAACTGCTCGGACGTCACGGTCTTGAGACGACGATGGGTATAATAGCCGCTCACACGGCATCAGGCAAGCAAACGGCGCGGCGGCCCCACAGGATCACCGCGCCCTTGATTATCGACTTTATCCGAACACCTCCCACATTCATCCGTACATGTACGGA
>UQZI01000085.1 GCA_900545555.1 uncultured Collinsella sp.
GGGGGGGTGGGGTTACTGCTGCAACTTGGCAGCCCAGGCCTTGGCAGCAGTCAAAGCAGACGCAGACGAACCCTCAGTAGTGTTATCTGCTGCGTAAATAAAGCAGTTGACCTTCATCGTGGCAGGATTGGCGAAATCCTTTTGCTCAGTCTCCTTGGGCGTAGTCACCTGGTCGAACAGCTGACCGGTCCACTTGTCCTCGGTCTTGCTGGCAATAAGAGGAGTGGCCTCGGTCTCATTGCCAACATAAACGAAAAGGCCACCGAGATAATGAGTCGGTTCGCCCTCAACAGCGGTCGCCTCAACGGCCTTCCAACCCTTGTTAATGGTGAAGTAAGTCGTCTTGGAATCAGCAGTCCCAGCAGACGCTGTCTCGTTCTTCACGAAAACGTACACATAAGCGTTTTCGGACCCCTTGCCAATACCGACATTAGGATTCTTAGGAACAGACACGCCAGGGGCGAGCTTGGAGTCCGCAACCCAGTTAGTCTCGGTCAGATTGCCGTTGACCTTAGTCTTGTCATCCGGAATCGGCTGATCCGGATTATCAGGATTAGTGGTGGGGTGGTTGATGCCCGCAGTAGTGAAGTTGTTGGTCAGGCTCGACTGCGCCGTCAGCCATGCATAGGTACCCACGCCGGCAGCCAGCACCAACAGCAACAGGGCGGCAATGATGCCGTAGCGCTTTTTCTTCTTGTTTTCCATCGTTCTCTTCCTTTCGAGAATCGTTTTCCCCGGCAACGGCCCCTACCGCCGCCGACGCTTTTCCCTGCCGCTATGAACGCCGCTCCCTCGCATGCACGCGGGTATGCTTGCCCGCAGGCTCGTCGGGAACCATCCGATCGAGCACTATCGACGCCGCGATCAGCAGCGCCAGAACGGCCACCACAACAAGCAAACCGGGCATCGTCGTGCAATATGCGTTGACGAAGCCCAGGTAAGGGACACAAAAAGAAACAGTGCCGATAACACTCGAAAAAGGCGTCTGCTCGGCATCGTGCATGATGCTTCCGTCTGCATTTTTGTTCGCAATTCCCTGCGTGCCGATCATCTGCGCCACAGGGTCGATCTCGTACACCTGGTGCGTCACCACAGCACCGTCCGATCGGTAAAAGGTTGCATTGTCACCCACGGCAATATCCACTGGCTCAACCTGGCGAACAAACACCATGGAGCCAACGGGAAGCTCGGGTTCCATAGAGCCCGAGAGCACAGCAAAGGGCATGTATCCAAATGCACGAGGAACAAAAGAAACAACGGCAAGGGCTATGACAAGCGCGAACGCCAAGCTACTCAAAAGTGCAATAAATCGTTTGAGTCTACGCGCCGTCAAAGTGATAATTCATCCCCCTTGAGGACCTATTCGACCCATCCAAAGGTCAGCAAGTTTCAACAGGAACCGCAAGGCGCTTGAAAGGTGAGTCCGAAATAAGCCAATTTGGAATCTTTTCGTAATAAAAACATAGCGATGTGCTACACATTTTTCAATGTTTTGTCGCTAAATGCTACTAATTTTGGCGTAAGTGGTCATTTATCCCCAAATTGGTCTGCTTTATCCAATATCTGTGACTAACCCCCTACGCAACTTCCCCATAGAGGGATCGATTTTTTGCGGAACTAAAATAATGGGACCCCCCCCCCACATTAAAACAAATTGCTGGAAGTGCCCTTTATTTCCGACCCCTTTTACTGGAGTTTTATGACAGCCCCATCTAGTTCGCAGCCCATAACCCTCTGAAAACCGTGTCCCAGAATTCCCGTCCGGAGTGGGATGCGGCTTCCGCTTGTGGCCCCGTTGGGAAGCCGTATCCCGCTTCGATCACAAATTCCGGGTCGCACTTTCCGCCAAGACCCTCAACCGGAAACTACATCCCATTTCTCGACCGAATGCTGGGATGTAGTTTCCACAGAGCCCTTCACCGGGAAACCGCATCCCATTCCAAAGGCAAATTCCGGGACGCAGCTTCCACAACTCCACCCATCCGGAAATCCCATCCCACTCCGCACACATCCGGGCATAGAGCAATCAGCTTATTAGGCCTTCCATCAATAAAGGGGCGCCCTCGTGTCACGAAAAAAGCCTCGAGAACTTCGAGGCTTTCACATTTGTATTGTTTTGCACGAAGGACCGCGAACGGCGAAGCTACTCTCCCAGCACGGCCTTCTTGGCGGCTGCAGCCATGTTGTCCAGGTCTTCCTTGGTGGGATGGTCCTTCGCGGCAACCCAGTTGTCGAGCAGCATCTTAAATCGGGCGTTGTCGGGATCTTGCTCGAGCATGGCCTCGTAGCGCTGCTTGACCGCGGGGCCCATCTTGCCCTGGCACATCGCCCAACCTGCAAGTTCGGCATCCTCAGCCAAATTGGAAGTTACGCGATCAATAATCTGCTGGTAATAGCTCTGGTCGGCCCCAAAGCCGCAGGTGCCAAACAGGAAGACGCGCTTGCCGTGCAAGGCGGAGAGCAACGCCGCGACCGAAGGCGTGCACGCGCCCTTGTCGCACCAAAAACCGACGAGCACCGTGTCGGCCGCGCAGGCGCCCTGCGCCTCGAGCGCAACCTGATCTGCGTCCGCATCGTCGCTCAACGCCGCGGCGTGGACAAGCTCAACACCCGCAGCCTGCAGAGCGCGCTTGATCGCGCCCGAAACCATCCTGGTATTACCGCTCTTGCTGTTAACCACCAAAGAGCACGTCATAGTCACGTTGCCTCGTTTCCCCCAAAACTAAAGCCACTAATGCAATTTATTAGATGAATATCTTAGTACGAACAACGCAGATGTAAACCACCGCCTGTCGATTGATTAATTTGCCCCACGGGCTTGCTCACTGGGCGAACTGGCTGCGGTAGAGCTCGGCGTAGAAGCCGTCTGCCGCCAGCAGCTCGTCGTGTGTGCCCCGCTCGATAATCTCGCCGTCGCGCATGACCAGAATGCAGTCGGCGTTGCGAATCGTGCTCAGGCGATGCGCCACCACAAAGCTCGTACGACCGGCCATGAGCTCGTCGAATGCCGCCTGCACTTGCAGCTCGGTGCGCGTGTCGATACTCGAGGTCGCCTCGTCCAGCAGCAAGATAGCCGGGTCGGTGAGCATAACGCGTGCGATGCACAGCAGCTGCTTTTGACCCTGGCTAAACGTGCCGCCGTCCTCGCCGATCACCGTATCGTAGCCGCCTGGCAGCTGCACGATAAACTTGTGCGCGTGCGCGCGCTTGGCGGCTTCGATGACCTGCTCGCGCGTGGCTCCTGGGCAACCGTAAGCGATGTTGTCCGCCACCGTGCCCTCGAACAGCCACGTATCCTGCAACACCATGCCAAAGGCACGGCGCAGGCTTGCGCGCGTGTAGTCACGCGAAGACCGGCCATCGACCATGATGCGTCCGGCATCGATATCGTAGAAGCGCAGCAGCAGGTTGATGAGCGTCGTCTTGCCGCAACCCGTGGGACCGACCAGGGCAAAGCGCATGCCCGGCTTGGCGTTAATGCAGATATCCTGCAGCAGCTTGCGGTCGGGCACGTAGCTAAAGTCCACGTGCTCAAAGCTCACCTCGCCCTGCGGGGCGTCAAGCTCCACGGCATCTGGCGCATCGGGCTCCTGCTCGCGGGCATCGAGCAGCGCAAACATGCGGCGCGCCGAGGCATATGCCGTCTGGATTTGCGTGATGACGTTGGTGACCTCGTTGAACGGCTTGGTGTACTGGTTGGCGTAGGACAGGAAAATCTGCACGCCGCCCACCGTGAGCGCCGCGGGCACGCCCGTGATCACGCCCACGCAGCCGATCACAGCGACCACGGCATAGATGATGTTGTTGATAAAGCGCGTGCCGGGGTTGGAGAGCGAACCCATAAACTGCGCGCGCTCGCCCGCGGTGTAAAGCTCGGCGTTGAGCGCGTCGAAGCGCTGTTGAGCGTGCGGGCCGTAGGCAAAGGCGTCCACGAGCTTTTGCTCACCCACATACTCCTCGATATGACCGCCCAGTTGACCCTGAATACGCTGCTGGGCCGTAAAGCTTTTATTGGAAAGCTTGGCAATGGCGCCGGCTGCAAAAATGGAAAGCGGCGTGACGAGCACCACCACGAGCGTCATGGTCAGGTTAATGGAGAGCATAAATGCGAGCGTGCCAACGATGGTGATAACGCCGGTGAAAAGCTGGGTAAAGCCCTGCAGCAGACCGTCGCCGACCTGGTCGACGTCGTTGACCACGCGGCTCATAAGGTCGCCGTGGGCATGGCTGTCGATAAAGCTGAGCGGCATGCGGCTGAGCTTGTCGCTCGCCTCCACACGCATGTCGCGCACCGTCTCATAGGACAGGCGGTTGACGCAATAGCCCTGCAGCCACTGGAAGGCCGCGGCACCTACGACGACAATCGCGAGCTTGGTAACGAGCGGCAGCAGCGCGTCGAAGTCCACTCGACCCGACGCGACGATGAGGGCGATGCCCTCGCCGATGAGAATAGGTGTGTAGAGCTGCGAAATCACGGAGATGGCGGCGCTCACAAACGACGCCGTAAACGAAATACGGTGCGGACGGACGTAGCCCATCAGGCGGCGGGTCACCGCGCCCACGGGATAGCGCTCGGGATCGCCGGGCTGGCGCGGACCGTCTCCCAGGTCGTTGAGGCTATCGTTGCCGGACACGTTGGCCGTCATCGTGGCGACCGAACCGGAAGAAGTGTACGGATTCATTTAGCAGCCCTCCTTTGCGCGGGCGGATGCGGAGGCGATCTGGGCGCCTGGGGCTGACGTGGGCGCCGCACTCCTCTGCTGGCCCTCGAGTTCCTCGCGGCGCAGCTGCGACTGGCAAATCTCGCGATAGAGCTGGCAGCTTGCGTACAGCTCGTCGTGCGTACCCAGGCCCGCGACCGAGCCGTGGTCGAGCACGCAGATCATGTCGGCATCGCGCACGGTCGAGACGCGCTGACTCACGATCACCGTGGTCAGCGGGAGCCCGCCCGCGGCGGCACCGCGTACGCTGCGCTCGCGAATGGCATGGCGAAGCGCCGCATCGGTCTTAAAGTCGAGCGCCGAGGCGGAGTCATCCATGATCAGAATCTGCGGCGAGCCCACCAGAGCACGCGCGATGGTCAGGCGCTGGCGCTGACCGCCGCTGAAGTTCTTGCCGCCCGCCTCAACCGGGGCATCGAGCCCCTGCGGCTTGTTGCGCACGAACTCGCTGGCCTGCGCTATATCGAGCGCCGCCCACAGCTCCTCATCGGTCGCCGACTCATCGCGCCAGGTTAGGTTGCTGCGGATCGTGCCGCTCACGAGCGACGCGCGCTGCGGTACGGTCGCGACCACATGGCGCAGCTGATCGAGCGGCCAGGCGCGCACGTCGGCACCCATTACGCTCATGCTGCCGATGCCCGTGTCGTACAGGCGCGGGATGAGCGAGACGAGCGTCGACTTACCGCTGCCCGTGCCGCCGATAATGCCGAGCGTTTTGCCCAGCGGGAGTTCCAGGGTTACGTCATTGACGGCGTTGGCGGCGCCCGCGCCAAAGGAGAAGCTCGCATGGCTCAAGCTCAGCGCGGGAACTGGAGCGACATTGCCCGGCTCGGGCAGTGCGACCGGCTCGTTGTCCTCGTCGGTGATGCTCGGCTCGCAATTGAGCACCTCGTTGATACGCGACGCGCTGGCGCTCGCCTTGGTAAAGACCACGACCAGGTTGGCGACATACACGATGGAGGTGAGGGTCTGCGTCATGTAGTTGACGAACGCCATGACCTGACCCTGCGTGAGATCGCCCACGTTGACCTGGATGCCACCCACCCACAGGATGGCACACACGCCCAGGTTCATCACCAAAAACGTGACGGGATTAAGGATCGACGAGAGCTTGCCCACCGCGATGGCAGTATTGGCCTGATCGTCGGCCGCTTGGGCAAAACGCTCACGCTCGTGACCCTCGCGCACAAACGCCCGGACCACGCGGGCGCCCGAAAGGCCCTCGCGGCAAATGAGCGCGATGCGGTCGAGCTTTGCCTGCAGCTGCTTGTAGTACGGAATGCAGCGCGCCATGACAAACCAGAACACCAGGCCGATGGCGGGCGTGCAAATCAAAAAGATCATGCCGAGCTTAAGGTCGATGGCAAGGGCCGCGCACATGGATCCCACTGCTAGGAAGGGCCAACGGATGAGCATACGCACACCGAGCGCCACAGCGAGCTGCACCTGGTTGACATCGTTGGTAATGCGCGTGATGAGCGACGGCGTGCCAAAGCGATCGAGCTCGGCATAGCTCAGCATATTGATGTGCTCGTAGAGCGCGCCGCGAATGTCGGTGCCCATGCCCTGCGAGGTCAGCGCCGCCATCTTTTGGCAGACGAGCGTAAACGAGATACCGATCACAGCCATGGCGGCAAGCACCACGCCGTAACGGACAACGGCGTTCACATCGTGCGCGCCGATGCCGCGATCGATCATCTGGGCAATCACCAGCGGCGTAAGCAGGTCAAAAATCACTTCGATCAACTTGCACGCCGGGCCAATCACCATATATCGGCGAAACTTGCCACCAAAACGCCTGAGCAGCTCAATCATGTATAGGCGCTCCCTATCATCATTCACACTCAATTCGAATCATGATAGTACGGTGAGCCCATAATTGCGTAAGCAGCTCGTCATTTCTAATGGGATTCGGTTTCCAAAGAAGCGGAAAGGCACGCGCACACCCAGCCAGTGTCGGGTCGACTAGCTTGGTATACTTACATTAGTGCTACCAAGTTAGTCGCCGACCCTTGAAATGAGGTACCGAGATGAACGACATTCTCGCAAGAAGAGCAAGACGAGCAACTGCGGGCATCGCCCTTTCCGCGGCACTTGTCGCGGGAATCGCCCCCGTAACGGCGATCGCGGCAGAAACCAGTTCCCCCACCGGTGCAGTTGCCTTGCAGACGGAAGATGCGGCCACCGCAAGGGAAAAAGCGTATGCAGCCATGCAGGAAGCGCTCAAAAACCTCGAGGCCGCAAAAGACGCCGCAAGTCCCGAGAAAATTGCGAGACTCAATGATGACATTGCCCGTTTTCAAGAGCTCCGCGACAAGATGGCGGCGCAAGCCGCCGAATTGAGGGAATCCCTCCCCACCATGCAAGCGGACATCGATGCAGCCCAAGCCAAAAACGATGAGGCCATCAACCGGGTAAGCAAGCTCCAGGAAAAATTAGACATGAAGCTTGAGGAGCTTAAGGCAGTCGAAGCACTCGGCGACGAGGAGCTTGCCGAAACTATTAAACAGGAAATAAAGCAGTTGCACCAAGAGATCGTAACGGCAAAAGCGCGAGTTGACTTTTGCGAAATGGAGCTCCGCGAGGTCAAGGGCCGCCTCAAAAGTCAGGAAAGACGAGCTAATGACTGTGAACGTTCTGCAGAGAAGTATAAAGCCCATACCGACCGGTTCATAGCCTGGCGAGATGCGCTCCTCGACAATTTGAAAAAAGCGCAAATAGCCTATGACGATGCCTGCAAAGCATACGAAGAGGCGAAAGCCGCGGCGGACAAGGCCGCCTCGCCCGAGATAACGAAACCCGCCGAGACGACAAAACCCTCCAGCTCAGCGCAGCCGGCCGAAACGGCACAGCCCGCCAGCTCGCCCGCGACCGGCAAAAATACCCCGCCAAGCTCCACCAAGCAGGCGAACTTGAGCAGCGGCAAGCAAGCAGATACGACCGCCGGCAAGCTCGCGAACACGGGCGACACAGCGCCGAGCGCAATCGCACTCGCAGTAGTCGCCGCCGCAGGCCTCGGAATAACCGCCACAGCCACACGCCGCATCAAGAACTCAAAATAGCCGACAGAGCATTCTGCCTTCACCAATCCACAAGCCCAGAGACAAAAAGAGGCCCGTTTCCCCAACCAAGGGAAACGGGCCTCTTTAACTACAAAAAATCAAGCAACAGCACCGCCGCCTCTTGAACCACGTAGCCATTGATGTCTTGGCGCAGTCAGCGAGCGCCATCCAGGGCGAACAAGTTGGCATGAAAAAGGCAAGGCATAGACCTTCTG
>UQZI01000086.1 GCA_900545555.1 uncultured Collinsella sp.
CGTATCCCAAAATAGCTATATTTCCGCAAAGCCTCCATAAAAGGAATCCCCGCCTGTGCGCAAGTGCCCATTCCAGCCGTCCATGTAACGCAAAATAGGCCGCTTTCCCTCTTGGGAAGCGGCCTAGACCTTACGAATAGACGATGGTAAAGGGTACTTCTGTTTCGGTCTCTCCTGTTGATGTGTATCTCGTGCCCTCAAGGGTTACCGAGACCACTTGATCGACATTGATCAGTTTTGTCGGAACCGAGATGTTCTCCCCGCTATTGCGCGTCAGCGAAAAATAGGAATTGTACGCGCCCGCAGCATCGTCTTCGATAATCTGCTCCGATCCATCCTTGTAGGTAACCGTCAACTTCTTCGTGACTGCGTCAATGCCCAGATCATCGATGTGCGTCTGGATGGAAAACGGGCTGATCTCGAGAGGCGTGTCATCGGAGCGGAGTTCCTTAGTATCGACGTACGCTCCAACGCTAAACTCGGGTGTCGATGCCTCGAACGGCTTCGCATCCTCTCCTTCGCCCTCGGTCCACGAGATATTCCAGGTGACCGCATGTTGAAAACCTCGCTCGCGATCCATAGAAGCAAAGTACATCGTGCCATTAATGACAGTATCGCTTGATGTGTCCTTATCAATGGTGCAGCGTGTATCAGCCCATTCCTCGCCGAAGTTCATGCTGGGTGTACCGATGCCTTGTTCTTCTTCACCATAGAGAACAAGTTCGCCTGTCTCTGCTGCCGGCTTGTAGTAGTTAACACCATTTGGATTGGACAGCGTAAACGTCACAGCACCGCAGCCGTTTTGGTCGATAGCCATATCATGAATGTCGAGTGTATAGCCGTTGCCCTCGACGGACAGATTGACCTTCTGTACTGAACCCTCCAAGCTTTGGGGCGCGATACCATCACCAAACTCTCTGGTGTAGGTATATTTCGTCCCCGACGAGCCGCCATTTGTCCAGGTAACGGACTCTCCGTTGCCATGGTTTCCCCAGGCAGAGGCAAAATAACTGGAATTGACAACAGCGTAGGCGACCCCTCCGGTCGCCAGCACTCCGGCAAGACATCCGATTACGGCAACATACAGAGGCTTCGCGTGACCCTTTCGGCGAAGCGGCTCGCCAGCAGCGGCATAAAGAACACGGTCAGCAAGATCGCTATCGGCTTGGACGGACTCGAAGGCCTGCTTGATCTGGTTGGATTTCACGGTCGCCCTCCTCTAGGATGAACTTGAGCTTCGATCTGCCGCGAGCTAAACGCGTTCGAACGGTCGCGGCTGGCACATGCAGTAACTCGGCAATTTCTGAAGTCGAGAAGCCCAGATAGTAATAGAGCACGATAGGAATACGGAATCGCTCAGGAAGTCGCATAACGTCTGACAGGACCGCCTTGGTCTCCTCCTGCGCCGTCGAAAGCGAATCGGCCAGATTCTCAATATCCTCCACACGCCTCCATGGCTTTCGAAAGAGCGATTTGCATTCATTGATCGTGACCCGGATAAGCCATCGACGAAGATGTTCCCAGCTTTCAAATTGCGCATCGCTTTTGAGTAACTTCAGAAAGACATCTTGAGCGACATCATCGGCGTCAGCACGATCGCGCAGATACGTCAATGCGATTCGAAACACGACATCCCGGTGATCTTCGACTGCCTGTCTAAAAGCTTGTTCTTCCATAATCACCTCCCGGTGACACTGATGGTTCTTGATGGGGCCCTCACCATAGATACGCTTTGACCAAACGGAATGTTTCAAATTCAAGCAGGAAAAACTACCAAAATAAACCTGTCCTTTTTTGCAAGTGATCAACGGAACGCAACAAGTTGAGCATATGCAAGCGAGCGGCCCCCAGAGCGTACAAGGTGGCATGAAAAAGGCAGGGCATTGACCTTTTGGTCATGCCCTGCCTTTTGAATGACAGATTGTAGCTCTGGGGGCCGCGCAGCGACGGAGGTCGCCGCCGTTCGTTAGAACGGCGGAACTAATTACTCCTCGTCGTTGTCCTTGGCCTCTTCGGCGTCGTCGGTGTCTACGAGCTGGTTGAGCAGCTCGTCGAGGGAAGCCATGTCCTCGTTGATCGCGCCGTTGGCGGGAGCCTTCTTGTCGTCGATCGGGGCGCCCAGGAGCTCCTCGTCGGCGTCGGCGTGATGCGTCGGCGTGGCGGAGGTGCCCAGCAGGATGTCGTCCGGACCGTCGGGGCTAAAGACCATCTGCAGCAGCTGCGAGAGGTCTTCCTCGTCGGCAACGTCGTCGTTGTTCTCGAGGATGTAGAGCAGGTCGTGGGCCTCCAGGCCGTCGCGGAGCTCCTCGATCGCCTTGGCACCGATGCCATCGATGCGCAGCAGATCCTCCTCGGACTTGCCGACCAGGTCGCCGACCGTCTCGATGCCGACCTCGCTGAACTTGTTGGTCCAGCGCTGCGACACGCCCAGGTCGTCGAACAGGTACAGGCGAGCCTTCTCGGCGGAGATGGTGTGGCCGTTGCGGGTGAACGAACCGTCAGCACCACCGAACTCGTCGTAGCCGGCCCAGTCGAGCTGCTGCGGGAGCTGCTCGTCCAGGTCCTTGAGCTCCACAGGAGCCCACTCGGGCAGCGACTTGGCGTTGGGCGAAGCCGGGCCGTCGATGTCCACGTAGCCGTCGGCCGTACGATACGTCAGCTTGGCGTTGGCGTACGGCTTGAGGCCGGTACCAGCCGGGATCTTCTTACCGACGATGACGTTGGACTTAAGGTCGAGCAGGTGGTCGACCTTGCCCTCGATGGCAGCCTCGGTAAGGACGCCGGCGGTACGGATGAACGAAGCGCTCGACAGCCAGGAGTCGATGTTGGACGCGACCTTGAGCGTACCCAGGATGACGGGCTCGGCCACGGGAGCCTGACCGCCCAGACGGGCAACGCGCTCGACCTCGTCGGCGAACTCGTAGCGGTCGACGTACTGACCAAGCAGGTACTTGGAGTCGCCGGGGTTGGTGATCTGAACGCGACGCAGCATCTGACGTGCGAGCACCTCGATGTGCTTGTCGTTCAGGTCGACGCCCTGGCTGGTGTAGACGTCCTTGACGCTCTCGACGAAGGTGTGCATCGTCGACTCGATGTCGGTCAGCTTGCGCAGGTTGCGGAAGTTGACGAAGCCCTTGGTAATCTGGTCGCCGGCGCGAACCTCGCAGCCGTCCTCGATCTCGGGCATAAAGCGCACCGAAGCGGGGACGCGACGCTCGTCGAGGACACGGGTGTGATCCTCGGAGTCGGTGAGCGTCAGCACGTACTCGGACTTCTCGGGCTTAATCGAGAGGTGACCGGAGTACGGAGCCAGCTCGGCCTCGCGACCCAGAATCTTCTCGTTGACGTTGCCGACGATATCGAACATACGGCTGACCGTAGGCAGACCCTGCGTAATATCGTCGACGCCAGCGACGCCGCCGGAGTGAATGGTACGCATCGTAAGCTGCGTACCGGGCTCGCCGATGGACTGGGCGGCAATAATGCCGACCGCGGTACCGATGGCGACCGGACGACGGGTGGAAAGATCCCAGCCGTAGCACTTCTGGCACACGCCGTACTTGGAGCGGCAGGTGAGCAGCGCGCGGAGCTTGACCTTCTTGAGGCCGGCATCGACCATCTTCTGGATGTCGGCGACCTTCTCGATGTAACCGTCCTGCTCAAAGAGCACGGTGCCATCGAGAGCCACGACGTCCTCAATGAAGCAACGGCCGACGAGGTCGGTGTTGAGGTCGGTGGTGCCGGGGATGATGAGGTTGTAGGTGACGCCCTCGTGCGTACCGCAGTCCTCCTCGCGGACGATGACGTCCTGGGCCACGTCGACCAGACGACGGGTCAGGTAACCAGAGTCCGAGGTGTGGGATGCGGTATCGACCAGGCCCTTACGGGCACCGTAGGTCGAAATGAAGTACTCGAGCGGCAGCAGGCCCTCGCGGAAGTTCGCCTTAATGGGAAGGTCGATCGTCTCGCCGGACATGTCTGCCATCAGGCCACGCATGCCGCCGAGCTGACGCAGCTGGGTCTTAGAACCACGGGCGCCGGAGTCGGCCATCATGTACAGCGGGTTCTCCTCGTCGAACATGTCGAGCATGAGCGCTGCGACCTTATCGGTACAAGCGGTCCACTCGTTAACGACTTCGATGTGGCGCTCCGTCTCGTTGATGAAGCCCTCCTCGAAGTACTCGTTGATCTGGTCGACGTTGGCCTGGGCGCGGTCGAGCAGCTCCTGCTTCTCGGCAGGGATGAGAGCGTCCCACACCGAGATGGTGAGGCCGGCGCGGGTAGCGTAGTGGAAGCCGGAGTACTTGATGGCATCGAGGATCGGGCCGACCTTGGCCTCGGGGTAACGATCGCAGCAGTCAGCAACCAGCTTGGCCACGTCGCCCTTGACCATCTTGTAGTTCATGAACTCATAGTCTTCGGGCAGGCACTGGCGGTTGAAGATGATGCGGCCGATAGAGGTCTCGAAGCGCGCGGTCTTGTTGCCGGTGACATCGTAGTCGACAAACTCGTTCTTGCCGTTCTTGACGCGGAAGATACGGGTGCCGTCCTCGTTGATGACGTTGGCGTTCTCGGCGGACACACGGACCTGAATCTTGGCCTGCATGTCGACCTCGGAGCGGCAGTCATAGGCGTGCAGCGCGTCGTCGAAGCTCGAGAACACGTGGTTCTCGCCCGGCAGACCGTCGCGGACCTGGGTCAGGTAGTACACACCGATGATCATGTCCTGCGAAGGGATGTTGACCGGCTTGCCGGATGCCGGCGAGCGCAGGTTGTTCGCAGAGAGCATGAGCACGCGGGCCTCGGCCTGAGCCTGGCTGGACAGCGGCACGTGGACAGACATCTGGTCGCCGTCGAAGTCGGCGTTGAAGGGCGAGCAGACCAGCGGGTGCAGGTGGATAGCCTTGCCCTCGACCAGAACCGGCTCAAAGGCCTGGATGGACAGACGGTGCAGGGTCGGTGCACGGTTGAGCAGCACGACGCGGCCGTCGATGACCTCTTCGAGGATGTCCCACACAAAGGTGGCACCACGGTCGATAGCACGCTTGGCGCCCTTGATGTTCTCGACCTTGCCGAGCTCGACCAGGCGCTTCATGACGAAGGGCTTGAAGAGCTCCAGCGCCATGGTCTTGGGCAGACCGCACTGGTGCAGCAGCAGCTTGGGGTCGGTAACGATTACCGAACGGCCGGAGTAGTCGACACGCTTACCCAGCAGGTTCTGACGGAAGCGACCCTGCTTACCCTTGAGGGCCTCGGCGAGCGACTTGAGCGGGCGACCGCCACGGCCAGAGACCGGGCGACCACGACGGCCGTTGTCGAACAGGGCGTCCACGGACTCCTGGAGCATGCGCTTCTCGTTGTTCACGATGATCGCAGGGGCGTCCAGGTCGAGCAGGCGCTTGAGTCGGTTGTTACGGTTGATCACGCGACGGTACAGGTCGTTAAGGTCGGACGCGGCGAAGCGGCCGCCGTCGAGCTGGACCATCGGGCGCAGATCGGGCGGAATGACCGGGATGACGTCCAGAATCATGTTCGCGGGGCTGTTGCCGCCCTTCAGGAAGGCGTCAACGACCTCAAGGCGCTTGACGGCCTTCTCGCGCTTCTGCTTCTGGGAATCCTCGTCGGCGATGATGGCCTTGAGCTTCTCGGCCTCGGAGGGGAGGTCGATGGCAGCGAGCAGGTCGCGGACGGCCTCAGCACCCATGCCACCCTTGAAGTACATGGAGTAGTAACGGGTCATCTCGCGGAACAGCGGCTCATCGGAGATGAGGTCGCGCTCGGTGAGCTTCATGAAGGCGTTGAAGGCATCCGTGCGGAGCTGCTTCTCATCCTTGCACTCTTCCTCGATGTCGACGATGCCGGAGGCGATCTCCTCGGGGGTCAGCGGCTCCTCGTCGGAGAACTCGTCAAAGTTCTCGGGGTCGCCCTGCTCCTTGAGGGACTCGATCTGGCGGGCGCACTCGGCATCGATCTCTTCCAGATCGGCGGCGAGCTCCTCGCGCAGGTCGTCGGCGTCGGCCTCGCGAGCCTCGTAGTCAACCTCGGTGATGATGTAGCTGGCGAAGTACAGAACCTTCTCGAGGTCTTTGGACTTGATGTCGAGCATACGGCTCATCGGGAAGCTCGTGGGGCTCTTGAAGTACCAGATGTGGGACACGGGAGCGGCGAGCTCGATGTGGCCCATGCGGTCGCGACGCACCTTGGCCGAGGTGACCTCGACGCCGCAGCGCTCGCAGACGATGCCCTTAAAGCGGATGCCCTTGTACTTGCCGCAGGAGCACTCCCAGTCCTTGGCGGGACCGAAGATCTTCTCGCAGAACAGGCCGTCCTTCTCGGGCTTGAGGGTACGGTAATTGATGGTCTCCGGCTTCTTGACCTCACCGTGCGACCAGGAACGGATCTGGTCGGCGGAGGCAAGGGAGATCTTTACCGAGTCAAAATCAGTAGCTTCGAAATCTGCCACAGTCAACTACTCCTTATCAGTGGTCGTGGCGGCGACAGCCTCGGGCGCCTCGGCGGTCTCGGCATCCTCGGCCTCGACGTCGGCGTCAACGCCGGCGAGCGCAGCCAGGTCATCGAGAGCGGAGGTCTCCTCGGCGGTCACGGGGGCGGAGGCGTCCTCGTCGGCATCGTGCATGGGCTCGATGTCCAGTGCGAGGGAGCGAATCTCCTTGACGAGAACCTTGAAGGACTCGGGGATACCCGGGACCGGGACGTTCTCGCCCTTGACGATGGACTCGTAGGTCTTGACGCGGCCCACGGTATCGTCGGACTTGACGGTCAGGATCTCCTGCAGGACGTTGGAAGCACCGTATGCATACAGTGCCCAAACTTCCATCTCGCCGAAGCGCTGGCCGCCGAACTGAGCCTTGCCGCCCAGAGGCTGCTGGGTAACCAGGCTGTAAGGGCCGGTCGAACGGGCGTGGATCTTGTCGTCGACCATGTGGCCGAGCTTGAGGATGTAGGACGTACCCACGGTAATGGGCTCGCGGAACTCCTCGCCGGTGCGGCCGTCGAACAGGCGGGTCTTGCCGCGCTCGTCAAGCTGGGTGACAAACTCGGGGCGCATGTGATCGCCAAAGGCAGCGGTGGCCTTGTTGAGCATGTTCTTGTTGGCGCGACGAATGACCTCGGCGATCTCGTCCTCCTTGGCGCCGTCGAAGACAGGCGTCGCGGTGAAGAACGGACCGGGGACGTACTTGTCGGAATCGGCCTGCTCGGTATCCCAACCGCAGGCAGCAGCCCAGCCAAGGTGGCACTCGAGCAGCTGGCCGACGTTCATACGCGAAGGAACGCCCAGCGGGTTGAGGATAACGTCGATCGGGGTACCGTCAGCCATGTAGGGCATGTCCTCGACCGGCAGAACGTTACAAATAACACCCTTGTTGCCGTGGCGGCCGGCGATCTTATCGCCCTGCTGGATCTTACGACGCTGGGCGACGTAGACGCGCACCTGCTCGTTGACGCCGGGGGCCAGGTCGTCGCCGTTCTCGCGGCTAAAGCGGACGACGTCGATGACGCGACCGTAAGCGCCGTGAGGCATCTTAAGGGAGGTGTCGCGGACGTCGTGGGCCTTGGCACCGAAGATGGCGCGCAGCAGGCGCTCCTCGGCGGTCAGAGCGCTCTCGCCCTTAGGCGTGACCTTGCCGACCAGGATGTCGCCAGGGCCGACCTCAGCACCGATGCGGATGATGCCGTCCTCGTCGAGGTTGGCAAGCATGTCCTCGGAGAGGTTCGGGATCTCGCGGGTGATCTCCTCGGGGCCGAGCTTGGTGTCGCGGGCGTCGATCTCGTGACGGGTGATATTGATGGTCGTCAGCAGGTCCTCGGCCACCAGGCGCTCGGACACGACGATACCGTCCTCGTAGTTGAAGCCTTCCCACGGCATGTATGCCACGGTGAGGTTCTGGCCCAGTGCGAGCTCGCCGTGATCGGTCGAAGGACCGTCGGCCAGAGGCTCGCCCTGCTCAACGGTGTAACCGACGCGCACGA
>UQZI01000087.1 GCA_900545555.1 uncultured Collinsella sp.
TAGCTGCGGCCCGACAGCGGGTCGCGGATGGCACCGCCCACGCAGGTGGCGGCACCACCGAAGGGCTCGATCTCGGTCGGGTGGTTGTGGGTCTCGTTCTTAAAGAGGAACAGCCAGTCCTGGTCCTCGCCGTCGACATCGACCTTCACCTTGACGGTGCAGGCGTTGATCTCCTCGGACTCGTCGACATCGGTCATGACGCCGGTCTTCTTGAGGTACTTGGCGCCGATGGTGCCCATGTCCATGAGGCAGACGGGCTTGGTGTCGCGACCGAGTTCGTGGCGCATCTCCATGTAGCGGTCGAAGGCCTGCTGCACCACGGCGTCGTCGATCGTCACGTCGTCCAGGACGGTGCCGAAGGTGGTGTGGCGGCAGTGATCGGACCAGTAGGTGTCGATCACGCGGATCTCGGTGATGGTGGGGTCGCGATCCTCATCGCGGAAGTACTGCTGGCAGAAGGCGATGTCCGCCTCGTCCATGGCAAGGCCGCGCTCGGAAATAAAGGCGGCAAGGCCGGCTTCGTCGAGCTCGCGGAAACCGTCGAGCACCTCGACGGGCTGGGGCTCGGGGGTCTCCATGTACAGCGTCTCGGGCAGGTCGAGCGAGGCGATACGCGCCTCGACGGGGTTCACCACGTAGTGCTTGATGGCATCAATGGCGGCCTCGTCCAGAGCGCCCGAGATCATATAGACCTTGGCGGAGCGCACGGCGGGGCGCTCGCCCTGGCTGATGAGCTGCACGCACTCGCTGGCGGAGTCGGCGCGCTGGTCAAACTGGCCAGGCAGGAATTCGACGGCAAAGACGGCGTCATCGCTTGCGGGGAGCTCGTCGTAGGTCACATCGACCTGGGGCTCGCTAAAGACGGTCGGCACGCAGGACCGGAAAAGCTCCTTGTCGATGCCCTCGACGTCGTAGCGGTTGATAATCCTCAGGGCCTCGATGCCCTTGATGCCGAGAATTTCGGTCAGCTCGCCCTTGAGCTGCTGAGCCTCGACGTCGAACCCGGGTTTCTTCTCCACGTAGATACGAGAGACCATTGGTTCCTGCCTTCCTGATCGGTTGGGCGTACGGTACGGTATGCGGCAGCGGTCGGTTTGCGGGGTCTGCCCTGCGGTCGCCTTGAGCCACATGTTTGTAAACCTCACTATGATACGACAGCTCGCGGCGCGTTGAGGACGGCGAGGGTGCTACAGTGAAGCGCAAACAAGAGAAAGGCATCACATGGCATTCGTTTCGCTCGCCATCATCGCACTCGTGGCCTTTGCGAGTCCTTTTATCGCCTCGGCGATTCCCGGAAAACCCGTTCCCGAGACGGTCTTTTTGCTCGTGCTCGGCGCGGTACTGGGACCCCATATGCTCGGCGTCATCCATGTAGATGCTGAGGTCTCGCTTGTGTCCGAGCTGGGCCTGGCCTTTTTGTTCCTGCTTGCCGGCTTTGAGATCGACCCCAAGAGCATCACGGGCGTCGAGGGGCGCTACGGCTTGGCGACGTGGGTCGTCACGTTTGGTATCGCCTGGCTTGCCGTGCGCTTTACCCCGTGGTTCTCAGTCAGTCATTTCGACGGTATCGCCGTGACGCTTGCCCTCACTTCGACGGCGCTCGGTACGCTTGTGCCCATCATGCGTGAGCGCTCGCTCACCGGCACGCGCGTGGGCGACTCGATTCTCGCGTATGGCACTTGGGGCGAGCTCGGTCCCGTGCTCGCCATGTCGGTGCTGTTGTCTGCCCGCACTGGCATCCAAACGCTCGTTATCCTTGGCTTGTTTGCGGTGGTTTGCGTGTTGCTGGCCGTGGTCCCGAGCCGCTCCAAGCGCGTCGGCAGCCGCTTCTTTGCATTTGTTGAGGAGCGCGCCGATACCACGTCGCAGACCTTCGTGCGCCTGACGGTGCTCATCCTGGTCACGCTCGTGGCATTCTCGGCTGTCTTTGATCTCGACATCGTGTTGGGTTCTTTTGCCGCTGGCTTTGTCCTGCGCTATATCATCCCCGAGGGCAACCATACGCTCGAGACCAAGCTCGACGGTCTGGCCTACGGTTTTTTGATTCCGGTGTTCTTTACCGTATCGGGCGCAAAGATCGATCTGACGGCCGTGGCGTCGCGCCCGGGTCTGCTCGTGGGCTTTATCGTGGCGTTGTTGATTATTCGTGCCGTGCCCATTCTTATTTCCATGAGCATTTGTCCTGCGACGCGCGATGTGTCGGCGTATGGTCGCATTACCGTGGCCCTGTACTGCACCACGGCGCTGCCGATCATCGTTGCCGTTACGAGCGTTGCCGTCAACGCGGGCGCGCTGTCGCAAGATATTGCGTCGGTCATGGTTGCCGCCGGTGCCATCACGGTGTTCTTGATGCCATTGCTCGCGCAGCTCTTCTACCGCGTGGTGGATGCCGCACCGGTCGCCGCCGTGGCAGAGGTTGCCGAGCATCCATCCGATGCGCTCGACATCTTGCGCGCCCACCACGACCTAGCGAGCTTGCTCGCGCGCGAGCACGAGCTGCTGACCTCGCATGGCCATGGTCGCGTATTCGAGGGCCTGCCTACGCTCGATACGATTGCCGAGCGTCTTTCCGCCGAGGCGGCGAGCGGCCACATCGATGCCCGCATCGTGGACGCGGCGCACCTGCTTGCCGATAAGACCTATGGAGACGAGGTCGACCCGTCCGAGCTGACTCCGCGTGAGCGCCGCCGCCTGGAGCGCGCCAAGCTCGCTGTGCGCGAATACCGCCGCCGCATGCTGGAGCTCTATGCAAGAGAAGAAGCCGAGGACGACGACGGCAGGTAGCAGGGCAGCCCCAAGGGTTTAAACGGGACGCGCTCTCCGTCTCGACTTTGGAATGGGATGCAACTTCCCGTTGAGGGGCTTTGCGGAAACGACGTCCCGGAATTTAGGCGCAGAGTGGGATGTAATTTCTGCATCGACATCCTGCGGGAAAGCGCGTCCCAGTTTGAAGGCGCGTAATGGGGTGTGTTTTCCGAAACAGGGGCAGTTGGGAAACTGTGTCCCGGAATGGGCGCTCAGAGTGGGATGTGGTTTCCGCGAGAGGCTCGTTGCGGAAACGGCATCCCAGAATCGGCATCCAAAACGGGATGCAGTTTCCGCAAGCGGCTCTGGGGAAACCGTGCCCCGTTCTGGTCCGAAATACTGGGACATAGTTTCCCTTTCATAACAGAAGAAGGCGCGCTGCCTGCAGTTGATGCGGGCAGCGAGCCTTCTTTGGTTGAGCTATGTTGAGGTTTGTGGCCGAAGCTCGTGGCCTCTTAGGAGCGGGCAGCTCCGTCGACGGGGAGCACGGCGCCTGTGACGTAGGCGGACATGTCGCTCGCCAAGAAAACGAAGGCGTTGGCGACATCCTCGGGCTCGCCCATGCGACCCAGCGGAATGGTGGCGATGATGGGCTTGATGACCTCTTCGGGCAGGTTGGCGACCATATCGGTCTTGGTTACGCCAGGTGCGACGGCGTTGACGCGAATGCCCATGGGGGCGAGCTCGCGCGAGAGCGACTGGATCATGCCGTTGACGGCAAACTTGGACGTGGGATAGCCGACGCCGGAGGGCTGACCGTACTTGGCGACCATCGAGCTCGTGGTGGTGATGGTGCCGCCGTGGCCGGCCTCGGTCATGATCTTGGCGGCAGCCTGGTGGCCATTAAAGACGGCGACGACGTTGAGGTCCATGACCTTTGCAAACTCCTCGGCCGTGTAGTCCAAAAGGGGCGAGCGCTGGGAGATGCCGGCATTGTTGACGACCGTGTCCAGGCCGCCCATATCGGTGGCAGCTTGGGTAAAGGCCTCGGTTACGGCCTCGAGTGAGGTGAGGTTGCACGAACGCCCCCAGATCTTTGCCTCGGGATAGGCGGCGGCGAGCTTCTCAACGGCCGCGTCGGCGGTTTCCTGACGCGAACCAAAGACGGTGACGGCGGCGCCTTCCTCGATAAAACGGCAGGCGATGGCATAGCCGATACCGCGCGTGCCTCCGGTGATGATTGCTTTCTTGCCCTCGAGCAACATGGTGCCTCCATTCTTCGGGGGTGGACATACGCAGCACAGCATAACGGCGCGCAAAATCAACTTCGTTCGCATATCGGTAAACGGCACCCTCGGTTGTCAGCGAATGGCCAAGTTGTTCAAACTTTTGCTTGATGAACGCAATGGGCGGTTTCAAACAAAGGGGCTCCCATCCAAACGGACGGGAGCCCCTCAGGTGCTATGTTGTGTGCCAAGGACTGGACTAGTTCGCCATGACACCTTCGGTCCAGGCCTCGACGTCCTCGATGCGCAGGACGTTGGCGACCTCGGCCACGCAGTCGACGCTGGCAAGCTCGGCGGCGGCAGCCTGGACGTCCTTCTCGAGTGCGCGGTGCGTCAGGAAGATGACCGAGCAGGCATCGCTGACGCCCGACTTGCCGTCCTCGACCTGGTTGATGAGCGAGATCGAGATGTTGTGCTTGGCAAAGATGTCGACCGTCTCGGACAGGGCGCCCACGCGGTCGGCGACCTTCAGGCGCACATAGTACTTGGTCTGGAGCTCGTCCATGGGCTTAAAGGCGAGGTTGTGACCATAGGGCTCAATCTCGGGCAGCGGAGCCACGCCGCGGCTGATCTGCTCGGAGAGCGACAGGATATCGCCCACGACGGCGCTCGCGGTGGGGAAGGAGCCTGCGCCGGCACCGTAGAACATGGTCTCGCCCACGGCGTCGCCCACCACGTAGACAGCGTTCATGGCGCCGTTGACCTTGGCAAGCATGTGGTCGGCGGGGATCAGCGTGGGGTGCACGCGGACGTCGACGCCGGCGTCGGTGTTGCGTGCGATGCCCAGCAGCTTGATGGTGTAGCCGAGCTCGCGGGCCTGGGCAATGTCCTCGGCGCCGATGGTACGGATACCCTGCTGGTAGACATCGTCGGTGGTCACGCGGGTGCCAAAGCCGATGGAAGCGAGGATTGCCGTCTTGCTGGCGGCGTCGAAGCCGTCGACGTCGGCGGACGGGTCGGCCTCGGCATAGCCCTTTGCCTGGGCGTCGGCGAGCACGTCAGCGTAATCGGCGCCCTCGGCGTCCATGCGCGACAGGATATAGTTGGTGGTGCCGTTGAGGATGCCGGTGACCTGGCTGAGCTCGTTGGCTGCCAAGCAGGAGGTCAGGGGCCGCAGGATAGGGATGCCCCCGCCCACGCTGGCCTCGAACAGATAGCTGACCCCGTGCTCCCGGGCCAGCTGGAGCAGCTCATAGCCGTGGGTGGCCACCAGCTCCTTGTTGGAGGTGACCACATGGCGGCCGCTCTCCAGCGCGGATTTCACATAAAAGTACGCGGGCTTCAGGCCCCCACATCCCATGTGGCGGTATTGTATCCGGATCTCACTGGCGGAGGGATAAAAATGTGGATCTGCTCCCATGGGACCGGACACACTGACCACCACCAGGGAGAGCCAGACCTTTTCCTCTGTCACTCCGCCCTGGGAGATGGTGCGGGCGCCCATCTATGAGAGCGGCGCCTGCAGCTTCCGGGTGGCAGGTGTACGCAGTGTGCTGGGAGCAGTATTACGGCAGCTGCAATCCGCCCTGCTGGTCTTTGGGAAGGTGGTTCTGGGAACGATTTCTCACCCGCTTGGGGAAAAAGAAAAGCGTCCGGCTTGCCGCAAGGCAGCTAAACGCTTTTCGGCGGGTATCTGAAATGGGGATAAAACCCATGAATAGCGCTGCATGGCGGGCCGGGGCACCGCCAACGGGCATGTGCCGACACCGGCGGGCAACTGCCGCGCCATGCAAAATTCTGCGGATGCCTTTCGTCCTGCAGCAAAAAATGCTGGATGGAGGAAAAAGGAGGTCTTTGTGCCACAAGTCTGCCGCCGGTTTTCCATGGAAGTCAGTTGATGGTTCGCAGGCGCTGGAGAAATTCCTGGTTTTCCGTCTTTTCGCAGATCGCGTCAATGTTGGAGGAGATGACCCAAACCGCCATCCCGCGTTCTGCGCAGGCAACCAGCAGGTCGATAATCAGTTCATGATGCGCCGTCTCCTGCCCGGAAAAGGGGAAAAAGCAGACCAGCAGCTGCGGATTCAGCAGATACCATTTGAAATAGGAGAACCGGAGGCGCGCCGGTAAGGACCAAGTGCGCAGAGGCCGCAGCAGATCCTCTCGGGGAAACCATCTAGAGGCCTCCTCCAAAATATTCTCCGCGACCCGCCGGCGAACCAGACGGTATCCGGCCTTGGGAAGCAGGCAGGTCGTCAGGTTGTCCAGCGCGGTGAGGTTGTCAAACAATACACCGCCGGGACGGTCCGGCCGTTCGGTCTGAATCCCGATCTCCGTGCCGATCTGCTTTGTCATCTCTTCATGTGTCTGTGCCTGCCCGTTCAGCCACAGCATCCCACTCAGCCAATTCCTGCCGCCCAGAAAGCACTCCCGGAGTCTGGCGGCAGCCGTGTAGTTCTCGTCCCGGAAGTAGGCGATCTCTCCGCTGTGAATCTGGCAGGTCAGCGGCGCCATTCCCGGAAAAGTGAGACCCTCCAGCCGCAGCACCTGCTTGTCTTCCCAGCGGCACTCTGTATGCTCCGCTCCGCGGTCCCGCGGCTTCCAGCCCAGAACTGCATAGAGCTGCTCCCCGTACTCCTCCGGGTAAAGCCGATAGCAGGTCCTGCGGTCCCGGATGACGTCGATCCGGTCACAGTAGCGGTACATGAATGTCTCGTCCAGATCCAGCAGGAATACCGCCGTCCCTTGGCGCAGCAGCAGCTGTACGCACTCCATCAGTTTTTCCACATCCCGCCGCCGCAGGATTTCTGTGATCCGGTCCAGGACCAGCAACTCTCCCCGCCAGAACCACACCCGAAATACACAGAGGCGGTAATAATCCAGCAGGGAGAGGTCGGCAAGCCGGCTCTCCAGCGGCACACGCAGTTCCATCCGCTGCCGGATCTCCTGGCTCTCCGGACTGTGCAGGCGCCGGACCGCGCCCCATCTCTGCGGCCAGCCGGCCGGACGGTCCAGCGCCAGCAGGAAGTCCCGCACCGTCAGCTCCTGCGAATGGAACCGGTGCCAGTTCACGATCCTGGCGTTTTGCAGGATCCAGCGTTCCAGTTCCAGCGGGCCCACCCGACGGCCGCAGGAAAAGGCCCGTCCCCGCTCCAGGTGTGTGCCGCCCTTGAACAGGTCCAGATATGCGGTGCCGGAGGTAAAATGGTCGTCCACATAGACCCCGATGCACTCCCCCCGGGAAATGGAGATTTCAAAACGGTAGAATTCGTCCTCCCTGCGGAAGCAGCCGTTCTCCACCCGGATCAATTCCTCTCTCACGGTTCTACGCCTCCCGGAAACGCAGCGGCAGCGTCACGCAGCACTCCGTGCCAACGCCCGCGGCGCTGAACAAATGCAGGCCGTAGTCCTCTCCGAACATGAGCCGGATGCGGCTGTTGACATTCCGCAGGGCGATTCCTCCGCACGGCTGGGTCATATCCGCGCCCCCAACTCCGCCGAACTGCGCGTTGAGCCGCTCCACCTGTTCGTCCGGCATCCCTACGCCGTCGTCCCGCACCCGCAGGAAAAATGTCCGGTCGCTGTTTTCCACAATGATGCGGACCGTGCCGTGGCCCAGTTTGCCCTCCAGCCCATGTGATACTGCGTTCTCCACCAGAGGCTGCAGGATGAGCTTCGGCATCCGCACTTCCAAAAGCCGCTCGTTCTCCAGCTCCAGTTCCAGAGAGATTTTGTCACCGAATCGGCAGCGCTGGATGGTAAAGTAGTTTTCCGCATTGTCCAGCTCATCTGAAAAGGTCACATACTCCTGGACATTGGAGATGGTGTATCGGAAAAAGGTCGCCAGAGCCTCCGTGGTCTCGGCAATATCCGGACAGTTCGCCAGTAGGGCGTCTGTGCGGATGGCCTCCAGGGCGTTATAGAGGAAGTGGGGGTTGATCTGGTTTTGCAGCGCCAGATATTCCGCCTGTTTCTGCCGCAGTCTGGTGATCT
>UQZI01000088.1 GCA_900545555.1 uncultured Collinsella sp.
CCTGCATGCCAATACGCTTGGTGTGCTCAACCTGGGCGATGGCTCGCTTACCACACTTATCGAGGATCCCGTTGAGGGAACCGGTTATGCGTTTTACGACGTTCGCGCGGGTGATGGCGTGTTCGCGTGGGTCGAGATGAACTTTGCCAATGCGTCTTGGAAACTCTATGCGCAAAACCTTGCAGGCTCCTCCCTTACCGGCAACGCTGTCGAGCTCGATCGCGGTGGCGAAAATTACGATCCGCCGCTCTTCACAGCGTATGGGTCGTCGGTCATCTGGTATAAGATGCCCTCGTCCGGCGGCAGCAAGACGAGTAACGATTCGTACTGCTACCGTCAGTCGCCCAGCGAGTCCAAGCCTGAGACTATTTGGAAGTCGACGGGCCGCTTCGCATCCGCCCCGCGTGTGAGCGACGGCATCCTGACCATCTCGCCCCGCGTGCACAATGATGAGGGCGTCTATTACGGTATGACGGCGATCGACCTGACTGACGGCAACAATACGAAGCGAGCTCAGCTGGTGCTTCCTTCGTCGGTTTCGCCTTTCGAGGCCGTGTATATGGGCGACACCTTCGTGTTCTCCATTGAGGCGACGTATAACGGTGTGGGTAGCCTGGGCAATATGGGCACCTATATCGGTAACGAGGGCGGGCCGTACCTCTTCCTTTCGCGTGAGCCGCTCGCGTGCGTTGCGGGAAGGAAAAATAAATACCTGGTTAAAGTCCAGGCGTCGCATTTTTTGATTGACACTTCGGCTAAGACCTACGGCTCGCTTCTGTCGCCCGACCGAGCCCTGGAGTATGGCGATTATCCAGCTACGGCGGGAAAATCGGACTCATTCCTTACGTACGCCACGGTGCGCAACAGCCAGGGTATACCAGAGACGGTCACTGCACGCCTATTCTCTCTTTAAGCTTAGAGGGGTTAAAAAGGCGCCAACAGGGGAATAAACGCGTTGTAATTGTGAGTACCGCCCGCCGAGCTGCCGCGTCATAGTGGCATCCGGCGGGTTCAGGTGCGTTAAAATGGGCTTGTTCTTAGCTAATTGAGACAGGGGGGCCGTGTTATGGCTTCAGATGCAAAAAAGATTCTGCTGGTCGAGGATGAGAAGGCAATCCGTGACGCCGTCGCTGCCTATCTCGAGCGCGAAGGCTACTGGGTTGTGGGCGTCGGCGACGGCCAGTCCGCGATCGAGGAGTTCGAGAAGCATCAGTTTGACCTGGTCGTGCTCGACCTTATGCTCCCCAAGATCCCCGGCGAGCGCGTTTGCCGCACCATTCGCGATACCTCGGATGTCCCCATCATCATGCTGACGGCTAAGGGCGAGATCGAGGACCGTATTATCGGTCTTGAGCTCGGCGCCGACGACTATCTGATTAAGCCGTTCTCGCCGCGCGAGCTTGTCGCGCGCGTACGCGCCTTGTTCCGCCGTGCCCATCAGGCCGACGAGCCAGCCGTCGAGGTACTCGACTTCGGCGATCTGGTCATCGATATCTCGGGCCACAAGATTTTGGTCGAGGGCAAGGAAGTCGACCTGACGGCTTCCGAGTTTAAGCTGCTCACCACGCTTGCCCGTCACCCCGGTCGCGTCTACAACCGCATGGAGCTGGTCGAGAAGGTGCTCGGCTACGACTTTGAGGGCTATGAGCGCACCATCGATAGCCACGTGAAGAACCTTCGCGCCAAGTTGGGCGATGATCCCAAGAAGCCCAAGTGGCTCTACACCGTCCACGGTGTCGGCTATCGCTTCGAGGCTCCGGCCAAGACCGATAAGTCGGACGAGAAATAGGGAAATCACATATGACACCTGCGCGCTTTGAAATCGGACAAAAGCACAAGCAGGAGAGCGAGGCGGGTTCCAAGGCTAGTTGGAACACGCCTCGTTCCGATTCACGGCCAACGATGAGCTATCCCTCGCGCATGGCACTTGCTTTTGCTCTGACATCGCTCATGACGGTATTGGTGCTGGTGGGCGTGGTCTCTGTTGTGTGGGGCACGGTCTTTTCGGATTACACGCGCTCCAATATCGTCGAAATCGCAAATTCCGCTGCCGAAAAGCTTGCGACGTCGTATGAGGAAAACGGCAATTGGACTGCGGGCGAGCTACGTACGGTCGCGACATCGAGTTTGGTGTCCGACGATTTGGGTATGCAGGTCGTCAACAAGAAAGGCGTTGTCGTTTATGACGACTCATGGCCTTCGGCAAGCGCGACCGCCGATGTGCGCGAGAACGAATCGCCGTCGAGCAGCTCGAGCGGGAAAAAAGCATCGCATAGTCCGGTCTCGTCGGCTCCCACCGGCTCCGATAGCGTTGCAAACGTCGAAATCATAACGTCTTCCGGCGAGCATGTCGGACAAGTAAAGCTGTGGGCCATCGGCTCCGATGCCTTGCTCACCAAGGCAGATTCTGCGTTTAGGGAGAAGACCTTTAACGCCATGGCCCTTGCTGCGGTTGTTGCAGTTTGCATTTCGGTCGTTATCGGATCACTCGTGTCGCGCATGCTCACCAAGCCGATTCACCGTATTACCAGCACGGCCAAGCAAATTCGCGATGGCGATCTGTCTGCTCGTACGGGCTTGCGCGGCGATGACGAGATTGATCAGCTGGGTGAGACCTTCGATGAGATGGCCACTTCGCTCGAGAAGGATATGAAACACGAGAAACGTTTGACCTCGGACGTGGCTCACGAACTTCGTACTCCGCTTATGGCCATGCTCGCAACGGTCGAGGCCATGCAGGATGGCGTATATCCTACCGACGATGAGCACTTGGAGACTGTTGCTTCCGAGACGCGTCGCCTGGCTCGTCTGGTGCAGCAGATGCTCGACCTGTCGCGCATGGAAAACAGCACGGCTCCGCTCAACCTTGAGCCGGTGGACATGGTTCCTTTCGTGCGTTCCATCGTCAATGCCCAGGAGCGCCTGTTTGTCGACCGCGATCTGCGCTTGCGCTTTGCTGACGAGACCCAAGGTCACGACGATGTCGTCGAAGCCGATCCCGACATGATCACACAATGCGTCATCAATCTCATGAGCAACGCCATGCGCTACACCCCCGAGGGCGGTTGGGTCGTGGTGTCGGTGCTCAGTGACCGCAAACACGTCAGCGTCGCCGTTTCTGATACCGGCATCGGTATTGCCAAGGATGACTTGTCGCGCATCTTCGGCCGTTTTTGGCGCGCCGATGCCAGCCGTGCCCGTGAGGCGGGCGGTCTGGGCGTGGGCCTCGCCGTGACTAAACAGATCGTCGAGCGACATCATGGCTACATTTCCGTGGAGTCGGAGCTTGGAAAGGGTACGGCTTTTACGATTCATCTGCCTCGCGAGCACACGGCGGACGCGGCATCTACTACAATGGAGCACTAGCTTTTCGCTATTCGGTGAAGGAGGGGTTTCATCCCTGCCGCTCCGAGTTTGCGAAAACGTGCGGGAAAGAACCCGCATTACTGTCGTATTTTGGTAAGGAGTGACTCACGTGACAACGATGGAGCGTCGTCCGGATTCCCGTGGCAAGGTTCGTGATATCTACGATGCCGGTGAAAACCTGCTGATGGTCGCCACCGACCGCATTTCTGCGTTCGACTTCATTCTTCCCGACGAGATTCCGTTTAAGGGAGAGGTGCTCAACCGCATCTCGGCATTCTGGTTTGATAAGTTTGCCGACATCGTCCCCAACCATCTCGTTTCCATCGACCCGGCGGATTTCCCCGAGGAGTTTGCTGAGTATCGTGACTACCTCGCTGGCCGCGCCATGCTGGTTAAAAAGGCCCAGACGATTCCTATCGAGTGCATCGTCCGCGGCTATCTGACCGGTTCGGGCAAGAAGACCTACGACGAGAACGGCACCGTCTGCGGCATCCAGCTGCCTGAGGGCCTGACCGAGGCTTCTAAGCTTCCCGAGCCGCTGTTCACGCCGTCCACGAAGGCCGAGATCGGTGACCACGACGAGAACATCTCGTTCGAGCGTTGCTGCGAGATCGTGGGCGAGGATATCGCCACGCAGATTCGTGACCTTTCCCTCAAGATCTACAAGGCCGCTGCCGAGTACGCCGCGACCCGTGGCATCATCATTGCCGACACCAAGTTCGAGTTTGGTGTCATCGATGGCAAGGTCACGCTGATCGACGAGTGCCTCACGCCCGATTCCAGCCGTTTCTGGCCTGCTGCCAGCTACGAGGAGGGCAAGATCCAGCCCAGCTACGACAAACAATTCGTCCGCAATTGGCTCAAGGCCAACTGGGATATGACGGGGGAGACCCCGCACCTGCCCGCCGAGGTCATCGATGGCACGTCCGAGCGCTATCGCGAGGCCTTCCAGATCATCACGGGCTCCCAGTTCACAAGCATGAAGGAGAACGCATAAGTGAGTACCCGTAGCGCCACGAACAAGCGCACGCAATCCCACGAGGTTACCGGGGTTGCGCGCAAGTCCGCTGCATCCGCCAAGCCCGCCCGTCAGGCAGCGAGCTCTGTCCGCGTCGTGCCGGCTTCGTCTAAGGCACGCCGCAAAGAGCTCGAGAAGGGCGAGAACCTCGAGGGCCTCTCTAAAGAGGAGAAGCGCGCCCGCAAGGCTAAGCAGCGCGCCAAGGAGGATCGCATCTACACGGTGTCGAATATCCTTCTCAAGCAGGATGAGGACTACACCAAGCGCCGCCGTATTTGGTGGGCCGTGCTCGCTATCGGCATGGTGTTCATCGTGGCAATTTGGGTTTCGTTCTACTTCGTTCCCGGCGGCACGGTGTCCAGTCCTGTTCAGATGGTTGGCATCGTTGTGTCCTATGTCATCATCCTGGGTGACTTTATCTATGACTTCGCTCGTATTCGCCCCTTGCGCAACATGTATCGCGCGCAGGCCGAAGGCATGTCCGAGAATAAGCTCAACGCTCTTATCGAGCGCGCAGCTGCCGAGGAGGACAAAAAGGACTCCAAGAAGAAGTAGCGTTTGCATGCATACTTATCGCTAAGATATAAGGCGCGTCGTTTTTGCGGCGCGCCTTTTTACTGTTCTATAGATAGATGGAGTGGCACATGATTCGAGCTGCCCTGACGGTCGAAGAGGCTCTGGAGGGCATGAAGGCCCTAGAGCCCAAGATTAAAAACTATGCGCGCCTGGTTGTCCGCAAGGGCGTAAACGTCAAGCCCGGCCAGGAGGTTGTCGTTCAGTCTCCGGTCGAGTGCGCGCCGTTTGCGCGCGTGGTGGTCGCGGAGGCTTATGCCGCCGGCGCTGGCCACGTGACAGTCATTTGGGCCGATGACGCCGTGACAAGGCTTACGTACGAGCATGTCGATAAAAGCTATTTTGAGCAGACGCCCGAGTGGAAGCGCCTGCAGTTGGATTCCCTGGCCCAGGACGGTGCCTGCTTTATCTTTATCGAGGGTGCGGACCCAGCGGCTCTGAAGGGCATTGACCCCGCCAAGCCCGCCTCGGCTTCCAAGGCAAGGAATACGCAGTGCAAGGTCTTCCGCCGTGGGCTGGACTACAACATCAACCCGTGGTGCATCGCCGGCGCGCCGGTCGTTGCCTGGGCTCGCGAGGTGTTCTCGGGCGATGCGGATGAGGTTGCGATCTATAAACTATGGAATGCGATTCTGCACACCGCTCGTGCCGATGGCCAGGACCCGGAGAGCGACTGGGAACTCCATGACGCCGCATTCGAAAAGAACCTGCGTTTCCTGAACGACAATCGTTTCGACTATCTGCATTACACCTCGGCAAATGGAACCGATCTGACGATTGGCATGACGAAGGGTCACGAGTGGGCCGGCGGCAAGGGCAAGACGCCCGATGGACACCCCTTCTTCCCCAACATTCCTACCGAGGAAGTCTTCACCTCGCCCGATCGCATGCGCGCCGACGGTATCGTGTACTCGGCCATGCCGCTCATCCACCACGGCAATAAAGTCGACGATTTTTGGATTAAGTTCGAGGCGGGCCGCGTAGTGGACTACGATGCCCGCGTGGGTAAGGCGGCGCTTGCGAGCATTATTGACACCGATGAAGGTGCCGCTCATCTGGGTGAGGTCGCGCTTATCTCCAAGAACACGCCGATCCGTGAAAGTGGCGTTCTATTCTATGACACGCTCTATGATGAGAACGCTAGCTGCCATCTCGCGCTGGGTGTCGGTTTCCCCGAATGCATCGAGGGTGGGTATGACATGTCCAAGGAGGAGCTCCTGGAGCATGGCGTAAACGTCTCGAGTACGCACGTCGATTTCATGATTGGCACGGACGACATCGATATTACGGGCATTACGCCTGATGGACGTGAAGTTGTGATTTTCCAGAACGGCCAATGGAGTTGGGAATAGTCCCAGACCGTGGTACAATGCCACCCGCGGGCCGTTAGCTCAGCTGGCAGAGCAGGGGACTTTTAATCCCAAGGTCCAGGGTTCGAACCCCTGACGGCCCACCATGGAATGGAAAAGCGACTGGCGGATGCCGGCCGCTTTTTTGTTGCCGCGACGCGGGTTCGAACCCGAAAGGGCGCGGAGCTGAGTAAACGCGTGAGCGTTTGCCAGCGCAGAGCGCAAGGCGCGAAGCGCCGCAGCGGCCGCCTGCGAAGCAGGCTGAACCCCTGACGGCCCACCCAAAGTAAGGAATACGAAATGAAAACAAATAGATACGGAATTAGCGGCAGCACATTAAAGATAATAGCAGCCATTTCGATGGTTCTCGATCATGTAAGCAGGATCGTCCTGACCAATGGAATCATGACTCACGCATCGTACAGTCAGATATCAGACGAACAGTGGGCGATTCTAAGCGAGGCTTCGGATGTGCTTCATGTTCTTGGCAGAATTGCATTTCCCTTATTTTGCTTTTTGATAGTTGAGGGATTTTTGCATACTCATGACTTAAAGAAGTACCTGCGAAATATGCTTGTCTTCGCAATCATTGCGGAGCCCATATACGATTTCGTCCAAACCGGGCAACTATTTGACCTTCGGCAACAAAATGTTATGTGTGAGCTCCTGCTTTCCTTGGTCTTTTTGATTGTTCTGGAAAAGATACAAAGTCTTTCAAAACGGAAAAGATACATCGCAGAAACTGCTCTGATTGTTTTGACAGCACTGGCAGCTGAATACACTAAACTAGATGGCGGTGTGTATGGCATTCTGCTTGTGGCTGCATTCTATTTATTCCACGACAGCAAGGCCAAGATGTTCTTTGCTGCAGTATGCGCAGTGCTCCTTTCGTCATGCCATATAGTTGGCGGCGGATTTGAGTTTGCTACAGCTAATATATTTAATCCTGAAGTTGCTGCCGCGGTCGTTTCGTTGCTGCTTATCAATCTTTATAATGGCAAGCGAGGGCTGAAGCTCAAATATTTCTTCTACATTTTCTATCCGGCTCATCTTGCTCTGCTTTATGGTGTCTCACTTATTGTTTTGAACTGTCTTTAAAAACTCTCAAACAAGTCTCTGAAAGCAGAACTAAATTGACCCTAAGACTGCTTGTGAATCTCCGGAAGACCTGTGAGATACGAGGATAGACAACGAGGGCTGTAGAAAGATGCTTCGAAAGCATGAATGGCAGCGAGAAAATGAGTTCGGAAGAACCCCTCTGGATGCTCCAGCATAGAATAGAAAGCGATCGGCTCCGGCTGGTCGCTTTTTTGTTACCGATGCACGGTTCGAACCCGAACTTCTATATATAGGAACGCTTGGCGAACAAAACCTGCCTTTTACCGACGGGAAACAAATAACCGATGCTTTTGGAGTAAAGTGGCGCTCCAGAGATGACCGATGCCTCAACATCTATAAACCAGCTGGTCACCGCCAATATCAGAAGCTGATGCGTCAGTTATAACCTCAGTGACGTGACTGAGGGACCTATTCATTTGTGAACAAAATATGGAGTGCGCGATTCCCGCCCCCGGCGCCCCTCCGGTCTGGCAATATATCTCCTTGCCGCGCGGCCCGGTCGGACCGGATC
>UQZI01000089.1 GCA_900545555.1 uncultured Collinsella sp.
TTCGGATCGTGGCTGCCGATGACGGCGTCATGCCTAAGACCATCGAGTCCATCAACCACGCCAAGGCCGCCGGCGTACCCATCGTCGTCGCCGTCAACAAGATCGATAAGCCGGGCGCCAACCCCGACCGCGTGCGCCAGGAGCTCACCGAGTACGGCGTCATCCCCGAGGAGTGGGGCGGACAGAACATGTTCGTCAACATCTCGGCCAAGCAGAAGATCGGTATCGACGACCTGCTCGAGACCGTGCTGCTCCAGGCCGACGTGCTCGAGCTCAAGGCCAACCCCGACACCTTTGCCTCCGGTAACGTCCTCGAGGCTAAGCTCGACAAGGGCCGCGGTTCGGTCGCTACCGTGCTGGTGACCCGCGGTACCCTGCACGTGGGCGATACGCTGGTCGCCGGCCTTACCTACGGCCGCGTCCGCGCCATGCTCGATCCCAAGGGCAACGCCGTCACCGAGGCCGGCCCCTCCGATGCCGTCGAGATCTTGGGCCTGCAGTCCGTGCCCAACGCCGGTGACGAGTTCCGCGTGTTCGAGGACGAGCGCGAGGCTCGCGCTCTGGCCGATGAGCGCTCGCTCAAGGCTCGTATCGAGGAGCAGAGCCGCGTGAAGCACGTCACGCTCGAGAACCTCTTCGAGACGATCGCCGACGCCGAGGTCAAGGAGCTCAACCTGATCATCAAGGCCGACGTCCAGGGTTCCATCGAGGCCCTTCAGGACTCGCTCGACAAGATGGATCAGTCCGAGGTCCGCATCAACACGATCCACTCCGCCGTCGGTGCCATCAACGAGACCGACGTCGTCCTGGCCGACGCCTCCAACGCCATCATCATTGGCTTTGGCGTGCGTCCCGACGGCAAGGCCCGCTCCGCCGCCGAGCGCGAGGGCGTCGAGATCCGTTGCTACGACGTTATCTACAAGTGCCTCGAGGAGCTCGACGCCGCCCGTATCGGCATGCTCAAGCCCACGGAGGTCGAGGTCTCCACGGGTACCGCTACCGTCCTGGACACCTTCAAGGTGCCCAAAGTCGGTATCGCCGCCGGTGTCCGCGTGGAGGAGGGCGAGATCGCCGCGACCGATTCCGTGCGCCTGGTGCGTGACGGCATTGTGGTCTTCAACGGCAAGATCGCCTCGATGCGCCACTACAAGGACGAGGCCAAGAGCCTTAAGAGCGGTTCCGAGGGCGGCATTGGCCTGGAGAACTTCCAGGACATCAAGCCCGGCGACCAGATCGAGGGTTATCGTATCGACCAGGTTGCCCGTACCGAGTAGGGGGTAGCGCTATGAAGCAAACGCAGGCAACCCGCCGTCTGGGCGAGCAGCTTCGCGAGAAGCTCGGTTATATCCTGCTCTTTGAGGTTTCCGATCCGCGTCTCGACCTGGTCACCCTGACCGCGGTCGAGGTCGCGGTGGACCGTTCGTTCGCGCGCGTGTACGTGTCGTGCGATGCGAGCCGCTATGATGAGGTCATGGAGGCGCTTGCCAGCGCCAAGGGCCGTATTCGCAGTCTGTTGGCTCGCTCGCTCGATTGGCGCGTCACGCCCGAGCTCGATTTTCGCATCGATCGCTCGACCGATGAGGCCGAGCGCATCACGCGTGCGCTGGAAAACGTTCCGGCCACGCTTGCGATCGAAAAGGACGAGGACGGCTACCCAATTGCGGATGCCGCCCAGGAGGCAGCTTTAGATGACTAATTCCGCCGACCTCGCCTCGTGCGAGTCTGCAGATATTAAACGACGCATCCTTGAGCTCATCGAGGATGCGTCCTCCATTGCAATCTCGGGTCACACCTCTCCCGACGGCGATGCCTTGGGCTCCGTGTTGGGCCTGGGCCTTTCGCTTATGAAGGTGTTCCCCGATAAGGACATCGCCCTGCTGCTGGCAGATGACGATCCCGTTCCGCGCATCTACCGTTTTATGGAGGGCTCCGATCTGTTGGTGCCGGCATCTACCTACACCGGCAACCCGGACCTGTTCATCTCGGTGGACGTGCCGGTCGTCGAGCGCCTCAATAACTCCGCCGAGGTGTTGCGTCGTTCGGCCCACGTGGCGTGCTTTGACCATCATCCGGCACGCGAGGAGTTTGCCGAGGTCAGCCTCAGGTGCGTCAATGCCGCTGCTTGTGCCATGATCATCGACCGCTTTTTGGCCGATTGCGGCATCACCGCAAGCGACAGCATCGCCACCTGCCTGCTGTGCGGCCTGGTCACCGACACCGGTCGTTTTCAGTATCAGAACGCCGACGCCGCCGCGTTTCATGCCGCCTCGCGCCTGGTGGCGCACGGTGCCGATCCGGCGCGCGTCGCGCTCGAGGTCTACCAGAGCATGCCTGTCGAGTTTCTGCACCTCAAGTCCATCGTCATGGGTCGCATCAAGACGGTCGCGCACGGGCGCGTGGCGTATAGCTACGCGTACGAGAGCGACCTTAAGGAATGCGGCGTCACCTCGGATGAGTGCGACGGCCTGGTCGATGTGGTGCGCTCGGTGATGGGCGTCGAGGTGTGCCTGTTCCTTAAGGGCATCGAGGGCGATACCAAGGTGCGCGGCAACCTGCGCTCCAAGGGCGACCTCAACGTGTCCGAGATCGCTGCTGCCTTTGGCGGAGGCGGACATCCCGCTGCCGCCGGTTTCTCCAACAACGGAACGATTCTCGAGACGCTCACCGTGGCACTTCCCATGCTGGCCGAACTGGTAGGGGAGGATCCCGCTTCGGTGACCGTCGAGCTTTAACTTTTTGGATGGTACATGGCTCGTCGTACGCCTTCTCAACTGAATATGCTGCTCGCCGTCGATAAGCCGGTGGGCTGCACGTCCCACGATGTGGTTTCGCAATGCCGGCGCGCCCTCCATGAGCGGCGCGTCGGCCATGCCGGCACGCTCGACCCCATGGCATCGGGTGTCATGGTGGTGGGTGTGGGCCAGGCCACCCGTCTGCTGGGCATGCTAACCCTCGATACCAAAAGCTATGTCGCCGACATCTCGTTTGGCGCCGAGACCAATACCGATGATGCGGAGGGTGAGGCGGTCCGCACGGTGGCTATTGCCAACGAGCTGCGCGATCCTGCCTATGCCCGTGAGCGCTTGGCCGCTATGCTGGGTCCGCAGATGCAGGTGCCGCCGGCGTTTTCGGCTATCTCGGTCAATGGCGTTCGCGCCTACAAGTCTGCTCGCGAGGGCAATGCGGTGGACCTACCTCCGCGCCCCGTCGAGGTCTATGCCGCCGGCCTGATCGCCGTGGGCGGCGAAGGTGATACGTGTGTGTGGACCGTGGCGTTCTCGGTGAGCAAGGGCACCTATATCCGTGCGCTCGCTCGCGACTTGGGCCGCGCCTGCGAGAGCGCCGCGCACATTTCCGCGCTGCGCCGCACGGCCTCCGGTGTTGTTTCCATTGGCGCCTGTCATGCGGTCGAGGAGCTTTCTCCCGAGTCCGCGCCTGGCTTTGCCCTGGATCCCATTGCGGCCCTGGGCGCCACGCGTGTTGACTTGCCTGGCAATCTTGCCGATGACCTGCTCTGCGGCCGACGCATTCCCGTTGAGCGTGCGCTTGCCGATTTCGATGCTTCGAAAGCGCCGTTTGCGCTGGTGCTCGATGGGGGACTCAAGGCGCTCGCCCGCATCGAAAGTGGCCGCTTTGTCATGGAGCACGTGTTTCCGCAGGCAATCGGCGGTGTTCGATGATGTTGTCCGCTCGCGAGCTCGCGCGTATCTTTTTTGAAGGCGAGTCGGACGAGGCTCGCATCGTTGCTGCCGATGCATTTGATGAGTGCGAGCACTTGGGTGCTGCCTCGATCGCCATTGGCGTGTTCGATGGCGTTCACCGTGGACACCGGGAACTCATCAAAGCGCTTGTCCGTGATGCCCGTGCCCATGGCTGCAAGGCGGTCGTGGTCACTTTCGATCCCGATCCGGACGTTGTGGTGAGTCCTTCGCCCGCTCAAAAATTGATGACGACGGCCGACCGTCTACATGCCTTGGCTCAGACCGGGGTCGATGCGGTGGTGGCCGTTCCCTTTACGCCTGAGGTTGCGGCACTCGACCATGTTGCTTTTCTCTCGCTGGTGTCGCGTCTGGTCGACATTCGTTCGATTCGCGTTGGCAGCGACTTTAGGCTGGGTCGTGGCGGTGCTTCTGGTGTTGCCGAGATGCGCGCCTGGGGTGCCGAGCGCGGCGTTGACGTATACGGGCACGACCTGCTTTGCGAGGGCGGTGAGGCCATTTGCGCCACCCGCATTCGTCATGAGCTGGGACAGGGCCATGTGGAGCTTGCTGCTGAGTTGCTCGGCCGCCCGTATATGCTGCGTGGCGGTGTTATTCGTGGCCGTCACGAGGGTTCTGACATGGGCTTTCCCACGGCTAACCTGCAGGTTCCCGACGGCATTCAGGTGCCTGCCGATGGCGTGTATGAGGGCCTGGTGCTCGTTGATGACACCGTATGGCCTGCTGCCGTTAACGTCGGCCTGCCGCCGACGTATGCCGACGATGCCGCTTCATCGCATCTCGAGGCTAACTTAATTGGTTATACGGGCGACCTGTACGGCGCTTCCGTTTCGCTGGCGTTTACGCGCTGGCTGCGTCCCTCGCGTGTGTTCGATTCGCTGGATGAGTTGATTGCGACCGTCGAGGGTAATATCGAGGACATTCGTCACAACTTGGGTGAGCAGGGGGTGGGCATCCGTGATTAGCGATGAGGAAAAAGACCAGGTACGCGCTGCGTCCGACCTAGTTGCCATCGTGCAGGAAACGGTTGAGCTCAAGCCCCGCGGCCATGAGTTTTGGGGCTGCTGCCCCTTTCATGGCGAAAAGACTCCGTCCTTCCACATTATTCCCGCCACGCAGGTGTGGCATTGCTTTGGCTGCGGCGAGGGTGGCGACGTCTTCACCTATATCATGAAGCGCGAGAACCTGAGCTTTCCCGAGTCAATCCGTTATTTGGCCGATCGTGCAGGTATTGAGCTGCACGACACCGGAGATCGCCGCGAGCGCGGTACCAAGCGTGCCCGCATCTACGATCTGTGTGCCGAGACCGCCCAGTTCTACCACACCATGCTTATGCGCGGTAAGGATGGCCGTCCACGTGAGTACTTTGCCAGCCGCGGCATGGGTGGCGACGTCTGCCGCCGCTACTGCCTGGGCTTTGCGCCGGGTCGTAATATGCTGGTGGCTCATCTGTCGCAGGCGGGCTTTACTCCGCAGGAGATGATCGACGCCAACGTTGCCGTGAGTCGAGGGCGCGGGCAGCTTGCCGACCGCTTCTACGACCGCGTGATGTTCCCCATCTTTGACGAGCAGGGTCACAACATCGCCTTTGGCGGTCGCATCATGGGTGACGGCCAACCCAAGTACCTCAACACCGCCGAGACGAGCGTGTTTCATAAAAAGCGAAACCTCTACGGCTTTAATTGGGCCAAGGAGTTTATCGTCGCGCAGGATACCGCCATCGTGGTAGAGGGCTATACCGACTGCATCGCCTGTTGGGAGGCGGGGATTAAAAACGTTGTCGCTACGCTGGGCACCGCGCTCACGGAGCATCACGTCAAGACGCTCACCCGCTTTGCCAAGCGCATCGTGTATATGTTTGACGGCGATGCCGCGGGCCAGAAGGCCGCCCGTCGCGCGATTCAGTTTATCGAGCAGGATTCGATGGACCTGCGCTGCGTGGTGCTGCCTGACGGCAACGATCCCATGGAGTTCATCACGGCCCACGGCGGAGAGGAGCTGCAGAAACGCATTGACGCCGCCGAGCCGCTCATGGACTTCGTGTACCGTTCGCTGCAGGAGTCGAGCGACATCACCACGCCGGGCGGTCGCGCCAAGGCGCTGGAGGATGCGCTCACGCTCATCTATCCGCTTCGTGACAGCTATATGATCGATACGTACTTTATCCAGATTGCCGATCTGCTGGGTTTGGATTTGGAGACCGTGCGTGCGAGCTCGGGCCGTGTGTTTCGCGATGTCGCCAAGCGCGAGGATGCGGAACGACGTCGTGAGCAGAGCTTTGAGCGCCAGCGGGCACAGGCTGAGCGGTCCGGCGGGACGGGCAGTCGGGCGTCGAGTTCTCGCGATGCCGGTCGCGGCGCTTGGGCATCGGGCGCGACGCCGTCGGTGTCCGCGCCGGTCGAGGAAGAGCCGTACGACTACGTCCCGCTCGATGCCTACGGTGCCGCGCCCGTGGAGGTCGTTGACGACTTGCCGCCGATCGATGTGCCTGATGGTATGGGTGCTGTGCCTGTGACTGATGGTTCGGGCGCTCCGGCTGCGGCGGCGCCGATGGTTCTTACTGATCTTGAGCGCAAGTCCTTGGCAGGGGAGCGCGAGCTGTTGACGATGCTCACGAGCTACCCCGACCTGTTCCGCACGTATGCCGACCGCATCTGCTCTATCGAGTGGGTTGACCCACGTCACGAGTCCATCGCATGGGCCGTTCTGGCAACGCCGCCGGGAACCGATCCTGCAGCCTGCATGGATGCGGCGCGCTCGGTGTGTCCCGAGGCGGCAACGCTTGTGAGTGCCGGGCGCATCTCGGCGACGAGCAAGCACCCCACCGAGACGAACATCGTGTTCATGCTCGATACGCTCGAGCTCTACACCATCAAGCGCCGCATGCGTGCCGCACAGGCCAAGCTGCGCCAGGACCGTTCGCTCGATGATGAGGCCCGTCGCGCGCTGACCGTGCAGGCCGCGCAGGATTCGCAGCGTCAACGCGAGCTGCAAAAGTCTATCGGCGGCGTGGCGGACCCGTTCCGTTTGATCGGTCTGGAGGCCGCAGGCACCGAACAGGCCTAGATGTTGTGGTCAACCAGCGTATTCTCGCCTATATCCAGTTCTCTTTTTGGGTATAGACGTCAATGTGTGTGCTAAAGTATTGAGTCCTGTGGACTATGAAGGGAGAATCTGTGCCAAAAAAGACTGAGAGCACGGGTACTGGGCTGGAATCCTACGTTGCAAAGCTCATGGGCAACGGCTCAAACAGGACTTCGGTAACCGAGGACGAGATTCAGGTCGCCCTGAAGGATATCGATGTTTCTGACGAGCAGCTCACCGCGGTGTATTCCGCGCTGCGCAACAGCGGCATCCAGATTATCTCCGCGAGCGGAAACGACGACGCCCCCATGGACGTCGACGATGACGATAACGATACCGATACTGACGATTTCGATGACGACGACGAGCACGATTCCGGCTCGCTCGACGATCACGAGCTCAAGATGGCCCGTCAGGCCGACGCCGAGATGGGTTCTTCCAAGAGCAAGAAGAAGCGCACCGTGCGCACGTCCCGTTCACGCTCCCGCGTGCGTGGCATCGATGCCTCCACGGTGATGCTGACCGGCGATCCGGTTCGTATGTACCTCAAGGAGATCGGCAAGGTCGACCTGCTGACCGCCTCCGAAGAGGTCGATCTGGCCATGAAGATCGAGGCCGGTCTCGAGGCCACCGAGAAACTCGAGGCCGCCGATGCCGGCGAGCTCGAGCTCACGCGTGCCGAGATGCGTCGTCTTACGCGCATTGAGAACGTCGGCCTCGAAGCTAAGCAGGCACTCATCAGCGCAAACCTGCGTCTGGTCGTCTCCATCGCCAAGCGCTATGTCGGCCGCGGCATGCTGTTCCTTGACCTGATCCAGGAGGGTAACCTCGGTCTGATTCGCGCCGTCGAGAAGTTCGACTACCAGAAGGGCTTCAAGTTCTCCACGTACGCCACGTGGTGGATCCGTCAGGCCATTACGCGCGCTATCGCCGACCAGGCCCGTACCATCCGTATTCCCGTGCATATGGTCGAGACTATCAACAAGCTCGTCCGCGTGCAGCGCCAGCTCCTTCAGGACCTGGGTCGCGACCCG
>UQZI01000090.1 GCA_900545555.1 uncultured Collinsella sp.
CCGCTGGCAAATACTGCCTCGCTGGTTATGGGTACCGACGTTGAGAAGCCGGCCGCGAGCATTGCCGTGGTCGATAGCGGCGTCGAGGTCTTTGTGGTGCTCGAGGGCAAGGTTGACCTTTCGGCCGAGAAGGCGCGTCTGGAGAAGGAAATCGCCGCGGCTCAGAAGGAGTTTGCCGGCTGCGAGAAGACGCTGTCCAACGAGGGCTTTGTGGCCAAGGCCGCGCCCGCGGTGGTCCAAAAGAAGAGGGACCGTGCAGCTGAGCTCAAGGAGATCCTGGCGGCGCTGACCTCGCAGGTTGCTGACTTCTCGTAAGCGGTACTGGGGGACGCGGTTTGGGGCATTGCTCGCTACTGCGGACACCTATTCCGCCGTTCTAACGAACGGCGGCTGACTCGACGCTGCAAACGCCTCTGATGGCCAATCTGCCGTTCAACTTCGGGCGCATGGGCATAAGCCCTATGCGCCCTTGTTTCACGGCACCTTGGCTCATCAGAGGCGTTTTCGCTGACTATCCTCAACCTATACTGTTTTATTTTTCTATGAATGGCGGTTCTAAAAATGCCTAAGCGTTCCGGCTTGTATACCGTTCCTTTTGAGTTTGATTTGCTTTCATTTGATGAGGCTGTTGGGCTGGCTGCTGATACGGGGCGGATTTCTGGGGATGCTGGTCCTTTGCTTGAGACGGTTGTCGATATGCTTGATGAGCTGGGGCGTCCGGACGAATATTTTGATTGCATTCAGGTTGCCGGTACCAATGGCAAGACTTCGACCACGCGTTTTTCGGCTGCTATCTTGCGTGGTGAGGGGTTAAAGACCGCGCTGTATACGTCGCCGCAGCTGGTGCGCTATCCCGAGCGCATGGAGGTTGATGGGCGCGTTGTGAGCGACGAGTCGTTTGCCCGTGGTGTTTCTGCTGCTGTTGAGGCGGGACATCGCGTGAATGCCCGTCGTGTTGCGGCGGGGGAGCGCGCCTATTCCATTACGCCGTTTGACCTGCTGACGGCTGCCGCACTTGTCGTGTTTGCTGAGGCCGCGGTGGATGTTGCCGTGCTCGAGGTCGGCATGGGCGGACGCTGGGACGCCACGAGTGCGACCGATCCCGTCGCCGTTGCCATTACGGGCATTGGGCTCGATCACACACGCATTTTGGGCGATACGCTCGAGGCCATTGCGGGGGAGAAGGCTGCGGTTATTAAGCCTGGACGCCTGGTTGTTTTGGGCGAGGGTACGCACGAGGCGAGCGTTCAGCGCGTGATGGATGCACGTTGTCGCGAGTGCGGCATAGTGCCGCTGGTGGTGAACCATGCCACGACCAAGGTGCCGGCACATGTGGGCGACACGGTTGAGTTTAGCTGCACCACGCCGCGTGCGATCTATACGTCTAGCATGGTCAAGCCGGCGTATCAGCCGCAGAATGCCGCGTGCGCGATTATGCTGTGCGAGGGGTATCTGGGTCGCGAGCTCGATCATGACAAGCTCGATGCGTCGCTTATGGGCTGCCCCACGCCGGGTCGCTTTGATGTGCTGGGAACCAATCCGCTCAAGCTGATCGACGCCTGTCATAACCCTCAGAGCTGCGAGAACTTTGTGAGCGCACTGGACGAGATCGATTCGTGCGTAGAGAATCGCCCCACGCTGCTGTGCGCCGCGCTGGCCGATAAGGACGTGGCGGGTATCGTTGACGTTCTGGTTCCGGCGTTCCCCCGCGTGGTCGTAACCCAGACCGATTCCGATCGCGCCTTGCCCGCACAGGAGCTTGCCTCCCTGGTGGACGCCGACAAGCTCGCGGGCGTGTACCCCAGCGTATCCGAGGCCCTCGCGGCTTTCGATGCCGCGGGCGAGCCTTTCGTAGCAGCCGGTACCATCACCCTAGCCGGCGAAGTAGCGGGGCTGCTCCGTTAACCCATCCCCTCATCAGTTGCGGTGAAATACGGACTGTTTTACAAGCCAGAAGCCTCAAACGGTCCGTATTTCACCGCAACTCAAAAGCAGTCAATTTGGGACGGGGCTTTTTTGGCTGCCCTGCGCCTCGAGTTGACTTGCTCGCCACGAAATGGGCCTATTTACTACGTTTGACCGGTAACCCTCGACCATACCGAGAATTGCGAAATCAAAACCGCAGGTAAAGGGCTTGCCATTTTTAAAAAAAGACCCGCATGGTCGACCCATGCGGGTTAAACGTAGTAGATGGCCCGTTTTCGTGGCACTGCGTTAACGGGATGTGCCAAAGGGACTGTCCCTTTGGCACATTGGCTAGTCTAGGCGGACCGGATCGTGGGGGTAGGCGTTGAGAATCTCGACGCCGGACTCGGTAACTAGGGCCAAGTCCTCGATGCGGACGCCGGTGCGACCGGGGAGGTAGATGCCCGGTTCAATGGAGAACGTCATGCCTGGCTCTACGACCTGCTCGTTGACCAGCGAGACATCGCCCGGCTCGTGGTCCTGCAGGCCGATTGAGTGGCCCAGGCGATGTGTAAAGTATTTGCCATAGCCTGCGTCCTCAATCACTTCGCGCGCGGCACGGTCCAGGTCGCACATGCGCACGCCCGGTGCGATGAGAGCCTCGGCGGCCTCGTTGGCGCGGCGCACGATGTCGTAGACGTGCGCGGTCTCCTCGTCCGGCTCGCCCCAAAAGAACGTGCGTGTCATGTCCGAGCAGTAGTTGCGATGGCGTCCGCCAATGTCGAATAGCACCACGTCGCCATGCTTGAGCACGGTATCGTCGGGTTCGTGATGCGGGTCGCCGGCGTTGGCGCCAAAGCTCACGATCGGCGGAAAGCTAAAGCCCTCGCAGCTGTGCTTGCGATACAGGCCGAGCATCTGGTCAGCAATTTCGCGCTCCGTCACACCTTCGTGGACGAGTTTGATGGCATCAGCTATCACGGCGTCGTTGGCGGCGGAGGACACGCGCATGAGCTCCTGCTCGGTGGCATCCTTGTGGGTGCGCGCGGCGGTGACGGCAAAGTCACCCAGGAAAAACTCGCTGGCGGCGTGGCACTCCATAAGCGGCATCAAAAAGCCGGAGCGCATGACGGTGTCGATGCCGAGGGGCTTGGCAGGATTGACCTCGCGTGCGATGGCGTCGGTTACGACGTCGGTATCGGTGTGGTAGGCGACGCGGGCATTGTCATACTCGGGCAGCTGATGCAGGGCGTTGACCAAGATCACGGGCTCGCAATCGCGCGCGAGCAGCACACCGCAAAAACGCTCGAACATATCGGCATAAAAGCCGGTTAGGTAATAGATCGACCACGGGTCGTTTACAAGCAGCTGCGCGCCGGGGTGCTGAGCCTCGAGCGCATCGAGCACGCGTGCCACACGCTGGTCATCGACATGTGCCATGAAACATCCTTTCGCTAGGCTGCCACCATGGTATCCCAAGCCCGGCAGATAGGGACGTTCCTTTTATGCCGGCACCTTGGGACACTCCTTAGCATGACCAGCCTGGCAAGCGTGCAGGCAAAAGTAGCTAAAAGAGCCCCGTCCCTAATTAGCTACTTGGGCTCGGTCGATGTTCATGCTGGCGATAAGGTTAATGTTGGTGTCTAGGAGGTTCTCTAGCACGACGTCGCCCATGCGGATGGGGGCCTCGACGACCACGCCGCGGATGAAGTTCATGGCTTGGGCGTGGAGTGCCAGCGGGATGGCATCGGCGGTGCGCACGGGCAGCAGGGCCTCATCGCCGCCGGATACGGCCACGGTCGTCGTGAGCACGCGCATGGGGCAGGTGAGCTCCTGATGCGCGAACTTATCGCCACGCGGACAGCTGTTGCCGGTTACGGAGCGCACCTCTACCACGGCGCCGTCTGCGCTGCGCTCCACCTCTACGGTCAGGAGGCACTCGGATGGGCAGGTGGTGCAGTTGAACTGCAGCGTTTCAATCGCGTTTGTGCTCATGACTCTACGCCTCCTCAACGGGGTCGACGGACAGGACAATCTCGCTAACACCCAAGTCGAGCGCATGCTGAATCACCTTTGCCGGCAGCGGGAAGCTTTCCATGACGCTCGGTTTAAACGGGCGGACCTTGCCTGCAAACATCTCCTCGTCGCCTGCCAGAATGCGCACGCGGGCGGCGTCGACCGGCCGGCGCACGCGGAAGCTGAGCTTGGTGAGCGCCACGGCCGTAATGCGTCCCGGCAGCGCGTATCCCGCAATGCCGGCAGGGGAGACGGTGAGCTCGCAGTCCGGAACGGCGCCCGCGCCGGTCCCCAGCGCGTACGCCGCCGCAGCCGCACCGGCGCGCTCGGACTCGGCCGTCACGTTGTCGGCCAGGTCGTGCACGTGCAGCACGTTGCCGCAGGCAAAGATGCCGGGCACGCCCGTCTGCAGGCTCTGGTCCACCACGGCGCCGCGCGTGCGTGGGTCAAGCTCTACGCCCGCGGCAACCGAAAACTCGTTCTCGGGAATCAAGCCCACCGAAAGCAGCAGCGTGTCACACGGAACAATGCGCTCGGTCCCCGGAATGGGCGCCAGGTGCTCGTCGACCTGGCTTACCTCGACGGCCTCCACGCGATCGTGTCCGATCACGCGCGTGACGGTGGTGGACAGGTGCAGCGGAATGCCAAAGTCGTCCAGACAGTTCTTGACGTTGCGGCGCAGGCCGTTGGCGTACGGCATGAGCTCGTACACGCCCTCGACCGAAATCCCCTCGAGTGTGCAACGGCGCGCCATGATAAGCCCGATGTCGCCCGAGCCCAAAATGACGGTGCGCGAGCCGGGCTTGAGGTTTTCGATATTGATGTATCGCTGCGCCAGGCCGGCCGTAAACACGCCGGCGGGACGGCTGCCGGGGATCTTGATCTCGCTGCGCGTGCGCTCGCGGCATCCCATAGCAAGGACGACCGCGCGTCCGGTGAGCTGCAGCATGCCGGCGGTGCTCATGAGCGTGACGGTATGGACCGCGGTGTGTTCCGCAGGCTCGCCTGAATCAATCCCAAGCACCATGCTGTTCAGGAACAGCGCAATGTCGATTGCGTGCACCTGGTCGATAAAGCGCTGCGCGTACTCGGGACCGGTAAGCTCCTGTTTAAAGTGCGACAGGCCAAAGCCGGGGTGGATGCACTGGCGCAGGATGCCGCCCAGATGCTGCTCGCGCTCCACGATGGCCACGCGTGCGCCGGCCTTGTGTGCGGCAAGCGCGGCCGCCATGCCGGCGGGTCCGCCTCCGATAACGACCACGTCGAAGACTTGCGTTTGTACGTCTTCCACGACGCCGCAATCAATCGCGCTCGATCCGAATTCCGCCATCCTAGCGTACCCCCTTCAGCGGTCCCTGGACCAGCCAAGATCCGGCATCCTCCAACAACACCTCGCTGGGGTCGCAGCCCAGTTCGCGCGCCAGGATCGCTACCACGCGGCTCTGGCAAAAGCCGCTCTGGCACCGACCCATGCCGGCGCGGCAGCGGCGCTTGACGCCCTCGACCGAAACCGCGCCCGGGTGGCGTCGGATCGCGGCAACAATCTCGGCCTCGGGCACCGTTTCGCAGCGGCAGACGATTTGCCCCCAAGCGGGGTCGGATTCAATGAGCTCTTCCTTGCGCGCAAGCGGCACGCGGTCAAAGTCGTCCGGCGCGCGGCGAATCGGGTCCCAATCGGCCCTTTCGCGCAAAGCAACGCCCGCCTCGCGCATCACGCGTTCCATGCGCTCGGCAATGGCCGGCGCGCTCGCCACGCCCGGCGACTGAATACCTGCCGCCTGGAACAGCCCCGGCACCACGGCCGACTGCCCAATAAAGAAGTCGTTCGTTCCCTTAATGACCGGTCGACCGCCGGCAAACGCGCGCACCACACGACGCGTGTCCAGATCGGGCACCAGCTTGTGCGCACCGGTCAGGAGCGCGTTGACATCGGTCGCGTAGGTCTGCGTGTCGCCTGGCTCGCGCACAGCGGCCGTCGCGGTGATCACGGTGTTGCCGTGCACGGTACCCGTCACGATAACGCCCTTCGACACCGGCGTCGGCACGGGGTAAAGCGGCATGAGCGTGCGCGGCTCCTTGTCCAGCACCACGATGTTGCCCTGGCGCCAGACCATCTGGAACTCCTCGGCCCCCGCCATATGCGAGATATCCGCGGCACCGTTGCCCGCGGCGTTGATCAGGTAGCGGCAGCGCACGTTGCCAGCGGGGGTCGCCAACGTAAAGCGCGCGTCTCCGCCCGTCCCCGCGACTTCAATCGCCTCCACGGGTGCGGAGCGCATAAGCGTCACCCCGTTGGCCACGGCGTTCTCCAGCGCGGCGATGGCAACCTCAAACGGGTCGACAAACCCAGTCGATGGGCACCACAAAGCGCACATTGCATCGGCACTGGCGCGCGGCTCTAATTCGTGGATGCGGTCGGGTCCGACGATCGACAGCTCGGGCACGCCATTCGCCAGGCCATTCTGGCGCAGCTGCTCCAGATGCGCGAGGTCCTCGTCGTTAAAGCCCAACACCATCGACCCGGTGCGGTGGAACAAAAAGCCTAGCTCCTGGGCCCACGTGCCATATAACTCGCAGCCGCGGGCGTTGACCTGCGCCTTAACCGTGCCAGGTGTCGGATCGTAGCCGGCATGCACCAGGCCGCCGTTGGCCTTCGACGCGCCCAGCGCGATGTCGTTGGCCGCCTCGACCACGCAAATGGACAGGTCATAGCGCGCGAGCTGCCGCGCGATGGCGCATCCGGTAATGCCCGCGCCCACAATCGCGATATCAAACGTTTCCGTCACAGTGCCTCCCAGACAAGTTGACAGGCTGTCAATAGGACTATCTTACGGTCTGCACACCCCCGGTGCGGCGGCAATGCGGCGAACAGCCCCGCAACACCCGCCAACGGCAGGCAAGGGGAGACCCGGCACGGATGTTGACCTCGTCTGTCGACAGCTGCGGCAACCGTTCGTCTCGACCTGTAACAGTTAGCTGACGATCTGGGTTCTAGATGTTACAGATCAAGACAAACCTTCCGGCGGATTTTGAATGTCTTGATCTGTAACAGTAAGAGGGGTTTTGGTGCCCAAGATGTTACAGATCGAGATTGAAGTCGGGGAGGGACCCCTGTGTCTCGATCTGTAACACCTAGACCCGGATTCCGCTCCTAACTGTTACAGATTGAGATGTTTGTGTCCGCGTCAGCCCCGCCCCTAGCCGTGGTCCCATATAAACAAACCCCGTGGTAAACTTGACCGGACTGTAAATAATCCGAAAGGTATCCGTAATGTCCAAGTACATCTCCGAGCTCATGTCGCCGCAGCTTATGGGCGTCGTCTATGCCTTCGTTGGCTTTATCATCGCCCTGTATGTTCTGTCGGTCGTCTATGTGTTCATCGACGCTCGCCGCCGCGGCGCCAGCGCCTACGTGGCATGGGGCATCATCGCCCTCATCCCGTTTGTTGGCCTCATCGCCTACCTGGTCCTGCGTCCGCACTCCTACGCGGCCGACCGTGAGGAGCAGGAGCTGGACATGGCCCTGCGCGAGCGCCAACTTGCCCAGTACGGCACCTGCCCGCAGTGCGGCGCGCCCATCGAGAAGGACTTCGTCGTCTGTCCGGTGTGCGATACCCAGGTTCGCAACGTATGCCCCAGCTGCCATCGCCCGCTCGATGCGCACTGGAAGGTCTGCCCCTACTGCCGAACTCGCATCCAGTAACGCATCCATCGCCGGGCCGGCCGCAAGCCACGGGCGCCTCACGCGCCACAAGCCACACGCGCAACCCGCCCCACACGATGAAGCATGCGTAGAAAATCGCCCGCCGTGCCATTAAGGTGCGGCGGGC
>UQZI01000091.1 GCA_900545555.1 uncultured Collinsella sp.
CGCGAGCTGGGTTCAGAACGTCGTGAGACAGTTCGGTCCCTATCCTCCGTGGGCGCAGGAGAATCGATGGAGGCTGCCCCCAGTACGAGAGGACCGGGGTGGACGCACCTCCGGTGAACCGGTTGTCGACCAACGGCACGGCCGGGTAGCCGCGTGCGGCGCGGATAACCGCTGAAGGCATCTAAGCGGGAAGCCGTTCCAGGGATTAGTTCTCCTTCCGGTAAGGGCCCAGGTAGACTACCTGGTCGATAGACGGCAGGTGCAAGGCTGGCGACAGCCTCAGCCGAGCCGCACTAATCGCCCGAGCTCTTCCGGAACCGCACCTCGCGGCCCGCGGGACTGAGCGCTCTGAAGCGCGGTCCGGGCACGAGGATGCCCCCGAGTCACCTTTCCTATGCGCCATGCGGCCCCCAGGGCACGTGAGTAGACACCGGACACCGTAACGGTGGGCGCCGCCCACCGGTCAGCGGCCAGAGCATGGGGGGCACGCCCGGTCCCGTTCCGAACCCGGAAGCTAAGCCCCATCGCGCCGAGAGTACTGCGGGGCCAGCCCGTGGGAGGCCAGGGCGCCGCTGACCGGTGGACGGCACCGAGCCGTCGGATGACTTGAAGAAGGGGGAGGCCTCGCGGCCTCCCCCTTTTTTGTATCTCGGGCAATTTGTCTCACATAGTAGCTGTGTTTTATAACCCTCGTTTGTCGCATCTTCTGTGAACGGGCTACAATAACTTAGTCTGTGCGATATGGAGGTGAACATGGCTGAAGCTGGTATCGGCGTTGATATCGTCGAGATTTCCCGCATGAAATCAATTCTTGAAAAGACGCCGTCGTTTGCTCGGCGTGTGTTTACCGAAGAAGAGCGTGCGTATTGCGATGCATCATCGCGTCCCGCTGCTCACTATGCGAGCCGCTTTGCTTCGCGCGAGGCGGTGCTTAAAGCTCTCGGCACGGGTTTTAGTCAAGGCGTGGGTCGCAAGGATGTTTCGGTAACGCGTGATAAACTCGGCAAACCGAAGGCGCTGCTTTCGGGCCGTGCTCTCGAGATCGCTCAAGAACTGGGCGTTGTTGAGGTCGCTCTTTCCATTACGCTTACGGGAGACTTGGCCGTTGCGAATGCCATCGCGATTACCGAAGATGCTCGGCCTAAGCCAAAAGATGAAAAGGTGAGCACCAAGAAACGCGTTGCGCAGACATTTAAAGAGGCTCGCTCTGTATTAGATGAGCTCGAGCAGCTGCAGAATTCAGCATTGACGGAGCACCTGGGCGATGCTTCGCAAGATACGCTAGGAGCATAGATGAAACCGGTTTTGAGTACCGAAGAAGTCGTTCGTCTCGAGGATATCATCGAACGCGAAGGGACTTCGAAGGCCGAGCTTATGGAGCTAGCGGGTGAGTTTGCCGCTAACGAGGTCTTGAAGCTCAATCCCGATCGGGTTCTCGTTTTGGTCGGTTTTGGTAATAATGGCGGCGACGGTTGGGTTGCCGCCGATATCCTGAGCCATAAGGGTGTGGACGTGGATATCGTTTCTCCGGTTGAACCGGATGAGATTCCTGCTGCTCTGGCACGTCATGTTGCTCGCCGTACTGCCGGCCGCGATGTGCACGTTTGCGTCGGCCCCTCGCGTGATGAACTCGAGGTTTTGATCGATAAGGCCGATGTTGTTGTCGATGCCATTTTTGGTACCGGTTTCCACGGGAATCTGCGTGCGCCGTTCTCCATTTGGATTCCTACGGTCAATGAATGCGCCGATTGTGTCGTATCCATTGATGTCCCCTCGGGCCTGAATGCAGAGACGGGCGTTGTTGATGACGACTGCATTCGTGCCGAGCGCACGGTGACGATGATTGCGCCCAAGATTGGTCTGTATAGCGCTGATGGTCCTGAGTATGCTGGCGATTTGATCTGCGGCAATCTTTACGACCGTCTTGACGAGGTCATCGATGATGTCGACCACGCCGCCGAGATTGTCGAGCCCGGTGACTTAGTTGATTACTTTGCTCCGCTACCATCGAATATCGATAAGTATTCCCGTGGCTCTGTGCTTATTGTCGCCGGATCTGCGCAATATCCTGGTGCTGCCATTATGGCGGCCAAGTCTGCAGCTCGCGCGGGTGCTGGTTACGTGGCAGTCGCGGCTCCTGACGCCTGCGCCAATCTCATTCGCATGGCACTTCCTTCGATTCCGGTCTTTGCTATTCCGTCTGATTCCCGCGGCTCCTTTGGCGCCGCTGCGCGCATGACGGTGTGCGAGATCGCAAAGAAGTACAGCTGCGTGCTGTGCGGTCCCGGTATGACGACGTCTGCCGGCGCTATGCAGGTGGTTTCGGGCTTGCTCGAGCTTGATGTACCGCTAATTTTGGACGCCGATGCACTTAACTGCCTTGCTAAGATTGCCATTGACGGTATTGATAGTAACCCCGAGATGTATCGCCGCGAGCAGCCGTTGGTTATGACGCCGCACTATCGTGAGCTTTCGCGCCTGGTTGCCGGTGACGAGGTGAACGACCTTGGTACCGCGATTGCGGCCGCGCAGAAGGTTGTCTGGGCTGCAGGCTCCGACAATCTGGTGGTCATTGCCAAGGGGCCGACGACGGCTATCTGTGGCGTTGAGCGTGTGCTGCTGCCGCTCTCGGGTCCGGCTTCTCTGGCAACTGCCGGTTCGGGTGATGTTCTCGCGGGTATTTTGGCCGGCACGCTTGCCACCATGCGCGACGAGATGGATCGTTGGGAGTTGCTGTATTCGTACGCCGTCGCACTTCACAGCTACGCCGGTTTTGCCGCGGCGACGGAGTATGGTGAGAAGAGCGTCATCGCGACCGATCTTATCGACTTGATCGGTCCTGCCATGGAGCTGGCGGCAAAGGATGCGCTCGAAGATCTGGGAATCATGGACGAAGGGTCGGATGACTAATCATGAATAAAGCCGATTTGACGCGCTGGTCCTGGGTCGAGATCGACCGCGGGGCGCTCCGTCGCAACACGAGGGCCTATAAGAACTTGTTGAATCCGCGTCAGCGCCTGTGCTGCGTGGTCAAGGCCGATGCTTATGGTCATGGAGCTGTTGAGTGTGCCAAGATCATGTATTCGGCCGGTGCCGACATGTTTGCCGTGGCGACGGTTAACGAGGGCGTTGGGCTCCGTCAGGGCGGGATTACTAAGCCCGTCCTGATTCTAAGTGAGCCGCCTATCGAGGCTATTCCTGCATTGCTCGAATTCGATATCATGCCCTCGGTCTATACGTCCGATTTTGCTCTTGCGTATGGCGAATGCGCCGTCGCGGCGGGCAAGGTGGGCAAGTACCATCTTGCCATCGAGACGGGCATGAATCGTATCGGTGTTCACTACACACAGGTGCTCGACTTTGTACGCGGCATCAGTTTCCATCGCGGCATCCAGTGCGACGGCGTATTTACGCACTTTGCCACGGCCGATGAACCTTCGGGTTGGGACTACAAGCTGCAGTGCCAGCGTTTTACCGAGGCCGTTCAGGCCATTAAGGACGCAGGTTTTGAATGCGGTATCGTGCATTGTGCCAATACGCCGTCCTCGATGCTCGATTCTTCAATGCACTTTGACATGATTCGTGCCGGCATCGGTTTGTATGGTCTGCAGCCATGTGAGCTGAGTGGTCGCGTGATGCAGCTTGATCCCGTCATGAGCGTCCACGCGCGTGTGACGCGCGTGGCGCATCCTGCGATGGGCGAGGGCGTGGGCTACGGCTTTACCTACCGCGTACCGCGCACGCGCGTTCAGATCTGCACCCTTCCGATCGGTTATGCCGATGGCCTTTCGCGTACGCTTTCCAATCGTATGGACGTGCTGTATCGCGGCGAGCGTGTGCGTCAGGTGGGCAATATCTGCATGGACCAGTTTATGGTCGCCATTCAGTCCAACCCGGCGCATGAGATTCCCGAGGCCGAGTATGGTGACGAGATGATCATTGTCGGCCGCGATGGAGATGCCGAGATTACCATGGACGAGATGGCGCGCCTACGCGGCACGATTAACTACGAGGTCGCCTGCGGCTTTGGCATGCGTCTCGACAAGGTCTACGTGTAGGAGCCGCTATGGGCGTCATGCACATCCCCGGCCATACCCATCAGGCACCACGTGAGGTCGCACTCGAGGAGATCGAGGCCGTTCTGGGCGATTGTCACCTCTGCCAGCTCTACCAGTCGCGTCACAATATCGTGTTTGGCGTGGGAAACCCCCGCGCTCGCGTGATGTTTATTGGTGAGGCGCCGGGCCGCAATGAGGATTTGCAGGGCGAGCCCTTTGTGGGGGCGGCAGGCGAGGACCTCAACGGCATTTTGTCGCTGGCGGGGCTCAAACGCGAAGACGTCTACATTGCCAACGTGCTTAAGTGCCGCCCGCCGGGAAACCGCAATCCGCGCCCCGAGGAAGTGCTGGCTTGCTCACCGTTTTTGCGCGAGCAGATTCGAAGCATCTGGCCCGATATCATCGTGACGCTCGGCAACCCCGCAACGCACTTTGTGCTCAAGACCGAGATCGGCATTACCAAGCTGCGCGGCAGGTTCCATCAGATGGGGCACTTTGTGGTGATGCCCACGTTCCATCCGGCAGCAGCGCTACGCAATCCGGCGTGGCAGGAGCTGCTGGAGGAAGACTTTAAGATGCTGGGCGACTATCTGGAGCGACATCCCGCGCCAGAGGACGCCTCGGAATAATAAGGAGCATGTATGTCCCTGGAGCGCCTGGGGGTAGGTACTTACAAAACGACTTGCGCTGCCGATACAGAGTACTTTGGCGAGCTAATTGCACCGTGCCTTGAGGACGGCGATGTGCTCATCCTGACCGGTGGCCTGGGAGTGGGCAAAACTCACTTTACCAAGGGCGTCTCGCGCGGGCTGGGCGATGGGCATATGGTTACGAGCCCTACGTTCGCGCTCATGGCCGTTCACGATCAAGGTCGTATTCCGCTGTTTCACTTTGACCTATACCGCCTGGAGCATGCCTACGAGCTCGAGGATACGGGTATTTTCGATGTGCTGGGCTATGAGGGTGCTTGCCTGCTGGAATGGGGCGAACAATTCCAGGACGAGCTGACGGATGAGTATCTTTCGGTGACGCTCAGGCGTGATGAGGGCGACAGCGATGTGCGAACGATAACGCTTGAGGCGCACGGTGACCGCGCAATGGAGCTTTCCCATTTGATTGATAAGGCTGTACAAGATGAGCTTGCATAACGACAACGCGCTGGTGGTGGCGCTCGATACCTCGACCGACATGCTTGCCTGCGCGGCAAGCTGGATTGATGGGCAGACGGGCGAGACGAAGCTCGTGAGTGGCGACCACATGTGTCGCCGTCACGCCAACGTTGAGCTCGTGAATACCGTTGATGGCGTGCTGGCTCAAGCCGGTCTGGATCGCAGCGATGTTGGTTGCTATGTGGTCGGCCGCGGCCCGGGGTCCTTTACGGGTGTGCGCATCGGCATCTCCACTGCCAAGGGCCTCGCGCGTGGTGCCAATGTTCCGCTGCTGGGCGTGTCGACGCTCGACGCTTACGCTTGGACGGCGTGGAAGGCTGGCGTGCGCGGCAAGCTTGGTATCTTGGCCGATGCTATGCGCGGTGAGGTATATCCGGCGCTGTATATGCTGGTCGATGAGGGTCCCGAGCGTCAATTTGAGCGCGAGCACGTGGTCAAGGCCGCCGTGGCGCTCGATGAGTGGCGCCGAGCAGCGGACTGGGACCAGGTTCAGCTGACCGGTGACGGTCTCGTGCGCTATGGCAAGCTGCTGGGTGAGGACGAGGCCGCCCGCTGCGTGGAGCGCGACCTGTGGTGGCCTTCGGGCGAGGGCTTGCTGCTCGCGCACGCTGCGGGTGACGGCGATCCGGCCCGCGTCCTGCCGATTTACACGCGCCTTTCGGATGCCGAGGAAAACGAGCGCAAGCGTCTTGGTCTTGCCGAGAGTGCGCAGAGTGAAATTACGGGCGTTGCCGATGAGCTCGCCGGTCGTCATCTGCAGTTCCGTCCCATGGGCGCGGCGGATGCCGAGGGCGCGAGCGCGCTGGAGGCTACTTGCTTTGAAGGTGCCGGACACGAGGCGTGGACGCCGGGCATGTTCCTGTCCGAACTAGGCGAGGACGTCGCTGCGCCGCGTAGTTGGTGGGTGGCACACGACGACGGCAAGCTGCTGGGCCTTGCCGGCGGTATGGTCGTGGACGGTGATGTGCAGATTCTGGATGTCGCCGTCGACCCGGCACATCGCCGTGAGGGCATTGCCCGCAAGCTGCTGTCGCATGTGAGCTATGATGCCCAGATGCTCGGCTGCACCACGGCTTCGCTCGAGGTCGAGGATGGCAACGAGGGAGCGATCGCGCTTTATAACGCTCTGGGCTTTACCGAGGCAGGACGGCGCCGCGGCTACTATGGTGCCGGCAAGGATGCCATCGTCATGACGGCTCCGCTGCCCCTGGTGCTTCCGGTCGATAACGCCTCGCCCGAGCCGACGGCAGCCGAGCAGCGCGTATGGCCGCTGCCTGCGCCTAGGCGCTCCAAGGGGGAGCGTGCCGAAATTGAGCGCCGCCGCCTAGTGCTTGCCATCGAGAGTTCCTGCGACGAGACGGCCGTGGCGATTATCGATGCGGATGGCAATATGCTGGCCAACCAGGTGTCGACACAGATTGATTTCCATGCCCGCTTTGGCGGCGTGGTGCCCGAGATCGCCTCGCGCAAACACGTTGAGGTGATTGTGAGTGTCGTGGATGCGGCGCTCGAGGATGCTGCAGCATCGCTTGGTCTTGAGGGTGGAGCCATCGCTCCCAGCGAGCTTGCCGCCGTGGGCGTGACACAGGGTCCGGGCCTGGTGGGCGCCCTCGTGGTGGGCGTTGCCTTTGCCAAAGGCTTTGCCTACGCTGCCGGTAAGCCGCTCGTATGCGTCAACCATCTGGAGGGGCACCTGTTTGCCAACTTGCTGGCGCAGCCCGACCTCAAGCCGCCGTTCATCTTCACGCTTGTCTCGGGCGGGCACACCATGCTCGTGCACGTGAAGGCATGGGGCGACTACGAGGTGCTTGGTGAGACACTCGACGATGCTGTGGGCGAGGCCTTCGACAAGGTAGCCAAGGCGTTGGGTCTGGGCTATCCCGGTGGCCCCATCATTTCCAAGCTGGCCGAGACGGGCAACCCCAAGGCGATCGATTTCCCCCGTGCGCTTAACAGCAGGGGAGACTATCGTTTCTCGCTTTCGGGTCTCAAGACGGCGGTGACGCTCTACATCGAGCAGGAGACCAAGGCCGGGCGCACGATTCACCTGCCCGATCTGGCGGCTTCGTTTGAGGCAGCTGTCTTTGACGTGCAGTACAAGAAGGCCAAAAACGCACTGCACGCTACCGGATGCAAGGAATACTGCATCGGTGGCGGCGTCTCGGCCAACCCGCATCTGCGCGAGATGATGATCAAGAAGCTTGGGCGTCAGGGGATCCGCGTAACGGTGCCGCCCTTGTCTGCCTGTACCGATAACGCAGCCATGATCGCGGAGGTCGCCCGCCGCAAATTCGACCGAGGTGAAATCTCGTCGTTCGACGTCGACGCCGATCCAAACATGACGCTGTAGTCGTACGGGTGCGGTCCCCGGCCCTGACCGGCCCGGCGGCCCCATATGAACTTTCCTGCTCTACAGTCCTGCTCACGACGGAGG
>UQZI01000092.1 GCA_900545555.1 uncultured Collinsella sp.
AAATGAAAAGAAAAGGGAAACTCAGTCGAATTAGCTCAGGACTGATGCTCGCAAGTTGAGCGAATAGGGAAGAAATTATGCCGCTGCTCGTATAGAAATTAAGCGTCCATCGATCGAAGCTCGTGATCAAACCCTTACTGCCTAACATCCATATAGCAAGGCAAAATAGAAAATAAATAAGCATTGTGGTATTAAATGAGCCCATTCCAGCGTGTTTGATCTGAAAGCTATATGACGACGTAAATAGAGATACGATCTCCATTACATCCGGGCCAATCATAATCACGCAAATAGTAAAAATGATAACGCCAACGCATGCAAGAAGTGCAACGGTCTTATACGAACGTTCGCGCCCGCGGTTGAAGCATGAAATATAAATAATCCAAATAAAAAGTCCCATGATAGACATCTTGTGAAAGCCAACTGCAAGAAACAAATAAACAATAGCGGGGCCGCGTTTCTCGCGGAACAGCTCATAGACCATCATGACGAGCAAACTAGTAGCAATACATTGCCTAATTATGTTTAACGTATAACCAAACACAACGAAACATAGAAAGAAACCTACGATAGGATACCCGCGAGGATACAACTTTCTAACAACTAAAATATAGGGAAGGAGAACGATGGCTTCACAAAGAAAAAGAACAGCGTGGAAATCACCAGTCAGTCTTCCCAGAATCCAGAAGAGAATCACGAATAGCGGCTCTTGATCTGAGCAAGCACCCATAGCACCTGTGAGCGAATAATACTGCGAGGCATAAAAACACCTGAGGGGATATGCCGAGGTATCGGTACCGACAGATGCATCACGCAGCCCCGCCACCAAGCAAAGGGGGAGAACCGAAATAACCGCAAGAAGAAAACTGACGTGCTTATTAGTTATCTTTACCGAAAAATATAGCAATGCAATATGGGACACAAAGGCAATGAAGTAGATTGGCATCTCTACACCTGCTTTGTATATCGTTTGTAAACTGTTGATTTTCCTCCGGTCGAAACCGTGTCGAAAACACCAACATAACAGTTAAAACCATCTTGAAAGTAAATGTTATACAAAAAGCCGCCGTGGCATTCAGTAACGTTAAACAAATGCGCGCTAGCTGAAAAAATCATCTTATCAACCTTTAATTATAGGAGTTACCCGATTGCCTTACCAGAAATTGCAGCATATAACGCATAGAAAGCGTTATGAATCCTAGGAGAGATAGAAAAGAGAGCACAACGCAGTCTCCATTTTGAACAAGCATATGGGTTCTTCGATGCCCTCCAAGCAAGCCCTCGAGCATTCCTCAAATAATTCTGGGCTTCAGCCTTATCATCAAATCCGTCCGGATCAACCCTCATTGCAACGCGGAGCGTACAGAATGACTGGAAGCACTCAAACTCGCCCTGAAATTCAGGCTCGGCAAATTGTCGAACGGTCTCAATAGCCCTGTCCATGTCTTTAGCATGCTTGGAACCCTGGTTCGTAAGCGTCGTAATGGAGCCTGGTCTCGTCACGTATGCATAGAAGCACGCATCAGAGAATGCAACCTTTTGAATTTTGGAACAAATGTTAGCAATTACACCCATGTCTTCGAAGAGCTGCCCCTCAGGAAAGACAAGGTCGCTAATAAGAGATCGTTCAAAGAGCTTTCCGCAAGCAGAACCACTCTCACCGGTTAATAAAAGAAGTTTTCGAAAATGCTCAATTCCAGATTCAACATGGAATTCTACATTCTGACCTATCTTATAGTTATCAAGGACAGGCGTCTTCGCAAAGGAGCCGATAACGAGCGGAACTTGATACTTGTCAGCCGCTTCGACCATCAACTCAACAGTTCGCGAATCGATCAAATCGTCCCCATCAACATACATGACATAATCACCGTGGCACCTTTGAGTACCAAAGTTGCGCGCAGAAGAAAGACCACCGTTCTCCTTATGCAAAATCTTAAATCGCGTGTCTGACCCAACGGCATCTTCAATAAGGTCGATAGTATTATCAGTACATCCATCATCTACGATAATATATTCGATATTCGAATAAGTCTGACCAAGCAATGAGTTTACGCAAGGAAGCGCGAACATACCCACGTTGTACATGGGGACAATGACACTAACCAGAGGCTTATCAATATCAGAAGCCATATATCTAGGACCTCCTGAGAAAATAACGATATATCAACGCTCTAACGGAATTTGGCATCAGACAGACGGCGGCATGCGGCAAATAAGAACAGAAATAATCACGTTTTGTGAAATAGCCACGCTCAACTTGAGCCTGCTTAAATGCTTTAGCGTACTTAAGATACTGCGAGCCGCCCCTGCGAGCATAGAAATCCTCACTAACGCGCATCGCAACAAGCGGTTCACTCAGGTTATCCGCCTTGCAGCCACATGCGAGCATCCTGTTAAAAAGGTCCCAATCCTCAAAGTAGAGAAAGTCGGAACTGTAGTTACCAGCCTCCATAACTTTCGACTTTCTAAACGTCATGGGAGGGTGACGAAAGGGATTTCGCCTTTTGGAATAAGAACGTATAGCATCGATGCCCTTGGGAAGGTCAGTAGCCGCAACAGGTTCATTGGGAGACGTGACGAATTCGATAACATCGCTTCCGACCATATCGAGCCCGCTATCAATAGCGGCAAGCTGTTTCTCCATACGATCTGGACGAGCAATATCATCAGTGTCCATACGAGCAACAATTTCGTTAGAGCAAGCAACCACGCCTTGTCGCAGCGCGTAGCCAAGCCCATGGTTTTTGTCATACGAAACAAAATTGAATAGTCCGGGATAAAGGGAGTCATAATTTTGGAGCACGTCTTCAAGCTCTTGCGTGAGGGGACCATCCTTGACCATGACAATCTCGGCAGGAGAGACCGTTTGGTTCAACATACTGTCTAAAGCTTGAACTAAATAGGCAGGATTTTCTTTTTTGTAAATGCTCATCAACACACTGTAGGAAGAAGTAAGGTTTGTCGGCATCTATCGTCCCGTTCTCTTCTTACCAAACATAGCCCCGAAGGTACCAGTAAAGCACTTCCAATCCATAGCAAAACAACGGTTTTGGACATAGCGAAGCTCAATCTTCTGACGCAGGCCGCTCTCAAAGGTTGCCTCGTTACGATCGGTTGCCTGCCACAGACCAGTAATGCCGGGCCGGACAGAGAGCAGCTCAGCTTTTTCTTCGTCGGAAAAATGCTGTTCAAGCTCATCCCTTGTAATGGGACGCGGTCCAATGACGGAGAGGTCGCCGTTCAGTACATTGAGGAACTGCGGCATCTCGTCAATGGAGCACTTACGAATAAACTGACCAACCCTAGTAATGCGGGGATCATCGTCGACCTTGCGCTCGACTTCCCATTGATGAAGCTGCTCAGGGCTCAGGTACTTACGCACGTCGTTTGCGTCGGCGACCATGCTACGAAGCTTAAAAATCTTGATTGTCTTTCCGCCCTTGCCAACGCGCTCCTGTGTATACATTGGGCTGCCGGGCGATTCAAGGCTAATGAGTGCGCACACAACAGCGACAGGGATAAGCAGTAGTACGCTCATCAAAAGACTAAACACCAGGTCAAACAGCCTCTTAATAAAACGGTAACCAAGCGTACCGCTCGGCTTAAACTCTTTAAGAGCCAGCGCGTCCCCCACAGATACACAACTCTCTGTTACTTCTTTAGCAGCCACAATAAAACTTACGTCCCTGTCCCCAGGAACCCCCCCGTCTATGAATTCAAAAAACGAATGATTTGCCGGTGCAACGTCTCCCTTACGTTTTGCTGGGCACGTCGAGCGGAAGCACTTCCCTAAAACTGGAATCGCCTTCGCCAACATCCACTAGGCACCAGCGTTTGCGACGATCGATCTTGTGCACGCGGGCCTCTTGCCCCACCAAGGGCCCTTGTTCTATGTGCAACACGCCGTCTTCTATGCGCGCAACGCTGTTACGCACCACGCCGTCGTCATCGAGCACGCTGCGGTACCAGTCCTGCGCATCGTCCGGCATGGGCATGTACGCCCGTTCCCTACTGCCGGCGATGCGGCAGCCAAAGCTCAACTGGGCCAAAGCCTTATCGAGCATGGCGGCATCGCGCGTGGCGACGAAGAAGTATTCCTTGTACATGGGTTTGGTTTGGAGCGACCAGGCGCCGTCCCGCTTAAACCAGAACTCCTTTTGCATCACAAAAGCGTCCTGCATCAGCTCGTGCGGGATAATGCGGCGAACCTTTTCGCAGGTTTCGCGCTCTTTTCCATTAGGGGTGTGAACCAGATACCAGCGGACGCGGCCGTGCTGGCTGTTGGTGATGACGCCGTTAAATGCGCCAGGCAGCTGCTTTTGGCGCCGTGCCGTCTGTTCCATGTTCTCGCCCCCTCTTTTGGCTTTGCGATGCACGCAAATGCAGGGGCGTTTAGAACAGGCTTCTCGCTCGCAGCTAGGCGCAGTCGCAAAAGTACAGGTTTTTGTATCTTTCGACAGACGACATTATACGAGCAATTAATCAGCGTTTGCCCAGATTACGCAAAATGTACTGCTAGTAGGTACATCTCCATACCCCTCTACATAAACCTGTACCTTTTTGTGCAACAAAAAAAGCCGCTCAACCAGCGGCTTTTCTTATTTTGGCACGAAAAAAGCGACCGCCCAATGTGGACGGTCGCCTTTATTAATTGTTGTGAAGTTTGCCTTAGGCGCGGGTCTTGATCTCCTCGAGCACCTTGGCAACAAACTCGTCGACGCTCATCTGAACGGTCTCGTTGGAGCGATCGCGGACGGAGATGTTGCCGGCCTCGACCTCCTTCTCGCCCAGGATGAGCATGTAGGGCACGCGGTCGATACTGCGGGCCTCGCGGATCTTGTAGCCGATCTTCTCGTCGCGGTCGTCGCAGACCACGCGAATGCCGGCGTCCTCCAGCTTGGCGCACACCTCGTGGGCGTAGTCGCGACTCTTCTCGGAGACGGGAAGCGCCTTGACCTGCACGGGAGCCAGCCAAGTGGGGAACTTGCCCGCAAAGTGCTCAATCAGAATACCGATGAAGCGCTCGATGGAGCCAAAGCACACGCGATGCAGCATGATGGGGCGCTTCTTGGTGCCGTCGGCGTCAACGTACTCCAGGTCAAAGTTGAGCGGCATCTGGAAGTCGAGCTGCACAGTACCGCACTGCCAGGTACGGCCGAGCGAGTCCTCCAGATGGAAGTCGATCTTGGGGCCGTAGAAGGCGCCGTCGCCCTCGTTGACTTCGTAGTCCATGCCCAGCTTCTCCAGAGCGGTGCGCAGACCCTCCTCGGCGCGAGCCCAGTCCTCGTCCGAACCCATGGAGTCCTCGGGGCGGGTGGAAAGCTCAACGTGATACTTAAAGCCAAACTTCTGGTACACGGAGTCGATAAGGTTGACCACGCCCACGATCTCGTCGGTCAGCTGGTCGGGACGCACAAACAGGTGGGCGTCGTCCTGGTTAAAGCAGCGCACGCGGAACAGGCCGTGCAGGGCGCCGCGCAGCTCGTGGCGGTGCACCAGGCCAATCTCGCCGGCGCGGATGGGCAGCTCGCGATAGGAGTGCGGCTTGGAGGCGTACACCAGCACGCCGCCCGGGCAGTTCATGGGCTTAATGCAGTACTCTTCGTCGTCGATGACGGTGGAGTACATGTTGTCCTTGTAGTGGTCCCAGTGACCCGAGGTCTTCCACAGCTGCTTGTTCATGATGAGCGGCGTGGAGATCTCCACGTAGCCGGCCTTGTGGTGGATCTCGCGCCAGTAGTCCAGCAGCGTGTTCTTAAGGATCATGCCGTTGGGCAGGAAGAACGGGAAGCCGGGGGCCTCGTCGCGCATCATAAAGAGGTCCATCTCGCGGCCGATCTTGCGGTGGTCGCGCTTCTTGGCCTCCTCCAGCATGTGCATGTGCTCGTCGAGCTCTTCCTTGGTGGCAAAGGCGACGCCATTGATGCGGGTGAGCATCTTGTTGTCCTTGTCGCCCTTCCAGTAGGCGCCCGAGACGCCGGTGAGCTTAAAGGCCTTGAGGGCCTTGGTGTAGCAGATGTGGGGGCCGACGCACATGTCGATGTAGTCGCCCTGCTGGTAGAAGGTGATGCGGGCGTCGTCGTCCAGGTCGCCGATGTGCTCGACCTTGTACTTCTCGCCGCGCTCCTCCATAAGGGCGATGGCCTCGGCACGGGGCTTCTCGTACACGGTGAACTTAAGGTTCTCCTTGACGATCTTCTTCATCTCGGCCTCGATCGCGGGGAAGTCGTCCTCGCTGATCTTGACGCCCTCGGGCAGGTCGACGTCGTAGTAGAAGCCGTTGTCGGTCGCGGGACCGTAGGCAAAGTCGGCCTCGGGGTACAGGCGCTTGATGGCCTGGGCCATGATGTGGGCGGCGCTGTGACGGACGACGTGGGTGACCTCGTCCGCGGGGCACTCGTCGATGTGGCCGTCGTTATACAGGACCTTCATGGGAAACCTCTCTCTGGATGGTCTGCGAACATGAAAATCGCCCGCACGCCGCCATCCTGGCAGCGTCGAGCGATATGCGGCGCCTGTCCGGGGCCTGCCGGCCCGGGGAAGGGACAGACGCCTAGATAGTCTGCGTTCGAGCGCTATGTGCAAAGATGCACTGCATCTGATATACGCCTTTCGTCATTGCCTGACCATAGGTTTACCACAAGTGCGCCGCGTCTATGCACGGGGAAACAGATTCGCAGCATCTGCGCGTACGCACCGGGCGCCAGGCCGGGGGCGGGAGCTGGGGCCGAGCATGTCCCCATGCACGGAACGGGCCGCGTCCCGTCCGGCTTCGTGCGCGGGGGCATGCTCGATGAGCCCGAGTTCGCAGGCTCTTCTCGTCAGGGCGTCCCCTGGGCATGCCTCTGCGCACGGTTTTGCCGAGCATGCCCCCATGCACGGAACCAGCGGCGCATCGGGCAAAACCGTGCGCGGAGGCATGCCCGGCGCAGCCGCAAGAAGGCCACGCCAAACGAAAAAGGCCCCGCCGGGGCGGGGCCATGCGTGCCGAGAAGAGCCAGCGCGCCGCTACTGGATGCGCGTGCGGCAGTACGGGCACACCTTCCAGTCCGCGTTGAGCGGGCGGTGGCAGGTGGGGCAGACGTTCCTGACCTGCGTGTTGCAGATGGGGCACACCACAAAGTCGCGGTCGATGGGAGCACCGCACTTGGGGCAGATGCCGTAGTGCGAAAGCTGGTGCTCACGAAGAGCAATGTCAAGGTCCTGCTCCTCACGGTCGATGAGGTAGGAGCTGGGACGCAGGATGGGGATGACGGAGATGATCGCCCACATCCACCAGGGCTCCGCGCCGCGACGCTGGGCATCGCGGATCACGTAGACGATCGAGAGGATGTAGAGCATGACGACGCACACGACCATGAGGTAGAGGACCATGCGGACCTCGGGCGTGATGAGCTGGTCGAAAAGTTCTGGCATGTCGGGGACCCCTTCTGTCATCGGAAGACGTCACGGAG
>UQZI01000093.1 GCA_900545555.1 uncultured Collinsella sp.
GCGTGACCGGCGACACCGACATCAACATCATCGACACCGCCGAGTTCGCGATCCCCGGCCTTGACGACGAGTTCCGCGTCATCGTCTCCCCGTGGATTCTGACGGTGCTCGTGACCGACCGCCTGGCTCGCTACTACGAGACGGTCACCAAGCACAACCTCAAGTATCGTCGCTACTATCACCAGTTCGACTACTAAAGAAAACGGGTGCGGGAACGTGCCGGGCTATTGAGAGGAACACAGAATGAGACAGTACATCATCGCCAGCCATGCGCACTTCGCTACCGGCATCAAGGAGAGCGTCGAGCTGCTCTCGGGCGCGCGCGACAACGTCCAAGATCTTTCGATGTTCGTCGATGACCGCATGGACGTGGCCGAGGAGGCCCAAAAACTGCTGGCGGGCATGTCTGCCGACGATGATGTCGTTGTCTGCACCGATCTCTTTGGCGGCAGCGTCAACAACGAGTTCACCAAGATCGTCCAGACGCGTCCCCGCACGTACCTCGTTACCAACATGAACCTTCCTCTGCTCATCCAGCTGCTGTTCTCTGACGAGTCGGCGCCGGTTGAGGAGACGATTCGCGCTATCGTCGCTGCGGACGATACGCGCGTGAAGTTTGTCAACGACCTGCTGGTCGATGACGACGAGGAAGAAGAGTTCTAATCCGCAGCACCTATTGACATGCCGTAAGACGGCGCAAGACCTTTGGGGGGTCACATTATGATTCAGCTACTTCGCGTTGACCATCGCCTGCTTCATGGCCAGGTCGCAGTTTCCTGGGTTCAGGGCCTCGGCTCCAACTGCATTTTCTGCGTGGGCGATAAGGTCGCCAACGACCCGGTGTGGAAGACGACGCTCAAGATGGGCAAGCCTGCCGGCTGCAAGCTCGTCATCAAAGACATGGAGCATGCCATCGAAGCTATCAACTCGGGCGTGACCGACAAGTACAAGATGATCATCTGTGTCGCCACTATCGCTGAGGCAAAGCAGCTTGTTGAGGGCTGCCCGCAGATCAAGTCGGTCAACCTGGGCAACACCAAGCCCAAGGACGAGAAGCGTCCCGATGCTCGTCAGGTCTCTCGTCAGATCTTCCTGACCGCGGCCGAGGAAGCCGATGTGCGCGAGATGCTGGATCGTGGCGTTGAGGTCGAGATTCGACCCCTGGCCGATGACCCCAAGGTTGACTGCGCCAGCGTGCTCTAGGCGTTTGAATTCGAAGAGTCTGAGCTCTTCGTAGTGTCCTATATGGAAAGGGGGATGTATGCTTACCCAAGCAATCCTCATCGGACTTATCGCCGCATTTGGTAAGTTCGACTGCCAGCTCGGTACGCTCTATGCGTTCCGCCCCATCGTCCTGTGCCCGCTCGTGGGCCTGGTCCTGGGGGACCTGCAGTCTGGTCTCGCGATCGGTGCGAGCCTGGAGCTGCTGTTCATGGGCTCGATCTCCATCGGCGCCTACGTGCCGCCTGATGAGACGATCGGCGGCGTGCTCGCCTGCGCCTTCGCTATCCAGCTGGGCCAGAGCACCGAGGCAGCCATCGCGCTCGCCATGCCCATCGCCACGCTGTGCCTTGCCATCAAGAACATCCTCAACGCCGCCCTGCCGATCCTGGTTGACCGCGCCGATGTCTTCTCCGGCCAGGGCAACCTTAAGGGTGTCTATGCGATGCACTTCCTGATCGGTTCCACCGGTGTCATCATGGCGTTCCTGCTGTGCTCGCTGTCGTTCTATCTGGGTGCTGACGCTATCCAGGGCATGCTCGACTTCATCCCGCCCTTTGTCCTTGCTGGCTTTGGCGTTGCCGCCAACATCCTGCCGGCCATGGGCTTCGCCATGCTCGGCCGCCTGGTGCTCACCAAGCAGCTCGTGCCCTTCTACTTCCTGGGCTTCCTGCTGTGCTCCTACGCCAACGTGCCCGTCCTGGGCGTCGCCCTGATCGCCATCATCATCGGCATCGACAAGTTCGACCTGCTCGGCCTGGGCGGAGCCCAGCCCCAGCTCTCCGCGGAAGGGGATGAGGACGATGACTTCTAGTCCCGAGAACAAGATCACGCGCTCCGACCTCGTCAGGAGCGCCGTCAACGTCGGCGCCCTGGGCATGGAGTTCTCCTGGACCTACTACAAGCAGATGAACATCGCCTTCTGCCTGATGGTCGCCAACATGCTCAAGAAGATCTACGCCGGCCGCCCCGACGACTACGCCGAGGCCCTGCACCGCCACTGCGCGTTCTTCAACATCACCGTCCAGTTCGCCCCGTTCGTCGGCGGCATCGCGATGGCCATGGAGGAGAAGGTCGCCCGCGGCGAGATCGAGCCCGAGAGCGTCAACGACGTCAAGGCCGCCCTCATGGGCCCGCTGTCCGGCATCGGCGACTCCATCTTCCTGTCGACGCTGCGCGTGGTGGCCGCCGCGGTGGGCATCAGCCTGTGCCAGGCCGGCAACCCCTTCGGCCCCATCGCCTTCCTGCTCATCTACAACGTCCCCGGCTTCGCGCTGCGCGTCTGGGGCGCCGTCAAGGGCTACGAGCTGGGCGTGGGCTTCCTGGACGAGGCCCAGAGGACCGGCCTCATGCAGAAGATCATGACCTGCGTGGGCATCGTGGGCGTCATGGTCGTGGGCGCCATGTGCAAGGACATGTTCTGGGCCAGCATCCCGGTGGCCATCGGCTCGGGCGAGGACGCCCAGACCCTCCAGGACATCCTGGACGGCATCATGCCCGGCATGCTCGGCATGCTCGCCTTCTGGCTGTACTACTGGCTGCTGTCCAAGAAGATCAACCCCATGGTGCTGATCGTGGCCACCATGGTCGTGGGCATCGTCGGCGCGTTCTTCGGCGTGCTGGCGTAAGGGCCCGGCCTATTATCTGCCCCCAAGGGAAACGGCGACCCATTGCGGTCGCCGTTTTTTATTACCGAAAGCTAGCTGAGGTGCTTCGTGATTCGATCTGACAATCCACCCGACAATGGCGTGAGCGGGGCGATGTATCTATTTGGCACGGCGCTCTTGTGGAGCTTTATCGGCATCCTCGTTCACGCCAATTCGCAGTCAGCTCTTCTGATTGGCGCTGTTACGGCAATATTTATGTCGCTCTTTATTCTGCTTGTCGGCAGGCCTGTTCTCCGCGTCAGCCGTCTTATTGTCCTTGTGGCCGTCTGCAACTTCGTGACGGGCACCACGTTTAACTTTGCCAACCAGCTCACGACGGTCGGCAACGCAATCGTTTTGCAGTACACCTCGATGATTTTCGTTATCGTGTATCAATCGCTCGCAACTCACACGTTGCCCTCACCTGCGAAGATCGCCTCCGTGGTGGTTGCTTTTACGGGTATGGGACTTTTCTTTTTGGGTGATTTGAGTGCCGAGGGCATGCTCGGCAACCTGCTTGCCGTCATTTCGGGCGCCACCTTTGGGCTGTGCTTCTATTTGAACTCTCGCCCCGATGCGTCGCCCATGGTGTCCTCGCTCATCTCCTGCGGTATCTCGATGCTGCCGATCGTCTATTTTGCTGGTGCCCTAGACTCCGTGAGACCATTTGAGTGGGGGCTCATGCTGGTGCATGGCCTTTTTTGCAGTGGTCTTGCGAGCGTGCTGTATGCCAAGGGGATTGCGCGCACCAACGCGTTTGCGGCCAACTTGGTCTGCATGAGCGAGGTCGTGCTCGCTCCCTGCTGGTCGGCGCTCCTCTTTGGCGAGGTCTTTCACTGGAATGAGTTTTTGGGCGCGGCGATTATCGTTTTGGTGATTGTAGCCAACTTGGCATCCGATGCCTTTGGCGATGGCTTTCTGGTGGCGCTTGTCCGCCATCGAAACAAAGAGCGTGCATGATGGGGTACGTCTGCCGTTTACGGTAAAAAACACCCCGCTGAGCGAGTGGTATTAAATAGTAAGAACCTGCATACCTATAATTGGTATCAAATCATTTGTACCTGGCATGGGTGTTAGCAGCACACCAGGTACGCTTCGAGCCGTGTAATCGAGCTCCCGGAATTGATATCAACAACGCGCGCGACGGGAGTGGCGACTGTTCGAGATTCCTAATTGGGAGGAACTATGCTTACCCAAGCAATCCTCGTCGGCTTAGTCGGAGCGTTTGGATGTCTCGACTACCAGCTCGGTTCGCTCTATGCGTTCCGCCCCATCGTCCTGTGCCCGCTCGTGGGTCTGGTCCTGGGGGACCTACAGACCGGTCTTGCCGTAGGTGCAAGCCTTGAGCTGCTGTTTATGGGCTCGATCTCCATTGGCGCTTACGTGCCGCCCAACGAAACCGTCGGTGGTGTGCTTGCCTGTGCGTTTGCCATTCAGCTCGGTCAGGGTACCGAGACGGCTATCGCGCTTGCCATGCCCATCGCCGTCCTTTCGCTGACGATTGGTAATATTACCAACGCCTTGTTCCCCGTGTTTGTCGACATGGCAGACAAGTTTGCCCTCAAGGGAAACCTCAAAGGCATCTATGCCGTTCATTGGGGAATTGGAATTTGGGGCTGCATCGAGTACTTCCTGCTCTGTGCCGGCGCGTTCTACCTGGGCTCCGACGCCATCCAGGGCCTGCTCGACTTTATCCCGTCCTTTGTGATCGATGGTTGCGGCGTTGCCGCCAACATCCTGCCGGCCATGGGCTTCGCCATGCTCGGCCGCCTGGTGCTCACCAAGCAGCTCGTGCCCTTCTACTTCCTGGGCTTCCTGCTGTGCTCCTACGCCAACGTGCCCGTCCTGGGCGTCGCCCTGATCGCCATCATCATCGGCATCGACAAGTTCGACCTGCTCGGCCTGGGCGGAGCCCAGCCCCAGCTCTCCGCGGAAGGGGATGAGGACGATGACTTCTAGTCCCGAGAACAAGATCACGCGCTCCGACCTCGTCAGGAGCGCCGTCAACGTCGGCGCCCTGGGCATGGAGTTCTCCTGGACCTACTACAAGCAGATGAACATCGCCTTCTGCCTGATGGTCGCCAACATGCTCAAGAAGATCTACGCCGGCCGCCCCGACGACTACGCCGAGGCCCTGCACCGCCACTGCGCGTTCTTCAACATCACCGTCCAGTTCGCCCCGTTCGTCGGCGGCATCGCGATGGCCATGGAGGAGAAGGTCGCCCGCGGCGAGATCGAGCCCGAGAGCGTCAACGACGTCAAGGCCGCCCTCATGGGCCCGCTGTCCGGCATCGGCGACTCCATCTTCCTGTCGACGCTGCGCGTGGTGGCCGCCGCGGTGGGCATCAGCCTGTGCCAGGCCGGCAACCCCTTCGGCCCCATCGCCTTCCTGCTCATCTACAACGTCCCCGGCTTCGCGCTGCGCGTCTGGGGCGCCGTCAAGGGCTACGAGCTGGGCGTGGGCTTCCTGGACGAGGCCCAGAGGACCGGCCTCATGCAGAAGATCATGACCTGCGTGGGCATCGTGGGCGTCATGGTCGTGGGCGCCATGTGCAAGGACATGTTCTGGGCCAGCATCCCGGTGGCCATCGGCTCGGGCGAGGACGCCCAGACCCTCCAGGACATCCTGGACGGCATCATGCCCGGCATGCTCGGCATGCTCGCCTTCTGGCTGTACTACTGGCTGCTGTCCAAGAAGATCAACCCCATGGTGCTGATCGTGGCCACCATGGTCGTGGGCATCGTCGGCGCGTTCTTCGGCGTGCTGGCGTAAGGGCCCGGCTGCATAGATTTTCGTTGCAACCTGGAAAGGGGATGGAGCAGGTCTACGCCCTCCATCCCCTTTTTGTATAGAAGGAGTTCGTATGTTCGCGAAGGATCGCGAAGCAATGCGCCTGACGCCGGCAGAGGTCAGGCTGATTCTCATTGAGTCCCTGCAGTGGTGCGCCAACAACGCAGTCTACTTTTTGGGGCTTATCGGTGCGGCCACGTATGATCTGGCCGGCACGGCCTTTTTGGTTGCTGCCATTACGCTCGTGCGCAATCTTATGACGTCGGCGGGCAATATGGTGTCGGGCTCGGTCATCGATCGCTTTGGACCGCGCCGGACGTCGTTTGTGACGTGCGTGATTACGGCTGTGCTATCGCTTGGCGTGGGGTTAGCGCCGTTGTCTGTCCCCGGGCTTGTGTTTGCCGCGTGCGTCTTGGGACTTGCGGGCGGCTTTATCAACACCTGCACGCATGCGTTTCCGGGATACCTGGAGTCGACCACCGAGGGCCGCACCCGCGTGAACGGTCTCATGGTGTTCTACAGCAATATCGCCTATACCGCTGGCCCGCTGCTCGGTGGTGCCATCGTGAGCTGTTTTGCCACGCAATCGGTCTATCTGCTCATGGCGGGCATGATGGGTGTGGCGGCTGTGCTCTCCTTGGGCTGTCACGAGTGCGTTGTTCCCGCAAAAGGGGAGAAGCCGAAGGGCGGTATTCTGGGCGGCATGGCCGAGGGTGCGCGACTTACGTTTCGCGATCACGACCTGCGCCTCATCTTTATCTCGGGCTTTTTGGGTTTCTTTGCGTTTGGCGCGTTCGATTCGCTGGAGTCGTTGTTCTACCGTGATGTGCTCAACGTGGATATCGTCTGGTTGGGCTGGCTGTCCTCGGTCGTGGGCCTTACTTCCTCGGTGGGTGCGTTCATCCTGACCAAGCTTTCTGCTCGCCATGTCAACCTGCGATTGCTGCTCGGCGCGCTCATGGCCGTGGGCATTGGGTCCATGGTGTACGTGGGCACCGATATGCTGGGGGTCGCGATTATCGGTCAGGCGATTAACGGTATGGCCTGGGGATTCCTAGAACCTCTGCAGATGATCTTGATTCAGGAGCGCGCCGACATCAAATACCTGGGGCGCATTACCGGCTTTGTGCGTTTTGGCCTGATGAGCGCCGGCGTGCTGCCGCTGCTGGCGGCTCCGTTTTTAGCGGAGGCTTTGGGCGTCCAGGCGGTGCTGTTTGGAGCATCGACCATTATTGCGCTGGTGGGAACGCTGTTCTTTGTCGCACAAGGGAGGCGTCGGCGGTGTTAGCTATACATTCAATTCTAATTTAATACCACTCACCAGAGAATTTCGACCGTTCACCGAGGATTGGAACAGATTGAAAAGTGGTATTAAAAACACGTCGGGTGTATGTCTATAATTGGTATCGAAAAAAAACGCGATGTATAGATTCGCGTGCAGAACAGAAAGGAAAAGCCATGAAGGAAACCGAGAAGATCGAAATCATGCACTTTAGCCAGGAGGGCTACGTCGAGGACGGCAAGGCGCTCTACGAGACCGGCAAGAAGATGACCGCGCTCGCCGA
>UQZI01000094.1 GCA_900545555.1 uncultured Collinsella sp.
CGCCCTCGGCGTCCATGCGCGACAGGATGTAGTTGGTGGTGCCGTTGAGAATGCCGGCGATGGTCAGGATCTTGTTGCCCACCAGGTCGTGCTCGAGCGTGCTGACAATGGGGATGCCACCGCCGCAGCTGGCCTCGCATTTAATCTGCACGCCGCACGCGCGCGCCTTCTCGGCGAGCGTCTCGACATGACGGCCCAGCAGGGCCTTGTTGGCAGAGACGACGTGCTTGCCGTTCTCGAAGGCGGTGGTGAAGATCTCGGTTGCGGGATGCTCGCCGCCGATCAGCTCGACGACGATGTCGACGGCGGGGTCGGTGACGACGTCGTGCCAGTCACTCGTAAAGGCCTCGCGCTCAATGCCTGCCGCCTCGGCCTGCTCCCAAGCAAGCGCGCAGGCGCGGGTCAGCTTAAGGTCGATGCCGTAGGCTGCCAGGTACTCATCGTGGTGGCTCTTGATCAAACGGGCCACGCCGCCGCCGACGGTTCCCAGACCGATCAGACCGACGTTCACGGTGCGCAGGGGTTCGCTCATAGATAGCTCCTTCGTGCATCTTATGGATGGATTAACCGCTTAAAGGTTGAGTGCATTCTAGCGTGAACCGAGGGCGCGTGCTCGCCAGGCAACAGGAGTCGCACAAAACGGCACCACCGAAACGCTGCGGAAACATTGGAAACATGCTCGCTACAAATGAACTTCCGTAACAAACTGTCAACGTTTGCGCCATAAGGTTTGCCCCGTACCGCAAGACGGCCGCACTGCGGCCAGCGAAAAAGGGGGACACCATGTTTAGCATCAACAACGTACTTAACCGCAGGAGTTTCTTGGCTGGCGCCGCGGCGCTCGGTAGTACCGCGGCACTCGCTGGTTGCTCGTCGGGTGGCTCGGACGGCGGCTCCACCGATGACGGCAAGACCTTCAAGATCGGTGTCATCGGCCCTCTGACCGGCGCCGCGGCAACCTATGGCGTTTCGGCCGAGAAGGGTGCCAAGCTCGCCGCCAAGGATTTTTCGACCAAGGACCTCAAACTCTCGCTTAAGTCCGAGGATGACGTCGCTGACGGCGAGAAGGCCATCAACGCCTTCAATACCCTGTGCGACTGGGGCATGCAGGCGCTTGTCGGCCCCGTTACGACCGGTGCCGCCGTCGCTGTCTCGGGCGAGATCACCGACGATATGCTCATGGTCACGCCTTCGGCCTCGTCGCTCGATGTCACCAAGGGAAAGACCACGGTCTTCCAGGTTTGCTTCACCGACCCCACCATGGGCACCAGCGCCGCGAAGTTCTTGGCCGAGAAGTACGCGGATGCCAAGATCGCCCTGTTCTACAACTCCGGCGATACGTATAGCTCGGGCGTTGCCGACGCTTTTGCCGAGCAGGCCAAGGCGTCCAAGCTCGACATCGTCGATACCGAGACCTTTAAGGACGACTCTTCCACAAGCTTTACCAACCAGCTCACCAAGGCCAAGGAGGCCGGCGCCACGCTCATCTTTGCGCCGATCTACTACACGCCGGCGTCCGTCCTGCTCAAGAACGCCAAGGACATGGGCTACGACATGACGCTCATGGGTACCGACGGCATGGACGGCCTGCTCTCTGTGGAAGGCTTCGATACCTCTCTTGCCGAGGGCGTACTGCTCATGACCCCGTTTTCGGCTGACGATGAGAAGAATGCCGACTTCGTCAAGGCCTATAAGGATGCCTACGACGAGACGCCCAACCAGTTTGCCGCCGACGCTTACGATTGCGTCCACGCCATCGCCGAGGCTATCGATAGGGCGGGGATTGACATTTCGGCCGACGGTGCCGACATTGCCGGCGACCTTGCCAAGGCCATGCGCAAGATCAAGATCGAGGGCCTGACAGGCGAGCTGACGTGGAATGACGAGGGCCAGGTCGAAAAGCCCGCCACAGCCTATGTGATTCAGGACGGCAAGTACATCGCCGCCTAAGTGCGCATAAAGCGCGACCGGTGAGGCCGTTTTATTCAGGGCAGGGACGCCTGTAACGGAACGGAAACATTACTTTCACACAATAAAGTGGCATTACTGCATAAAGTAATAGAAATACGCAGAAATATGGATAAATGAACAAATCCAAAGAAAAGTTGAAATAATCGCCACTTTCCTTAACTAAAGCGTCTAGTATTTTGCGAACGCCGAACACGGCGAAGGATGGCCTGTCGGGCAACCAAAACCCGACGAGATTTGAGAGGAGAGCCGCATGTCGAGCCTCACCGGTAAGTCATTGAACCCTGTTATGAATCGCAGGAGCGTTATCGCGAGCGCAGCAGGTCTGGGGGCGATGTCCATTCTAGCTGGCTGCTCCTCCAACGGCGGCGACAGCGGTTCCGCGTCGGGCGACGCTTCGTTTAAGATCGGCACCATCGGCCCGCTGACCGGCGCCAACGCGTCCTACGGCAAGTCCGTTACACAGGCTGTCGAGCTTGGCTGCAAGGATTTCTCGACCAAGGAGCTGCCGCTTGTCAGCAAGGCCGAGGACGACCAGGCTGACGGCGAGAAGGCCGTTAACGCCTTCAACACCCTGCTCGACTGGGGCATGCAGGCCCTCGTCGGTCCGACCACCACGGGTGCGTCGGTCGCCGTTGCCGCCGAGTGCGGCAACGACCCCGAGACGTTCATGATCACCCCGTCCGCGTCCTCCGAGGACGTTACCAAGGGCAAGGATTGCGTCTTCCAGGTTTGCTTTACCGACCCCAACCAAGGTGTCAACGCTGCCAAGTTCCTGGCAGAGAAGTATGCGAACGAGAAGTTCGTGCTGTTCTATAACTCCGGCGATGCCTATTCTTCGGGCATCGCAGATTCCTTTAAGGCCCAGGCCGCTAAGTCTAAGCTTGAGATTGTCGACGAGGAGACCTTTAAGGACGACTCCGCCACGAGCTTTACCAACCAGCTGACCAAGGCCAAGCAGGCAGGCGCCACCATGATCTTTGCGCCGATCTACTACACGCCGGCGTCCGTCCTGCTCAAGAACGCCAAGGACATGGGCTACGACGTCAAGATGATGGGCTGCGACGGCATGGACGGCATCCTGGGCGTTGAGGGCTTCGACACCTCTCTTGCCGAGGGTCTGCTGCTCATGACCCCGTTCTCCGCCGACGACGAGAAGAACGCCGACTTCGTCAACGCTTACAAGGATAAGTACGGCGATACCCCCGACCAGTTTGCCGCCGACGCCTACGACGGCGTGCATGCTGTGGTCGAGGCTCTCAAGGAGGCCGGCCTGGGCGTCGACGCCGACCCCACCGAGGTTGCCGAGAAGCTTCCCGAGGCTATGCTCAAAATTACTGTTGACGGCCTGACTGGCAAGCTCTCCTGGAACGACAAGGGTCAGGTCCAGAAGGACCCGACGGCGTACGTCATTACCGACGGCAAGTACGTACAGGCCTAATAGGCCGCCTTACATAGAGCGGTTTTGATCCCAAGCAGGGGAGGTTTTGGCCTTCCCTGCTTGCTTGGTATCTAGGGACAACGTAACGTCCCTGTTTCACACATCAACTGGAAACCTATTCGAAAGGGGGATGTGGAACATGACGGTCTTTATCCAATACCTGGTCAACGGCCTGTCCATGGGCAGCGTCTACGCCATCATCGCGTTGGGCTACACCATGGTCTACGGTATCGCCAAGATGCTCAACTTCGCTCACGGCGACGTCATCATGGTCGGTGCCTATGTCTCGTTCTGCGCCACATCGTATCTCGGCCTCCCGGGCTGGGCATCTGTAGTTCTCTCTTGTGTGGTCTGCACGGTTCTCGGTGTTCTCATCGAGGGTCTGGCATACAAGCCGCTGCGCCAGGCGGGCCCTCTGGCCGTTCTGATCACGGCCATCGGCGTGTCTTACTTCCTGCAGAACGCCGCGCAGCTTCTGTGGGGCGCCACGCCCAAGAACTTCACTTCGCTCGTCACCTTCCAGGTGCCGGAGTTCTTGGCCAAGTTCAACGTAAGCGCCGTCTCGCTCGTCACCATCGTCGCCTGCCTGGTTATCATGGCCGGTCTGATGTTCTTTACAGGTAAGACCAAGATGGGCAAAGCCATGCGCGCCGTGTCCGAGGACAAGGCCGCCGCTCAGCTCATGGGCATCAACGTCAACCGCACCATCTCGATGACGTTTGCCATCGGCTCTGCGCTTGCCGCCATCGCCGGCGTGCTCCTGTGCTCCTACTCGCCGGTGCTGCAGCCCACGACGGGTGCCATGCCTGGCATCAAGGCCTTCGATGCAGCCGTCTTCGGTGGCATCGGCTCCATCCCCGGCGCCTTTGTCGGTGGCATTCTCATCGGCATCATCGAGGCGATGGCACAGGCTTATATTTCCACGAGCCTTGCCAACTCCATCGTCTTTGGTGTTTTGATCATCGTCCTGCTCGTCAAGCCTGCCGGCCTCTTGGGCAAGTACGTCCCCGAGAAGGTGTAGGTGAGCGTTATGAAGTTCCTTAAAGACAAGCAGACGCGTCACGACTTTGTCACGTACGCCATGTGCATCGTGGCATTCGCCATCGTGTTCTTTATGCAGTCCAACCATATGATCCCGCGCATGATCGCCGGTCAGCTGGTTCCCATCACGGCCTACATCGTTATGGCCATCTCGCTCAACCTCGTTGTCGGCATCGCGGGCGACTTGTCGCTGGGCCACGCGGGCTTTATGAGTGTCGGCGCCTATACGGGCATCGTTACCGCCGTCGCGCTGGAGAGCGCCGTTCCGTCCGATCCGATGCGCCTGATCATCAGCATTGTGGTCGGCGCTATCGCCGCTGCCATTCTGGGCTTCCTGATTGGTATCCCGGTTCTTCGCCTGAGCGGCGACTACCTGGCCATCGTGACCTTGGCCTTTGGCGAGATTATCAAAGAGATCGTCACCTGCCTTATCGTGGGCGTCGATTCCCGCGGCCTGCATGTTATCTTTAACATCACGGGTAACTCCACGATCGACGACCTGCACCTGCTCGAGGACGGCACCGCCATCATCAAGGGTGCCCAGGGCGCATCGGGCGTGTCGACCTATTCGACCTTCCTTGCCGGCGCCATCCTGGTTATGGTCGCGCTCGTGATTGTACTCAACCTGGTGCGCAGCCGTACCGGCCGTGCCATCATGGCCGTGCGCGATAACAAGATTGCAGCCGAGTCCGTAGGCATCTCCGTCACCGAGTACCGCATGATCGCCTTCGTGGTTTCCGCTGCCCTCGCCGGTGCTGCCGGAGCTCTCTTCGGCGGTAACTTCTCGCAGCTCTCCGCCACCAAGTTCGACTTCAACACGTCGATCCTCATCCTGGTGTTCGTGGTCCTGGGCGGTCTGGGCAACATGCGCGGTTCCGTCATCGCGGCCGCACTGCTTACGGTGCTCCCCGAGCTGCTCCGTCAGTTCTCGGACTACCGCATGCTCATCTACGCCATCGTGCTGATCCTGGTCATGATCTTTACCAACAACCCGCAGCTTAAGGCGTTCTTCGGTCGCGTCAAGGACCGTTTTGCTTCCAAGAAGGAGGTGGCAGCCGATGCCCAGTAAATTTGAGTTCAACAAGGGCAAGATGGTCCCGTATCCTTCTGGCGCCATCGTTCCCGATCGCGATCTGGGCCAGCGCCCGGCGCTCGAGTGCATCCACCTGGGCATTGAGTTCGGTGGTCTTAAGGCAGTCGACGACTTTAGCCTGACTATCGGCAAGACCGAGATCGCCGGTCTGATCGGCCCCAACGGCGCCGGTAAGACCACGGTATTCAACCTGCTTACCAAGGTGTACCAGCCCACGCACGGCACCATCCTGCTCGACGGTGAGGACACCTCGGGCAAGTCGGTCTATCAGGTCAACCGCATGGGCATCGCCCGTACTTTCCAAAACATCCGCCTGTTCAACACTATGACGGTGGAGGACAACGTTAAGGTCGGTCTGCACAACCAGGAGCGCTACTCCGGTTTTGAGGGCGTGCTGCGTCTGCCGACGTATTGGAAGCACGAGAAGGCCGCCCATGAGCGCGCCATGGAGCTGCTCTCCATCTTTGATATGGAGCATCTGGCAAATGAGCAGGCCGGTTCGCTGCCTTATGGCGCCCAGCGTCGTCTGGAGATTGTTCGTGCGCTTGCCACCAACCCTAAGTTGCTGCTGCTTGACGAGCCTGCCGCCGGCATGAATCCGTCCGAGACCGCGGAGCTCATGGCGAACATCGTAAAGATTCGCGACACCTTTGGCATTGCCATCATGCTTATCGAGCACGACATGTCGCTCGTCATGAATATCTGCGAGGGCATCTGTGTGCTTAACTTTGGTAAGGTCATCGCCAAGGGCACGGCCGAGGAAATCCAGAACAACGAAGCCGTTATCGAGGCGTATCTGGGCAAGCAGGATAAGGGGGAGAACTAAATGGCAGAGCCGATGCTTTCCGTCTACAACATCAACGTCTGGTACGGCGCTATCCACGCCATCAAGGACATCTCCTTTAACGTCAACGAGGGCGAGATCGTGGCCTTGATCGGCGCGAACGGCGCCGGCAAGTCTACAACGCTCAAGACTGTCTCGGGCCTGCTGCGTTCCAAGACCGGCTCCATCAAGTTTATGGGCGAGGACATTACCCATACGCCTGCCGACAAGCTGGTGGGCAAGGGCTTGGCCCAGGTGCCTGAGGGCCGTCGCGCCTTTTTGCAGATGACGGTCGAGGAGAACCTGGAGATGGGCGCCTACACGCAGCCCAAGTCCACGGTTGCTCCGGGCCTGGAGCGCGTCTATGAGCAGTTCCCGCGCCTGAAGGAGCGCCGTCGCCAGGTCGCCGGCACCCTTTCGGGCGGCGAGCAGCAGATGCTCGTTATGGGGCGCGCCCTTATGAGCCACCCCAAGCTGCTCATGCTCGACGAGCCCTCCATGGGCCTGGCGCCGATTCTGATTGAGCAGATCTTCCAGATCGTCGAGGACCTGCATAAAGCCGGTACCACGGTGCTACTGGTCGAGCAGAACGCGCAGATGGCGCTCTCGATCGCCACGCGCGGCTACGTGCTCGAGACCGGCAAGATCACCATGACCGGCACCGGCCAAGAGCTTCTGCACGACGATAACGTGCGTAAAGCCTATCTGGGTGGCTAGGAGGTTCCGCCGTTCTACCGAACGGCGGACCGGCCGACGCTGCGCGGGCACCAGAGCGACAACTTGTCATTCAAAGAGGACGGCATGAC
>UQZI01000095.1 GCA_900545555.1 uncultured Collinsella sp.
AAGCCCTCGGAACTTAGGATACATGGTAGGGGCACGCTTGCTGCAAAATTCATCAGCTGGGAACCTATTCTGCGTCCCAGGTCGGCTCATCTTCACCACCGGTTAATAAAAAAGAGGTACCGGTTGGTCCGGTACCTCTTTTGGTGCGTTTCGATTTGGCTGTAGCTTTTGCCGCTAGCTTACAGGCCGCAGGCTGCTTTGAGTTCTTCGACTCGGTCGGTATTCTCCCAGGTGAAGTCGGCGTCTTCGCGGCCGAAGTGGCCGTAGGCTGCCGTCTTCTCGTAGATCGGTCGACGCAGGTCCAGGTCGCGGATGATCGCGCCCGGGCGCAGGTCGAAGGTCTTCTCGACGGCCTCGACGATCTTGTCCTCGGCAACATGCGCGGTACCGAAGGTGTCGACCATGATTGAGAGGGGCTTGGAAACGCCGATGGCGTAGGCGAGCTCGACTTCACAGCGGTCGGCCAGACCGGCGGCGACCACGTTCTTGGCGACCCAGCGCGCGGCATACGCGGCGGAACGGTCGACCTTGGTGCAGTCCTTGCCGCTAAAGGCGCCACCGCCGTGACGGCCGTAGCCGCCGTAGGTGTCGACGATGATCTTGCGGCCGGTGAGGCCCGTGTCGCCCATGGGGCCGCCCACGACAAAGCGACCGGTGGGGTTCACGTAGATCTCCGCGTTGTCCCACGGCATGTTCTCGGCGGCCATGACCGGGGTGATGACGTGTTCGATGAGGTCGGCCTTGATCTTGCCCATGTCCTCAATCTCGGCGGCGTGCTGCGTGGAGATGACGATGGTCGTGACCTCGACGGGCTTGCCTTCCTCGTAGCGCACGGTGACCTGGGTCTTGCCGTCGGGGCGCAGGTAGGGCAGGGTTCCGTCATGGCGCACGGCAGCCAGGCGCTCGGCCAGGCGGCTTGCCAGGTAGTGCGGCATGGGCATGAGGGTCTTGGTCTCGTTGGAGGCATAACCGAACATCATGCCCTGGTCGCCGGCGCCGATCAGGTCGATCGGGTCGGTGGTAGCGCCGGTCTGGGTCTCGAAGGACTCGTCAACGCCCTGGGCGATATCGGGCGACTGCTCGTGGATGAGGCTCATAACGCCGCAAGTGTCGCAGTCAAAACCGAACTTGGCACGGTTGTAGCCGATGCGGCGGATAACACCGCGGGCGATTTCCTGTACGTCGACGTAGGCCTGGGTGCGAATTTCGCCGGCAACGATGATGGTGCCGGTGGTCACGAGGGTCTCGCAGGCGCAGCGGACGTTCTCCACGTTGGCAGGCACGCCGTTGGGGGCGATGTAGCCCTGCTCCTGGAGCTCTATTTCTTTGGCGAGGATTGCGTCGAGGACGGCGTCGCTGATCTGGTCAGCGATCTTATCGGGATGACCTTCGGTCACCGACTCCGACGTAAAAACAAAGGACCCGTGTTGGGGTGGAATGGAACGAAGTTCTTCTGACATGATTGTCCTTTCAAAAACGTGTCCCGGCGACCGTTACCATTCCGCCGGGCTCTCTATGCAAGGGCACATCATAGCGCGTAAATCAAACATTCACACCCTTTCCGCACCTACTCATTTAAGTCTGTCCCCAATGAGTGGGTCGGTGCCCTTTGTGCGGAGGTTGCTTTGTTGCTTTATACTGGTGCGGTTAGACATCCATCCTGCAATCGAGGAGATTTCCATGGCATCAGACGTTCGCGTCCGCTTTGCACCCTCACCGACGGGCAAGCTGCACATCGGCGGCGCCCGCACCGCTATCTATAACTGGGCTTTCGCCCGTGCTAACGGCGGCACGTTCATTCTGCGCATTGACGACACCGATCCCACCCGCTCCACCGACGAGAACACGCAGATCATCCTGCGCGCCATGCGTTGGCTGGGCCTGGATTGGGACGAGGGTCCCGAGGTGGGCGGCGACTATGGCCCCTATGCCCAGACCGAGCGCCTGGACCTGTACAAGCAGGCCGCCCAGAAACTTTGGGACGAGGGCAAGGCCTATCCCTGCTTCTGCACCAAGGAGCAGCTCGACGCCGACCGCAAGGCCGCGCAGGAGCGCAAGGACCCCTTCCAGGGCTATCAGCGTCGTTGCCGCGATCTTGATCCCGAGGAGGCACGCCGCCGCATCGAGTCCGGCGAGCCCTACGTCCTGCGCATCAAGGTGCCCGAGGACCGCGGCGACGTCGTCATCCACGATGCCGTCCATGGCGAGGTGACCTTCGACGCCAAGGAGCTCGACGACTTTGTCATCTTCCGCTCCGACGGCACGCCCACGTACAACTTCGCGACCGTCGTCGACGACGCCATGATGAAGATCACCCACGTCATCCGCGGCGACGACCACCTGTCCAACACCCCGCGCCAGGTCATGGTCTACGAGGCCCTCGGCGCGCCCGTGCCCACGTTCGCCCACATCTCCATGATCCTGGGCGCCGACGGCAAGAAGCTCTCCAAGCGCCATGGCGCCACCTCGGTGGAGGAGTACCGCGACGCCGGTTACCTGTCCGACGCCTTCGTCAACTATCTGGCGCTGCTCGGCTGGTCGCTCGACGGCGAGACCACGATCATCCCGCGCGATGTCCTGGCCAGTAAGTTCTCGCTCGACCGCATCTCCAAGAATCCGGCGACCTTCGACCCCAAGAAGCTTGATTGGGTTAATGCCGAGTACATCAACGGCATGTCCGATGCTCAGTTTGCCGATGAGATCATGGTCCCCGAGCTGCACGAGGCGGGTCTCATCGAGGGTAATGTCGAGTACGGCGAGGATTGGATCGATGCGCTTGCTGCCATCGTTAAGCCTCGCACCAAGATGCCTGCCGACGCCGTGACCGTCGCTGCTCCCATCTTTGCTACGGCCGAGACGCTCGAGTATGACGAGAAATCCGTCAACAAAGGCCTGGCCAAGGAGGGCATGGGTGCCATTCTGGACGCCGCCAAGGCTGCTCTCGAGGGCGTGGACGAGTGGACGGCTGACAACATCGACGCCGCGCTTGAGCCGCTGCCCGAGCAGATGGACCTTAAGAAGCGCGTGGTGTTCCAGGCCGTGCGCGTCGCCGTCTGCGGCAATATGGTGAGCCCTCCGTTGGGTGAGACCATGGCGCTCGTCGGCCGCGACGACTGCTTGGCGCGCATCGACCGCGCCCGCACGATGGCGCTGTAGCAGCTGCGCAAACGTATGTATCCGAGCCCCGTTCACCCGAGCGGGGCTCTTGTTTCTGTACCGATGAGTGGGTTGCTGGGACAAAATAATCAGTAGTGTTTGTCCCATGTTCGAGTGACGCAACGAGCTCGACACTCGTATCGGCCATGGGACAAACTCTACTGATTATTTTGTCCCACCCCTTTCAGGTCCGTTCATTAGAGGTGGTGTATGGCTCAACAACTGTCGCTGTTTGGTTCGCCGGAACCGGAGGAGGTTCTGGTGAAGCTCATGCCTGCCGCTGCCTCGGCTCAGCCTAAGCCTGCACCTGAGCCCATCGCTGCCTACGCGAGCGTGGTTCTCGACATTCCTACCCGAGCGCTGTCCGAGCCATTCGCCTACTGCATCCCCGAGTCCCTTGCCAACGAGGTCCAGATCGGATCCACGGTCCTGGTCCACTTTGGTAACCGTGCCGCCGCGGGCTATGTCGTCGACATTGCGCCTGAGCTGGGCGATCTGCCGGGTAACAACGCCCTCGACCCCGTGCGCATCAAGCCCATCGAGGCCATCCTCAGCAAACCGCTCTTTACCGCCGAAGCCGCCCGCATCGCACGTTGGATGAGCCGCGAGTATGTCGCGACGCTTTCCGAGTGCCTGCGCCTGTTTTTGCCACCGGGCGGCAGCCCGCGTGTGGTCAAGGGCGACGACGGCGTGTGGACGGTTGAACGTCCAGCCGTCAAACCCATCCAAAACCGCTGGGTGATGCTTACGCCCGAAGGCTTTGACTACACGCCACCCAAGACCGCGGTCCGCCAGCGCCAACTCATCGAGGCGCTCCAGTGTGGTCCTGTCACGACGCGCGACCTCAACCTTCTCTATAACAGTATGTCGGCGACCATCAAGTCGCTCGAAAAACGCGGCGTCGTGGTGGTGGAAGAGCGCCGCGCCTGGCGTGGCTGCAGCGAGCAGACCACGCTGTCCTCGGCAAGCGGCAAGGCGCCGGTCGCGCTTACGAACGGTCAGCAGCAAGCGCTCGCGCAGATTGAGCGCGCTCGCCTGGATGCGCACGGCGACGTGGTGCTCGTGGACGGTGTTACGGGCTCCGGCAAAACCGAGGTCTATCTATCCGCCATCGAGCGCGTGCTCGCGGCTGGCCGCTCTGCCTGCGTGCTGGTACCCGAGATTTCGCTGACAGCCCAGACCGTCGGCCGCTTCCGCTCCCGCTTTGGCGAGACGGTCGCGGTTTTCCACTCGCGTCTTTCTGCTGGGGAGCGTCTGGACCAGTGGGATATGGTTGCCAGCGGTGCGGCCCGCGTGGTCGTCGGCGCACGTTCGGCGCTCTTTTGCCCTCTCAGCGATCTGGGCCTCATCATCATTGATGAGGAGCACGAGACCAGCTACAAGCAGGGGTCCAGTCCGCGCTACCATGCGCGCGAGGTGGCAGCCGAGATGGCGCGCCGCTATCGCTGCCCGCTCGTGCTGGGGTCGGCCACGCCTTCTGCCGAGGCCCTCGACCGCTGCCGCCGTGGCACGTATAACGGTGCCACTTGGACGCGTGTCGAGATGCCCGAGCGCCCGGGACACGCCGTGCTTCCCACGGTCCGCATTGCCGACCTGCGCCGTGAGTTTTCTCACGGCAGCCGCTCCATGTTCTCAAAACCCTTGATGGAGGGCTTGGAGCGTGTGGTCGAGCGCCGCGAAAAGGCCGTGCTGCTGCATAACCGCCGTGGCTTTGCGCCATTCCTTATGTGCCGCGAGTGCGGCTGCGTCCCCACCTGCAACCACTGCTCCACAGCGCTTACGTATCACGAGCGCACACACACGCTGCAGTGTCACACATGCGGTTCGTCTTGGCGCGTGCAGCCGTATCCCGCGCCCACGAGCCGTTGCCCCAAATGTGGCAGTCGCTACCTGGCAAAAATGGGCCTGGGCACGCAGCAGATCGAGGACGCTCTGCACCAGTTGCTTCCCGAGGACGTTGCCATCATTCGCATGGATGCCGATTCCACGCGTGGCAAGGATGCGCACAAAAAGCTGCTCGAGCAGTTCGATGCGGCGGATTGCGCCGTGTTGCTGGGTACCCAGATGATCGCTAAAGGTCTCGATTTTCCCGAGGTCACGCTCGTGGGCGTGGTCAATGCCGACTTTGCGTTAAAACTGCCCGATTTTAGAGCGGGGGAGCGCGCCTACGATTTGCTGGAGCAGGTCGCGGGCCGTGCCGGACGCGGCGATCGTCCCGGCGAGGTCATCATCCAGACCTATCTGCCCGAGGACCCGGTCATTCGTGCCGTTGCCGAGCACGATCGTTCAATCTTTACCGACTACGACCTGGACCAGCGTCGCGACGCGCTGTATCCGCCGTTTGTGCGCCTGGTCAACATTTTGGTTTGGTCGGCGAACGCGGATGATGCGCAGGACTACATTGGGCGCATCGCAAAGCTGCTCAAGCGCCGCTGGCATGCCGTCGCGCCCGACTTTTTGCGGGCGGGGAACGCCGTTCCGCAGGTGCTGGGCCCGGCTTCGTGTGTAATCGAGAGAGCCAAGGACCGTTATCGCTTCCACCTGCTTGTGAAGTCGCCCGTGGGGTACCATGTCTCTGATGATATCGACGCCTGCCTCAAAGAGGTGGGCTCTGTGCGCAGCGTGAGCGTGAGCGTTGACGTCGACGCCTATGATTTGATGTAACAACCCGAAAGGATGTCCATGGAAGCCAACGGAATCGTACTGTCGCCCGACCCTCGTCTGCGCCAGGAGTGCGCCGTCATCGAGGAGATCACCCCGGCGATCGAGGCGCTTGCCGAGAAGATGAAAAAGATGATGTTCGAGAACGGTGGATGCGGCCTGGCCGCCCCGCAGATCGGTGAGCTCATCCAACTCGTCACCATCGACTGCGACTACAGCGACAAGAACGACTACGACCCGTACGTGCTCATCAACCCTGTCATTGTTGAGCAGAGCGACCATCTGGTGCCGTATAGCGAGGGATGTCTGTCCATTCCCGGCATTAGCTGCGAGATCGAGCGTCCCGATCATGTCGTCGTCGAGGCGTATGACCTGGACGCCAACCTGATTCGCTATGAGGCCACGGGCGACCTGTTCTGCGTGTGCCTGCAGCACGAGATCGATCACCTGCACGGCAACACCATGTTCGAGCGCCTTAAGCCCATGCAGAGGCTCAAGGCCGTCAAGGAGTACCAGGACGCCCTGGCCCGCGGCGCTCGACCGGGCGAGACGGAGTAGGTCCCACCGTCCCCGGTGCTGAGCGCCCACATATCATCCCGTGCTCAAATATTCTCGCTTTGCTGCGAAACTGCGCGCGGGACGATATGTGGGCGCTCAGCACCGGGGACTGCGTTGTTCTGGCTCGGTTCGCCCGGGTGCCGTCGGGCCAGGGATGGGCGTCTTCGCTGATAGGTGCTTTGCTGAAAGAGCTGCTTTTATTGCGGCTCTTTCTTTGGTTTTGGGTATATTTGTTCTTGTTGAAATGTTACTGCGGATGGGCTGGTGACTTGGCTTTCCGCTGTTCTTTGTAGCCGTCTCGGCTTTGGTTGAGAGGAGACGTTCTTTATGCGTATTGTGTTTATGGGTACGCCTGATTTTGCTGTGCCTTCTTTGACTTCGCTTGTTGAGGCTGGGAATGAGATTGCGCTTGTTGTTACTCGTCCTGATGCTGTTCGCGGGCGTGGTAAAAAGTTGGAGCCGTCTCCTATTAAGGCCAAGGCGCTCGAGCTTGGTTTGCCTGTTGTTGAGGCTAATCGTATGACGCCTGAGGTTGTTGAGGTGCTCAAGGCTGCGCAGGCTGATATTTTCTGTGTGGCTGCTTATGGCTGTATTTTGCCTGATGAGGTGCTTCATATAGCGCCGCTTGGTATTGTGAATGTTCATGCGTCCTTGCTGCCTCGTTGGCGTGGGGCTGCTCCTATTCAGCGTGCCATTCTTGCTGGTGATGAGATTGCTGGCGTTTC
>UQZI01000096.1 GCA_900545555.1 uncultured Collinsella sp.
GTTTGAGCACTAGTAAGAACACCGGTGGTATCGAACGCCGGGGTAAAGCTCTCGTCTACCGCGCCGCCCTCTTGCCAAAACATCGTCGTAAAGCCCAGGTCGTCGGCATGGTCGAGCACCTGCTCATACTCCTCGCGCGTCACGGCGCGCGCCAGGTCGCCGCCTTGTTCGCGCATGAGTGCATTGGGCGTGTACTGGTTCATGACCGAGATCGGCACGTCGCCCACCGTCTGCCACACCAGGTCTAACACGCGGCACGAATCGTCGGCATGCCCCGGCAGCACCAGGTGACGCACGATCATGCCGCGCTTCATGAGCCCGTCCTCGTCCACCAGCTCTCCCCCGCGGCGATCGATCTCGCGAGCCATCTGGGCCAGACCCGACACGGCCACGCGCGGGTAGTCCTTAATATGAGAAAGCGACTGCGCAAGCCCCGCGTCGGCATACTTAAAGTCGGTAAGCCACACGTCGACCAGATCGCCGAGCGCTGCCACGGCACTCGCCCGCTCATAGCCGCTCGTGTTGTAGACGATCGGGATGTCCAGCCCGCGCTCCCGAGCTGCGGCAATCGCGGCCGGCAGCAGGTGAGCATAATGCGTCGCCGTCACCAGATTGATGTTATTGGCACCTTGGTCCTGCAGCTCCAGCATAATCTCGACCAGGCGCTCGGGCGAAATCTCAAGCCCGAAATTGCCCGTCGAGATCTCGTGGTTCTGGCAATAGATACATTTGAGCGAGCAGCCGCTAAAGAAGATCGTGCCCGAACCGGCCTCGCCCGAGATAGGCGGCTCCTCCCACATATGGAGCGCCGCGCGGGCCACCTTGAGCGTGTCATCGGCACCGCATACGCCGTGCGCACCCTCGTCGCGCACCGCACCGCAACGGCGCGGACACAAATGGCAGGCGGGCGAAAAAAGTTCGGTCAACGGCGTCGGCATAAAAACATGCTCCAAAACAACGATTCAGCAGCTCAAACGTAAAGGGACCAACCGCACAGACGGCTCGAGCCCAAGGCGCCGTAATCGTCCGACACGATTTTTGTAATGTCAAGACTGGAATCGATAAAGTGCCGCTTTATGATGTAGGTATTCCGCCCCCCGCGGAGCAACTGGGTGAACCGTCGCGTTTATTTAGGGAGCCCACACAGTCGTACCTAGTACAGGTATCCTTCGTTGTTAAGGACGCTGGAACAGTCGATGAGGGCACCCACCTGTTTTAGGTGGGTTCATTTTCGTAACGTGGGGGGTGGTTTTCATTTGCCGAAAACCACCATTACAGCCCATATGGATCCCCGCCGGTATCCCGACAATCCATCGACAACATCCCAATATCTGGTAAGCGCGTGATTATCGCTGCGTGCAATTCCATGCACCCCCCTTGGTCGAGTATTATGGTTCGGCTATGCCCTTTGCGCTTAGCAACCTTTGACCTTTTCCTTCGACGCTTGGCGGTTTTTAGATTCATGGCTTCATCCCCGAGCTACATACCGTATCTATGCGTGGCAGCGGCGGCCTTTATCACGACCTTCCTCACGGTGCCCCTGGTCAAGCGCTTGGCAATTAAGCTCGACGCCGTCGACTATCCTTCTAAGCGCCGCATCAACACCAAGCCCATCCCGCGTTTGGGCGGAACGGCGGTGTTTTTGGGCCTGGTCGTTGCCTGTATTGTGCAGATCCTAGGCACCTGGTACCTGGGTTGGCCGCCCGTTTTGGTGCCCCACCCCCGTCTGCACATCAGCTACCCCATACTTGCGCTTTCTTTTACCGTCATCTTTGCGACCGGCGCAATCGACGACGTCTTCCAGCTCAAGCCCAAGCAAAAGCTGGCCGGCCAGGTCCTCGCCGCGTTCATCGCTTGCTTGGGCGGCCTGCGCATCGGCGTCATCGTCAACCCGTTTGCCCCCGGCGAAATCATGCTCGGATGGCTCGCCTACCCCATCACCATTGTCTACCTGGTGGCGTTCACCAACATCATCAACCTTATCGACGGCCTCGACGGTCTGGCCACGGGTATCTGCGGCATCGCGTCGTTCACCATGTTTTCGGTCGCCGTGCTCTCGGGCCGCATCGACGCCGCCGCGCTCTCCATTGCACTCTTTGGCTCGTGCCTCGCCTTTTTGCGCTATAACTTCAACCCCGCGAGCATCTTCTTGGGCGACTCGGGGTCGCTGCTTCTGGGCTTTGCGTTGGGTTCCATCTCGCTGCTCAACGTGAGCCGCACCGCCGCACTCACCTCGCTCATCATCCCGCTCATCGTGGCCGGCGTGCCCATCATCGACACGTTTAGTGCCATCGTGCGCCGCAAGCGCGCCCACATTAGCATCGGGCAGGCCGACAAGGGCCATATCCACCACCGCCTCATTCAAGAGGGCTACAACCAAAAGCAGGCCGTACTGCTCATCTATGCCTGGTGCATCATGCTTTCGGCCGGCGCCGCCGCCATCAATCAGGTCGAGGTCCCCATGCGCGTCCTCATCTTTACCGTGCTCGCCATTGGCTCGGCGGCCTTCGCCAAGCACCTGCACCTGTTTGAACCTGTGCTACGCCACCATTACAACAAGCGCACACACGAAGACGAGCTGGTAACCCCCGACGATCCCGCCTTTAAACAGGAGGAGCAGGCAGCCGAGGAACGTAAAGAAGAGCGCCACCACAAGCTCTAGGGTAAGCTGCCGAGAATGTGCCAAGGCATCGCTGACCAAGTGCAACTACATCGCATCAATCGCGTAAGCCACCCCTTGCCAGCCCCTCGCCTACTTACGCCCCGCCCCTCCAATAAACGCGTTATCATCTTGACCCATGAACATACGTTAGGAGCAATCATGCCAAACGAGAACAGCTACGAAGTCGCGCTGCAAAAGAGCAACGCCATTCGCGAGGGCCTGGCCAAGACGCCCGAGAAGTTCACCATGCTTACCGGCGACCGCCCCACCGGACGCTTGCACCTAGGCCACTACTTTGGCACCCTCAAGGGCCGCGTGGAGCTGCAGAACATGGGCGCCAAGACCAACGTGCTCATCGCCGACTACCAGGTCATCACCGACCGCGACACCACCGAGCACATCCAGGACAACGTGTACAACATGGTCATGGACTACCTTGCCTGCGGCATCGACCCCGACAAGACCATGATCTACGCGCACTCCGCCGTGCCCGCCGCAAACCAGCTCATGCTGCCGTTCCTGTCGCTGGTGTCCGAGGCCGAGCTGGCGCGCAACCCCACGGTTAAGGCCGAGATGGAGGCCTCGGGCCACGAGCTCACCGGCCTTCTGCTCACCTACCCGGTGCACCAGGCCTGCGACATCCTGTTCTGCAAGGGCAATGTGGTGCCCGTCGGCCGCGACCAGCTGCCGCATATCGAGCTCACCCGCACCATCGCCCGACGCTTTAACAACCGCTACGGCAAGGTGTTCCCCGAGGTCGACGCACTGCTGTCCGAGACCCCGCTGCTGCCCGGTCTGGACGGTCGCAAGATGAGCAAGAGCTACGGCAACGCCATCAACATCTCGATGACCGCCGAGGAGACGGCCAAGCGCATCAAGAAGAGCCAGACCGATTCCGAGCGCATGATCACGTTCGATCCCGAGAACCGTCCCGGCGTGTCCGGCCTGCTTTCGACGGCCGCCATCTGCACCGGCCGTTCCGAGTTCGAGATTGCCGAGGAGATTGGCATGGGCGGCTCCGGCCAGCTCAAGAAGTACGTGACCGAGGCCGTCAACGAGTACTTCGCACCGATCCGCGAGCGTCGCCAGCGCTACGAGAACGATCTGGACTATGTGAAGGACGTCCTGCACGAGGGCAACCGTCGCGCCAACGAGATCGCCGAGCAGACCTTGGCCGAGGTACGGGACGCCATGGGCATGGTGTACTAGGCAAAGCGCCTTCGCACAACATAGACGGTGAGGCTGAATCCTCACCGAAACAGGAACAGGCCCGCTGGCAGATAGTTGCCAGCGGGCCTGTTCCCGAAGTACACCGTTGAATCGCACAGAGGGGAGGAATGCGAATCAAACTCAACAGGGCAGGCTTTTTCATCGCCTATTGCCTGCTCCGTTGCTGAAAACAATATAGTTCACCGTGGTTTACTTTGCTGCGACAAACCGCGCCGCCATACCTTCTCCATAAGTTAACCTCGGTAAACCTGCCAAAACCACCACAAAGGGGATAGGCACCTTTGTGGTGGTTTTCGCCACGGCAGAGCCGCTAGAGCCCCACTGGCCAGCGACAGACGGCCAAGTCGACGTGCATGTCATCCTTAAACGCCACACCCTCCCCTAACAAAAGCTCACGTTGAGCATCGGGACCGCCAAAAGCAAAACCCTCGCATATGTGCCCGTCGGCAAACACCACGCGGTGACAGGGAATCTCGCCAGGGCGAGGATTACTATGCAGGGCATACCCCACGTACCGCGCACTTCGTGGACGACCGGCAAGCAGAGCCACCTGACCATACGTGGCGACCATCCCCTCGGGGATTTGCTCGACCACCTCGTACACCCGCTCAAAAAAGCCCTCAGACGCCATTGCTCGCTCCCTTCCACCCGGAATAGCATAAACCACCACAAAGGTGCCTGTCCCCTTTGTGGTGGTTTTGGCAGGTGGGCTAGTTAACGGGCTGGAAGAAGGCCACGGCTACGGCGCCGGGGCCTACATGGGTGCCGATGGTGGCACCGATGGTGTGAACGGGCAGTTCGCCCTCGGTGTGGCCAGCCCACAGTGCCGCGCTGTCCTCGATATACTTCTTGAGCACCGCATCCGAAAGGCCCGTATAGCCGAGCGCCAGCGGCATGGAAAAGTCGATGCCGCCCGCTTTTTCGACCTTTTGGTTCAGCAGGTTGCGGCCGTTCTTGGAACCACGCGCCTTGCCCAGCTGCACGATCAGACCGTCCTCGGCAGCCACAACGGGCTTTACGTTGAGCAGCGTGCCCACGGCGCCGGCAGCAGCAGACAGGCGACCGCCGCGCACCAGGTACTCCAGCGTCTCGAGCAGACCAATAACCACCACGCGGTCACGGACGGCCTCGACAGCCGCCGCGATCTGGGCCGCGCCCTGGCCCTCGTCCACTAGGCGCAGGGCATACTCGACCAGCACGCGCTCACCCAGGGTAACGTTATTGCTATCAACCACATACACGTCGCCGCCCGGCGCCTCGGCAAGTGCGGTACGGGCGCTCTGATTGGTCCCCGAAAGTTTGGCACCCACGGTAATAATCACCGCCTCGTCGCCGGCCTCACGTGCTTCGGCAATCGCCTGCGAAAACGCGTACGGGTTGACCTGGCCGGTCTTGGGCAGCTCGTCGCGCTCCACAAGCATCTCGTAAAAGCGCTGGTGATCGATGTCGACGCCATCCATATACACATCGGTGCCAAAGGTGACGGACAGCGGCAGAACACGCAGAGCGGGGTGCTCCGCCGGCGACATATCGCTGGCGGAATCGGTAATAATGCGGACGGACATAGCGAATCCTTTCTTGCGCAGGTCTCGCGCAGGGAATTTTGACAGCAATGTCCCGGCACGGCGTACGCGCTCAAACGGGACGATGCAGTTCTTGGCTGAAAGCTAGCTCCAGCGCGGCTCTAGATCTCGCGCAAGGTGTTGAGAATCGTGCGCAGCGACGCATACATCTGCTCGCGCTGCTCCACACCCATAGCCTTACCGGTGGTATCGAGCACCTCGCGAATGATGCGGTCCGCCTCGCTCATGCTCTCGCCGCCTAGAGCGGTCAGGCGCACCGGAGCACGATACTTAACGGCGGCATCGCCCGAATCATCGACCTCAACGTAACCGCCCTCCTCCAGATGTGCCAGTGTGCGCGAAACGGCGGCACGGGTAACGCCGGCCATGCGGGCGAGGTCGGCGCCAGTCAGGCCATCCTTGCTGCGCTCAAGATAGTACAGGCACATAACGTCGGAGCCCTTGAGGCCCAGCCTTGCGCCTTCGGACGTCTTGATACGCTGGATCTCCTTGTAGAGCCCGCTGATCAGTCCGACAAAGTCCTCGAAACGTGTCTCGTCGTTCTGCTGCATGGGAGACGACCGCCTTTCGCTTGCATAATGCTTACGGGTAAACATCTTAGTCGCATAAGCCGACACCCGTACCCAAATACCCCATTTGTTAACCCATCAACATAAAAACCACCACAAAGGGGATAGGAACCTTTGTAGTGGTTTGGGGCATCGAGTTTGATCCGCAGACTTCGCTACAGCCCCACGCAAGGATTGTCGCGGGTCACAAGCGTTTTAACGACAACCGTCGCTCCCAGATAGCGCTCGAGCAGCTCGGCTAAGCGATCGATCGCGGCCTGGCAATCCCCCATCCGCTCGGGCTCCACGCACTCAATCGCCAGGAAAGCATCGGCCGAATCATCGGACAGGGCCGTTCGAACGCCATCGCGCCAGTTCCAGCAGCGGCATACGGCGCCCGCATCATCGATGTAGGCGAGCTCGCCGGGCAGCGTCGGGTCATCTGTCTCCTCGCCAAGCGGCAGAAATGAATCGCCACCGTCGGTCACCTTCAGGCAAAGGTCTCCCTCAATCGCGTGCAAATCCTCGCCGCCTACGGGCAGCGCGTAGGACAGCGACACCGTGTTGTAGATGTCCACCGCGGGCGTAATGTGGCCCACCGGCTTTCCTTTGAGCACGCGCTTGAGCAGGTTCTCAATTGAGCAACGCGCGCCCTTCTTGGTCTTGAATAGGCGATATGCCTCGCGCCATGCCTTAACCGGCGCATTCTCGCTGATGGTATCACTCGTCAGGTGACGCTCCGCATCGATATTGGCGCGGTCGAGCAACGCGGCAATCGCATCAACGTCCTCTTGAGGAATCTGAGCCGCGGGCTTCATGCCCTTTACGACCACAACACCGACAGCCGCCTGCGGAAATAGCTCCCAAAACGAATCCTCGGCAACGAAACTCTTCATGTGCTCTCCCTTCATAGCATGCGCCCGAGCCCGGGTGCCTAAACAAAAAGCGCCCTTACGACGGCCACCTTCAAAGTCCTACGGTGCCGCCACAAGAGCGCTTACGCTGTCCCCAT
>UQZI01000097.1 GCA_900545555.1 uncultured Collinsella sp.
AAATTCCCGCTTCTCAGCGGGAGCTGGTTCCCGTCGTGACGGACGGTGCGCAGGTGCTTCTGGTCTATCCCTTTGCCGTGTCAAGCGAACATGGCGCGCAGCCCGGGGAGGCTGCTCTTCTGATTCAGTTTATGCATGAAAAAGAGTATATACAGAAAGAGGATACGCAATGATTAACAAATTTGACATGCAGCAGGATATTGAACGCATTCTCGTCTCCGAGGAAGACATCCACGCCCGCATCCGCGAGGTCGGTGCACAGATCTCCGAGGATTACCGCGGCAAGTGCCCCATTCTGGTTGGCGTTCTCAAGGGCGTCGTGCCGTTTTTCGGCGAGATGTCGCAGGCCATCACCGTTCCTGTGCAGGAGGACTTCATGTGCGTCACGTCCTTTGAGGGCGGCACAGAATCGACCGGCAAGCTGACCTTCCGCAAGGATATTGACCATGATATTGAGGGCCGCGACGTTCTGATTCTTGAGGACATCATCGACTCCGGCAGCACGCTCAAGCTGATCGTCGAGCTGTTCCAGGCGAGAAAGCCTGCCTCCATCAAAATTTGTACCCTTCTCGATAAGCCCTCCGGCCGCAAGGTCGATCTGGAGCCGGACTATGCCTGCTTCACGATCCCGTCGGCATTCGTTGTCGGCTTCGGACTTGACTACGAAGACTATTACCGCAACCTCCCCTATGTCGGCGTTCTCAAGCCGTCTGTCTATCTCGAAAAATAAGCCGGAAGGAGAACTTCATTGTCTCAGCAATCAAAACCGACGAGTTTTCTCGTTTTGCTTGTGGTGCTGGCCGTGGCGCTGCTTCTGGTAAGCAGCCTGCTTACGCCAAACACCACTCAGTCGCTTCAATATTCGGACGTGTTAGACCTGTTCCGCAATGAAAAGGTCACCTCGTTCACGCTGGAAGGAAGCAGCCTTACCATGCAGGTTCGAGGAGACGGCGACACCACTTCCACTGTCACGGCAAAAATCGGCGATACCGAGCAGTTCCGCGCGGACCTCGACGATCTGATCGCCGAGCAGTACGCAGCCGGGACGCTCAAGGGCTATAACTATCTGCCCGCGAGCGACCCGTGGTACCGCGCGGCAGCGCCGTATATCATCGGCGGTATTGTGCTGCTTATCGTCTTTTTCTTCCTCTCGAGCCGCGCAAACGGCGGGCCCAACGGTATGGCAAACTTCACGAAGGCCAACGCCCGCTTCGGCATTCCGACCTCCCAGACCGTCACGTTCCAAGACGTTGCAGGCGCAGACGAGGAAAAGGAGGAGCTGGCGCAGATCGTGGACTTCCTGCAAGACCCCAAGCGCTACAGCCGCCTCGGCGCAAAAATCCCAAAGGGTGTACTGCTCGTCGGCCCTCCGGGCACCGGCAAGACGCTGCTTGCAAGAGCCGTCGCTGGCGAAGCGGGCGTATCGTTTCTCTCTATCTCGGGCTCTGACTTTGTCGAGCTCTATGTCGGCGTGGGCGCGAGCCGCGTGCGAGATCTTTTTGAGCAGGCAAAAAAGGTTGCCCCCGCAATTGTTTTCATCGACGAAATTGACGCGGTCGGCCGCAGGCGCGGCGCAGGTCTCGGCGGAGGCCACGATGAGCGCGAGCAGACGCTCAACCAGCTGCTGGTCGAGATGGACGGTTTTGAGGAAAGCGAGTCGGTCATCCTGATCGCCGCGACCAACCGCCCCGATATTTTGGACCCGGCGCTGCTGCGTCCCGGCCGTTTTGACCGTCAGGTTACGGTCGACCGTCCGGACGTGAAGGGCCGCGAGCAGATCTTGCGCGTGCATGCCGAGAACAAGCCGATGGACGAGGACGTTAAGTTTGAGAAGCTCGCCCAGATGACCGTTGGCTTTACCGGCGCCGATCTGGCGAACCTGCTCAATGAGTCTGCGCTTTTGGCTGCTCGCCGCCATCGTTCCGTGATCTCGATGGACGAGGTCGAGGAGTCGATGGAGCGCGTGATTGCCGGACCGCAGCGCAAGGGTCGCGTGATGACCGAAGCCGAGCGCACCACGATTGCCTACCACGAGAGCGGTCATGCCCTGGTGGGTCATATCCTGGAGCACTCCGATCCGGTTCACAAGATTTCGATTGTCAGCCGTGGCCAGGCTCTGGGCTACACACTGCAGCTTCCGCAGGAGGATCACTTCCTCAAGACCAAGAACGAGATGCTCGACGAGCTCGCCGTGTTCTTGGGCGGTCGCGTTGCTGAGGAGCTCATGTGCGACGACATCACGTCGGGCGCGAGCAACGACCTGGAGCGCGCGACCAAGATGGCGCGCGAGATGGTCACGCGTCTGGGCATGAGCGAGGAACTGGGCACGCAGGTGTTTGGCGAGGCGCAGCATCAGGTGTTCCTGGGCCGCGATTACGCCGATCACCAGGATTATTCCGAGGAGACGGCGCGCCGCATCGATATCGAGGTTCAGCGCATCATGCGCGAAGCCCATCGCCGTGCGGTCGAGATTTTGGATGCCCGTCGCGATCAGCTCGATCTGATGGCGAAGGTGCTGCTTGAGCGCGAGACCGTCGAAGGCGACGCCGTGAACGCCCTGCTCGACAACGAGTGGGATGCTTACCTTGAGCGCGAGGGCGATATCCTGGCGGCCAAGGAGGAGCGCAACGCCAAGGCGGCCGGCATGCCGACCAAGAAGTGCTCGCCTCGCATGAGCGAGGAGGAGCTGGCGGCTGATGCTGCGGCCTTTGCGCAGGCGGCCATGCAGGAGGATGCCGAAGCCGCATCCGATGATGCCGGTGATGGCAATGCTGTCAACGCTGACGGCAACACCGACGCCGACAAATAGTTCTTGTAGCGAAAGCCTCTGCGGGGAAACCTGTGGAGGCTTTTTCTTTTGAGCGATATGTTGATTGGGGACAGACTTAAATGAGCGTTTTCACGCATTTAAGTCTGTCCCCAATCAACATTGTGGCGCTCTAGTTGGCTAAAGCGTACAATAGCGCCTATGCGAAAGGGGAACAGATGATCAACGAAACTATGTATGCTCGCGGTGCGGAAAGCTCCATCATCCGTGAGATCTTTAGCTATGGCCTTGAGCGCAAGGCGCAGATCGGTGCGGAGAACGTATTCGATTTTTCGCTGGGTAACCCGAGCGTTCCGGCACCTGCCGCCGTGGCTGAGTCCATTAAGAAGGCCTTGGAGCTGCCGAGCGACCAGCTGCATGGATACACGCCTGCGCCGGGTCTGCCGCAATGTCGAGCAGCCGTCGCCGACTCGCTCAACCGTCGCTTTGGCACGAGCTATGAGGGCAAGGACGTCTTTATGACGGTGGGTGCCGCGGCTTCGCTCACCTGCACGCTCAATGCCGTTACGAACCCGGGCGATGAGGTTGTTGTTATCGCCCCGTACTTTCCGGAGTATCGCGTGTGGATTGAGAAGGCCGGCTGCACGTGTGTTGAGGCGCTCGCCGATGAAGATACGTTCCAGCTGAGCGTGAGTAACGTGCTCAAGGCGATTACCGATAAGACGGCTGCCGTCATCATCGACTCGCCCAACAATCCGACCGGTGCCGTATATGCACGCGACACGCTGACGCGACTGGCCAATGTTCTGCGCGAGGCCAACGCTCAGCGCGATCCCGAGAATCCGATTATGCTCATCTCTGATGAGCCGTATCGCGAGATTGTCTATGGCGCCGAGGTGCCTTGGGTGCCTTCGATCTACGAGCACACCATCGTGTGCTACTCGTATTCCAAGTCGCTTTCGCTACCGGGCGAGCGCGTCGGGTGGATCCTGGTTCCCAATACGAATCCTCAGGCAGCTCGTCTAATGCCCGCCGTTGCCGGTGCCGCCCGTACGCTGGGCTTCGTGTGTGCACCGGCGCTCTTCCAGCGCGTGATCATCGATTGCATCGATGAGCCGAGTGATGTCGAGGCCTATGCTCGCAACCGCACCGCGCTTACCGACGCACTAGCGGAGTACGGCTACACCTATGTTGAGCCGGATGGTGCATTCTACCTGTGGGTGAAGGCACTGGAGCCCGATGCGAATGCGTTCTGTGAGCGCGCGAAGAAGTATGAGCTGCTTGCGGTGCCCTCGGACAGCTTTGGCATGCCTGGTTGGTTCCGCCTGGGCTATTGCGTGAGTTACGAAACGATTATCAATTCGCTACCCGCTTGGAAACAGTTGGCGGACGAGTATCGTTAAAAGTAAAGCGCTCTGCTTACAATGTTTTACGTGAAACGGGGTTTGGTGTTAAGCCAGACCCCGTTGTCTATGCCGTTGTGTGATTGGGATGAAGCAGTTTTACGACTGCCGAAAGCTATGCGTACAATGAATATACGCGACGGCCATGCTGGACAAGGAGACCTGATGCCCTACCTGCTTTCCTGTGATATCCATACTCATACGATGTTCTCCGCGCATGCGTACTCAACCATTGAGGAGAACATCTATTGGGCGGCGGAGCGTGGCCTTCAGGTGCTCGGTTCCGCCGATCATTTAAGCTCGATGGTTACGCCTTGCCCCAATGACCTGCGCAGTTTCCAGTTCTTTATTAACCAGGATATCTGGCCGCGCATTTGGAGCGGCGTGCTGGTGCTCCGCGGCGCCGAGGCCGATATCGTTTCGCTGGACGGAAGCTTGTTTGGCGAGGACATTCCCGTTTCGCTCAATATCGCCGGCGATTCGTATAGTCGTGAGCATTCGCTGTTCGATTTGGTGACGCGTAATTTGGATTATTTGGTGGCAAGCGTGCATAACCCGCAGTTTGCCGAAGGCGCGACGCTCGCCGAGACGACCGAGATGTACATCAATGCCCTGGAGCACCCCAAGGTGTTCATGCTGGGGCATGCGGGGCGCTCGGGCGTGCCGTTCGATATCGACGAGGTGCTGTTGGCGGCCAAGGCCAAGCACAAGATTATCGAGATCAACAACCATAGTCTTGAGCACGGTGCCGACACTGAGCATTGGGCCGTATGCCGCAAGATCGCCGAGCGCTGCGCCGAGCTGGGCGTTGGCATTGGCGTGTCGACCGATGCCCACATTGGCATGGCCATTGGCAAGCTCGATCACGCGCGCAAGATGCTCGACGAGATTCACTTCCCGTTGGATTTGATCGTGACGCGCGATCGCGAGACGCTGCTGCGCGAGATGGCGGCAGCCGGCGTGTGCGACCTGCGCAAGGGGATGTAGCGGAGTTCATAAACCAAGCGAAGGGGGCAGTCCAGACGGGCCGCCCCCTTTCTTGTGCCGGTGGATTAGCGGCGCTCGAGGACCGCGACGGTCTCGGTGTGGTCGGTATGAGGGAACATGTCGACCGGCGTGATCTTGAGCAGGCGATAACCTCCGTCGAGGAGCTGGTGTAGGTCGCGCTCTTGGGTGACGGGGTTGCAGCTGATATAGGTGATGCGGCGCGGCTTAAGTGCGCAGGCGGCTTCGAGGAACTCGGGTGTAGAGCCGGCGCGCGGCGGGTCGATGGAGAGAACGTCAACGCGCTCGTTGTTATCGGCAGCGTCCAGGATGTAATCGGTGGCGTCGTCGGCCATAAACCAAGCGCTGCGGGTGAGGCCGTTGAGCTCGGCATTGCGGCGTGCGTCGGCAATGCCCGCCGGGTTGCGCTCCACTCCGAGCAGCATGATGCCGATACCCTTGTTCTGGGCTTCTTTAGCTGCGCAAAGACCGATGGTGCCGCTGCCGCAGTAGGCATCCATAAGCACATCGTCCTGGCGCAGATCCATGCCATCGATAGCGAGCTGGTAGAGCAGCTCGGTCTGCTGCGGGTTGGTCTGGTAGAACGCGGTAGGGGAGATATCGAATTCGCAACCGAGCAGCTGGTCGCGCATGCACTCGGCGCCATAGACGATACGAGTCTCCTCACCCAAGATGGCGTTACCGGGGCGTCCGTTGATGTTTTGGGCAACGGTGACGATATGCGGATCGAGTGCGGCGACAGCCTCAAAGAACTCCTGCGCATGCGGCAAGTCGCGCTGAGCGGTCACGAGGGTGACCATAATCTGGTCGGTACGCCAACCGCAGCGGACGACGGCATAGCGGAGCAAGCCCAGATGCTTGTCCTCGTTAAAGGCGGGAATGTGCAGGCGCTCAGCTCCACGCGCGATGCCGTTAAGAATCTGTCGGGCGCCCGGTACCTCGACGGGGCATTCGGGCACGGCAACGATTCTGTGCGAACCGCGCTCAAAAAAGCCGCAGCGGACAGTACCCTCCTTACCGGGAGCAAACGGAGTGGCAGCCTTATGACGAAAACCACGCGGCGCAGGATACTTGCCCGGGTCGCCCAAGGTGACGCCCATACCGCGAATGGGGTCGACGCTAACACCCTCGCGCTCGCAAAGAGCAGCAAAAAGCTCCTCCATAGCAGCCTGCTTAGCTGCCAACTGCTTTTTATAAGGACGATTGAGCGCCGTGCACCCACCGCAAGCTTTCATGATCGAACAGGGAGACTTGGGGTCCACAGCCTTACGCGCAGACGAAACCCGATCTTTATGCGAGCGCTTGGAGCGAGTATGAGATGCCTTATCCTCGTTCCGACGAGAGCCGGGATGCTTGGCCTTAGCCTTGCCCTTCGCATCCTGAGACGACTTGGATTTCTTAGAAGGTTTTTTCTCCTCCGACCCTTCAGTCGCTTCGATCAAAGCACGACGAGCCCTACGCTCCGCACGAGATTCTGCCATCAATAACTCCACTAATTCATGAATTAAAGCTGCAAGTATTGTACCGTGCCAAGCCAGCAGACGATATACAAGCGGTTTATTCGTGTCAGTGATAAGCCCAACGACGGTTGCCCGCCGCGTGAG
>UQZI01000098.1 GCA_900545555.1 uncultured Collinsella sp.
GCGGGCCGCATTTGGACAATCTGACGTTCAACTTCAAGGGCGCGACCAGAAGGTCAGCGCCCTTTCGTTTCACGTCACCTTGTCTCAAATGCGACCCGCTCGCTGACTTATGCTCAACCTGCGGCGCCATTTTGCTTGAAGGTACCTTGCCCGCCCTGGCGGGTTTTCGCTGTCGGTGCCATAACATCGGCATTTGTGTTGTTGGTAGAAGGCCTCTCATGGGTAGTCGTTTAATGCACCAGTTTCTGTCGAGTCGGTGCGGTTCGATGGTTGCTCGTATAATGGTTTGCGTATGAACCGCAACCAAGGAGTTCCAGTTTATGGACCAGAACCTTTTTAAATTCGACCTGATCGCCGAGGACCCGACGACGCACGCGCGCGCCGGCGTGCTGCACACCCCGCACGGCGACATCGAGACGCCGATCTTTATGCCCGTGGGCACCAAGGCAAACGTCAAGGGCATTCCTACCGAGACTGTCAAGAAGCTCGGCGCCCAGATCGTGCTCGCCAATACCTATCATCTGTCCATGCGTCCCGGCGAGGATACCATCGCCGAGCTGGGCGGCCTGCACAAGTTCATGAACTGGCACGGCCCCATCCTCACCGACTCGGGCGGTTTCCAGGTCTTCAGCCACAACGATGCCGTCAAGCTCACCGATGAGGGCGTGCGCTTTATTGTCAACGATTACGACGGCCGCCACGTGTTTTGGACGCCCGAGGACAACATGGAAATCGCCATGAAACTCGGCTCCGATATCTGCATGCAGCTCGACCAGTGCCCGGGCTATCCCGCCACGCGCGCCTACGTTGAGCGCGCCGTTGAGCTGTCGAGCATGTGGGCCGAGCGCTGCTATAAGGCGCATACCCGCGATGACCAGGCGCTCTTTGGCATCGTTCAGGGCGGCATGCACCTGGATCTGCGCCTGCGTTCGCTGCGCCATCTGGAGGAGTGCGGCGACTTCCCGGGCTATGGTATCGGTGGCTATTCGGTGGGCGAGGATCACGAGACCATGTTCGAGACCCTGGCGCCGCTCGTGAGCGAGTACATGCCCAAGCATAAGCCGCGCTACCTGATGGGTGTCGGCAACCCCACCACGCTCGTGCGCGGCGTGGGTGTGGGCATCGACATGTTCGACTGTGTGCTGCCGACGCGCACCGGTCGCATGGGTACGGCGTTCTCCAGTGAAGGTCGCCTTAACTTCCGTAACGCGCGCTTTGCGCACGACGACGGCCCCATCGACCCCACCTGCACCTGCCCGGTGTGCACGGGCGGCTACAGCCGCGCGCTCATTCGCCACATGGTCACGCAGAAGGAGATGCTCGGCGGCATTTTGCTTTCGATGCACAATATCTACTACCTGCTCAACCTTATGCAGCGTGCCCGCCAGGCCATTATCGAGGGCCGCTACGGCGCATTCGTGAGCGATTGGATGAATAGTCCTGCCGCGGTGGATTACTAAGGGCGACAGACACGCTTGCAGAGCGTGGGCAACGGCAATGGTCGGGCGCCAGCCGGTCGTCACATTCGTTGACACCGGCTGCGCGACCGCTGACCGATAGCTTGCAAGTGCTTGATGCATCGTGGGTACCATACCGAATAGTTGATGCTCGGGCGGGTGTTTGACGCATAGCGTCGACCCCGCCCGTTTTTCTTTTTCTCGATAGGAGTACCCATGATTAAGAATGAGAACGTCGAGGGCGAGCCTGCCTACGACGAGACGTACCGCCGCGGCCCCGTGGTCATGCGCGGCCCCATGATTCCTAAGGACAACACCTACGCCAACCTGCTGGCGCCCGAGGAGTCGACCGACTGGCTGCACGCCGATCCGTGGCGCGTACTGCGCATTCAGGCCGAGTTTGTCGACGGCTTTGGCGCGCTTGCCGAGCTCGGACCTGCGGTGACCATCTTCGGTAGCGCCCGCACGCCCAAGACCGATCCGCTCTACAAGGCGGCGCGCGCCGTCGGGCGCAAGATCGCGCAACGTGGCGTGGCGGTCATCACCGGTGGCGGCCCCGGCATCATGGAAGCGGCCAACAGGGGAGCAGCGAGTGTCAACGGCAAGTCAGTTGGCCTAGGCATTGAATTGCCGCACGAGCACGGGCTCAACAAATACGTGAACCTCGGTATGGACTTCCGTTACTTCTTTGTGCGCAAGACTATGTTCGTCAAATACAGCTCGGGCGCCATTGTGTTTCCCGGTGGTTTTGGTACGCTCGACGAGATGTTCGAGCTGCTCACGCTGGTACAGACGCACAAGGTTAAGCGCATGCCACTCGTGCTGGTGAGCACCGAGTACTGGCAGGGCCTGTTCAACTGGCTCAACGGCCCGGTGATGGATGCCGGCATGATCAGCCCACTCGATCCAGACCTCGTCCACATCACCGACGACCTCGACGAGGCCGTCGACATCGCCCTGAGCGGGCTGATGTAGGGCGAGCGTGCCTGTTGTTATAGTAATGTGAACGGCAGACTGATGCTATTTAACATCAGTCTGCCATCTAAACTGGGTATACTGATGCAAAAGACGAGGCGAGGAGGTCGCGTATGTCTACTGCAACGGTTAAGCCTACGACGGTTCGCATCGAAGAGGGGCTCAAGGAACAGGCGACTGAGTTCTTGGATACGGTCGGTCTGAGTCTCAATTCGTATCTCAACCTTGCTGTTCGGCAGCTGGTAAATCAACGAAAGATTCCATTTGAGATCGTAGGAAGGGCGGAGGTGCCCAACGAGGCGACGAGACGCGCCATGGTGATTGCCGAGGCTCATGAGTTGGGGATTCTGCCAGACGACAGCCCGTCATTCAATAACGCTGATGAGCTTATATCATTCCTCGATGAGGACTAGCGATGTTTGAGATTAAAGTCGAGGCTCAGTTTAAGGCGGATTACAAACGGACGATGCGCATCCATCCGCAGCTAAAAACCGAGTTTAAGGCGGTAGTCGCAGAGCTTGCGGCTCACGGTTCGCTTCCCGCGGAATATGGCGCCCATGAGCTTTCAAACCCGGGCGGCAACTACAACGGCCACATCGATTTCCACCTATCCGATGGCTTGGTCGACGTGGTCGTTCTCTACTTACCGCATAAGACTAATCCTGTGATCCGGCTGGTCAGAATGGGCTCGCATGAGGAGCTGTTCCAGGGCCCGCAGGGCTGATTGCCGATTTCTAAGTTGCGGTGGAATAGGGATTGATTGACGGCTAATAAGTCAAAAACAGTCCCTATTTAACCGCAACTGCTGGGGGTACCCCGTTCGTCGCCGCGGCCTCCGGTTCCACTTTTCGCTGAATTTCGCTCAAAAGCTCGGCTGCGACTTCGCTGCTTTTGAAACGAATGCTGCAGTCTTCTTTCTTTGGGAAAGCCAGCAACGGAATAGCTCCGTACCAGACAGTTTCCTCGTCAATCACTGATGCGCACAGGCGTCCTTCGGCTTTGATGAGATAGTTGACGTTCATCTCGGCAAAAATCGCTTTCACGTCATCGCGTGGAGTTGAAGCAATAGAAATCTCAAGGGCAATTCCACGGGTAGCGGCATCCGCGAGTGCAGCGGCGAGCTTTTCAAGGCATGCGGCGGACGCGTAGGGTGCGGCAATAAAAATGCTTTTCGATGCGTTCTCGATGTCATTCGCTAAAGCCTCCACGGCTCTTGCCGACCTAACGAGGATATTTCGATCGTCCTGTCTGTTGTCGTTTGCCGCAAAGACTTCATACCCCAGCTTGGCGTAGGTCTTGAGCCTCTTTTGGTACATGCGCGCGAACATGGGTATCGACAGGTCAACATAGTCGAATATCTCAACCCGCTGTTTGCCCTCGTGGCTTCTGTGTAGCCTACCTGCCTGCTGCGTTATGCTGCCGTCCCAAGATATTGGAGTGGCAATGAGCAAAGTGTCAAGGTAAGACAGGTCGAAGCCCTCGCCCAGAAGACTTTCAGTTGCGACGATGATTCGATGCTCATGCTCAAAGCTGGGAAGACTCTTCAGTATTGCTTTTCTTTCTTTGGCGTCGATTTCTCCGGTTAAGAGTATGGGTTCGTGTCCACGGCTTTGAAGTAGCCTGCATAGCTCTTCGGCATGCTTTTTTCTTTTAGATAGCACAAGCGGATGCCGGCCGTTTGATGCGGCCTCGAGGGCGTCCTCGATAATTGCTTCGTTTCTCGCGGCGTGTACACACAGGAGATCGAGAATTTGGTTAAAGGATGCTCCTGGTTCGTAGGTGGGTAATCGAATTCCGGTGAAACGCGGTCTAACAATGCGCTGAATCCCCTGCTGGATTGCTTGCGTTTTTGGATCGACGACATAGCGAACCGGGCCGCAGAGCATCGAGAGTGCCCGCGTGAGTCCGTCCGAACGCTCGGGCGTTGCGGAAAGGCCATATACATATTTGGCAGGAGCGGACTTGAGGACAAGCTCAAGCTGTGGCGCGGCCGCATGGTGGCATTCGTCACAGATGATGAGACTGTAATCGCGAACGAACTCCTTGGCTAATGACTCGCCGGTTTGGGGATCCTTGCCGGATAGCGACTGGAATGAAGCAATGTCGATGAGACGGCTTATGGCGGTCTTGCCTCCTCCGATTTGCCCAATGAGCGGAGGCTGTCTTTTGCTGATTCGTCCCTTTGGGGTTCGGACGGGCTCTCTGTTGTCCGTGATGTTGAGAAATCGTTCGAGTTGGGATTTCCATTGGGCAATGAGCGCAGTTTTAGGAACGATGACGAGCGTTGGAAGACCAATGGCAGCAATAAGATAAGCTCCGATGACGGTTTTGCCGAACCCCGTCGGTGCGGACATGATCCCGTCTTCATAGCCGAGCATCTGTTCAGCGACAATTTGTTGTTCAGGGCGAAGAGTCCCTTTAAATGCCATCACAATTGGATTGCTCGACTTGCGTTTGTCTGAATAGTGGGCAGAAACGCCGGCTTCTTGAAGCAGCCGCTCAAGTTGAACCTTGCAGCCTCTGGGAATCGCGACGTAGCCATCTCTAAGTTCGCTGAGGTCTATGAACCGCGGTTTGCCGAATACCGATTGATGCATAGATTGTGCGCGGAAGAATTCTGGGTTGGCAAATGTTGCAAGCCTGCGGACTTCCATTTGAGCTGCGGGACTCAGAGATTTTTCGGGGATATAGAGCATATCGGCCTGCGTGACGGACAGCGATGACGGGAAGTCCCGCGGTGTGAGCGGAAGCCGCTTTCGCAGTCTCTGGGAATGTGGCACACCGGTGTTTGCCGCCGCAACAGCTGCTATTCCATGCGGCCTATTTTCGATGCTCTCGATCAGATTTTGCACCGTCACGCGCGGGATTAATTGGATTTGCGAAAGGTAAAGCCATTGATCGGGAAAGGGCTCAAATTGCTCGTCAACAAATACGCTGTTCCCTTTTCGCTGCGCTTTTCCTTGAAAAGGCAGCGCTATGAGATTTCCAAAGCCGCCCTCAGGAATGGTGGACTGCGCGGGCAGCATTCTGTCAAATGCTTTGAAGGTGATTGTCTTGTTCAGTATCGCCGCTTCGGTGATAAGGCTGCTTCCAAAATCTCGTGCGGTCTTTGCGCTGGTGGGCTCTAGGAAGAAAAACCAGACATGTGCGCCGTTGCCCGATCTCGATCGCTCGACTGCAGCATCGATTCCATGGTTTTTTGCGACAAGCCGAATGGCGTTTGTCGCTTCTTTCCAATCGGCTCCGTCAAAATCGATGACCAGGACTTTCGTGTTACTGTCTTTATCGAGCACATATTGGCCTATAACGTCTCGAAGCCTATCGTCACTGCCCTTGAAATGGGAGATGATCGCGGCATCGCTCAACTCGGGGAAGACGCGGTTGCCGCATTCAGCGCATTTGGTTTTCTGACGATTTGCTTTGGGACAAATGCCTGACTTCCACTCGTTTGCGCAGGCGGGCGTATAGCCGATTCCCCCGTCTTTTCTGCGGTACCCATGGGCGTAAACATCTTTGCGGCCAGTAAAGAGATTGCGAAAGAGCACGAGTTTGTCGCGCGCTGCGCTTGCGCTGGTGACGATACCTTCGGCCTGCGCCCGTCTATCGAAAGAATCGCCAGCTTTCTCCCATTCTTCCAGCGTCGTGTAACGGATGTCTGGACCGCTGCTGCAGATGACAATTTGACTGTACGGTTCCGATACGTGAGCGACTGTTCTCTCGAATTGGAATAACTTGTCCCCGATGAGGGCGTATTGATATGTGACGTTGCTCATGTAGATGCCGTTCTTGTCAGGGCTCATTGGAAAGAGGGTACGCTATTTTGTTTTTTTGGATGCCCGGCTCTCATTTTGGTTCGGTGATAGTGGGGTGCAGCTCCGTGAGCGGCGTTCGCTTTCTGCCAAAATGTGCGACAGCTGTTGCTGGATGGGTTTTAGCGGCTATGAGGCGGGTTGGAGACGCGGGGGTTGCCCTCAAATAAACCCGGTGGGCAAAAAATGGCAAATATGAGTACTGTTGCTTGGTTAGAAACATATCATCTTGAAAGTATTTAAAACAAATTGACTGAGATTTAGTATATCCAACTCCCTAAACGCGACGATTCGGTGCTTTATGGCGCTTGAAATCGGTGGAAAAATCCAAAGTTCACTCACGAAATCGGTTAGTGGAGTTAATAACAAATTAGATTCAATCGGAAAAGCCGCAAAAACGGCCGCGAAGATAGCAACAGCCGCCTTCGCGGCCGT
>UQZI01000099.1 GCA_900545555.1 uncultured Collinsella sp.
GGCTCGAGGGCGGCGCCGCAGTGCGGGCACGCCCTCGGCTCCGGCTCGTCGAAGGAGAGCCCGGCCGCACGGGCCTGCTCCAGGGTGATGAGTCCCGCTCGGTCCATCGGGCGCCCCTTCCTTATCTTCTGAAGTCCTTGTTGTCCCTTTTGCTTATTGGGTGGCATATCGTCAGGGGTTTCCCTGTCATCTCGTCAGGGGTTCGGGCTGCGAACCCTGACGGTTCGTCATCCTTGTTCGCGGTGAACCCTGTCATCTCGTCACCCTTTCGCGCCGGGAACCCTGACGAATCGTCAGGGGTTGCCAGCGCTCCGGGCGGCAGCCTCTCGCGCACGATGCGGTACCGCTTGGTTGCGTGCCCGCGCGCCGGGGCGTGCACGCCGCATTCCTCGATGAGGCCCTGCTCGAGCAGGTCGCGGATGGCGCGGTATGCGCTGCGCTCCTGCACGTTGAGGAACCGGGCCAGGCCGCCCTTGCTCTCGAAGTAGCCGCACCCGGCGTCGCAGAAGCCGAAGATGCGCGCGTAGACGAGCAGGGGAAGGCCGGAGAGGCCCAGGTCCGCCATCATGAAGTGCCGTACCGTCGTGAACTCGCGCGGGGAGGGGCCGTCGCGCCCCTTCGGGCCTGTGGCCGCCATCGGCGCTAGCCCCTTCTGGGCGAGCCGACGATGCTGTTCCGCTCGACCCATGCGACGAGCTCGTCGTGCAGCACGATGCCGTCGCGCGTCTTGCCGCCGATGTAGCGAATCGGGAACGGGTCGTCGGGGTCCTTGGCGAGCCGGTACATGGCGTCGCGGCTGATGCGCAGCATCGCGCACGCCTCGTCGGCGCCGAATATCGCGTTGGTCGATGCGATGAGCCTCACCTGGCTCCTGCTAATGCTCTTGGTCATGGTCGTCCTCGAGCTCCTTTCGTCTCGAGGCTCCCTCGCGTGCCCGGCCGCGGGCGGCTCCCGGGGCGGTCGCCGCCGTCATTTCCTGCCGCTCCTCGAATCGATGTAGGCGTCCACTGACGCCCTCGACACCAGGAGCTTCCTTCCGAGCCTGTACGAGTCGATCTCTCCCGACCAGATGAGGTCGTACGCCTTGTTTCGGCTCGCCCTCATGTACTCCTGCATCTCGATCACCGTCATCCATTCGTCCCGATCTTGGTTGCCCTCGGGCGCGGCGTATTCGGCTGTGCGTGCCATGGTTCCTCCAATCTTCCCGTGCGGCACCGCGCGAGGACACCGCACGACACCGTGTGCCTTTTCGTCTGCGCGACGATTGAACCGCCTGACGGCGATTGGCGCGCACGGTGGGAGCGGAGATGGGTCGAGGTGGGTCGAGCTGGTCGGGCCTTCACGAAACGGCCATGAGCCGTACGCCTTAGCTGGCAGCTAAGTCCCTGAAAAGTAAAAGGCGCCCATGCGGGCGCCTGCCTAGTAGCTGGAGTTGTTCGGTTTTGGTTGGAATGCTTCTCTTCCGCGGTGCTGTCGTCCGGGGTCCGGCATCTGTCGTTCGCCTCTTTTGTCGTGTTTGATGTTGCGTGTTCTGCGAGCGACCTTGCGCGGGCCTGCCGGCCCGTTGCCCCAGGTGCACCCGGGTAAATGGTACCCATCCGCTGGGACATGGTTCGCCATAGCCAGCGTTTTGACAATGGGAGGCAGGCGAGCGGCGTGGACATTGGCGCCGAATCAGAGGCAAACGATGCCGCCTATCTCAACCTTGTGTCTTTCGATGGTTTTTGCCGCCAGCAGTTATCACCCGGTAGAAAGTAAAGCCGTCTTCGTTTTGGTAGGCCTGGAGTGTTGAATCGGTGCCACGAAAGGCATCTTCCAGTGCGCCGGCGTCGGGCGTGGTGAACGGGTTCACAGCGACGCTGCCCTCATCGCCGCGGCTATGTCGGATTCCTCCGAGTCGGCCGGTATGGCCAGCTCCACGCGGCCCACCAGCGCTCGTATGGGAAGCGTGGCGCCGGGCCGGGTCGTAAGCGCCATAACTGCCGCGTAGGGTACCCGAAGACTTCCTAGGAGGTCTCCTGGAGGAGTCCTAGGAGAGCTTCGGTTTCTAAGCGTGCTGATGGCGCAATCGCCATATGAGCAGGCACGGGTGATTGATGCCGGCGACGATATGCAGACCTGCGGGAATCTACGCCCGGCGCTTCCTCGGCTCGGGCAGCTCCTGAAGCACGCCCTCCACGATGGCGCGCACGTCGGCTTTGTCCTCCACGTCCACGAGCAGCATCTCCGCAGCGCCCTCGTAGGGCACGGCGGGCACCGAGAGCAGCGCGCGCGAGGACTCCGTGCTCTTCACCAGAAAGCGGTCGTCGTAGACGCCGCCGAAGAGCTTGCCCGACGCATAGAGCAGATACTCGCCCATCATCTTCCGATGCGAGACCTCCGGCACGTCGGCCAGCAGGTCGAGGACGTATTCCAGGTATTCTGCGCTTGACCCAGGTATCACCCGTCTCCTATAGCGAGTGAATATAAAAATAGGGCAGAGTCGCTTGCGCAAGTCCGCCCCTAAAACCGTGAAGGTTTTGCTATCTGCAGGCTATTCTACCAACCCGAGCGATTCTGTCAACCTGCGAAGGAACTCGAGCGCGGAGCGAGCTGCGGCGTCGGGCCCCTTGTCGGGCAGCGCCTCGGTTTCGCCGTCGGCCCTGGCGAACATCTCGGCGAGCTCGGATGCGGCGCGCGACCGCGAGGAGCCCTCGGGTACCAAGCCGGAGTGCGCCACGAGCACGGTCGCGACCTCCTGCATGGCCGTATTCCCCATCCACTTCCTCCTGGTCGCCTTGGGAATTCCCACGGCGGCGACCCTTCGGGAGACGCCGCTGGACGCCGAGCCCCGGGCGGCGCCCCTCTCGGCGAAGCAGTTGATCAGGCACGAGCCGTGCGCGGCGCAGTTGCGGACGGACTTCACGCGCTTGAGGTCGTAGTGGGAGGCCTCGAGGCGCCTGTCGCCCCATCGCCTGGCGCAGAAGCGCACGAAGTCGATGAGGGTGCCGAACGAGGTGAGCTCAAGGAAGGCCCAGGCAGGCATGTCGCCGGAGTACTTCGCGTAGAGGCTCGAGCTGTAGGGGCTGCGGCCGCTCATCTTGAGCTCGCGCAGGCGGTACTCCCTGTTTGCAGTGGTAAGCGATGCCATGTAGTCGGCCACGATGGCGTAGCCGTCCTCTCCACGGTCCTCCATCTCGCGAAGCAGTGTCACCTTCTGGAAATGCTCGATGTCGAGCGTCATGCCGAGCAGGGCGTGGCGCAGCTCCTGGTCGAGCGCCGCGAGCAGGCGCAGCTGGCCGAAGTCGAGGTCTACGTAGCGGCCGTCGCGCGGGCCTCCCTCGTATTTCGAGAAGAGTTTGCGGTAGGATGCGAGCTTGAAGAAGTTGCACTTGTCGCGCAGGTAGTCCGCGGCCTCTTCCTCGGAACACAGCTCGAAGGCTACGCCCTTCTGCTTGAGGTGCTCTATCTGCTGCTCGATCGTGAGGATCGGCTTCCTATCGTGGGGTTCGGCCATGCTCGGTCTCCTGTCATTGATTTGAGAATCCTATTCTACCAGCATGTTTGCCCTGAATCCTGAAGGCCCGTTCGCCAACTCATAAGCAAGCCACCTGAGACTACTCACTTTGTTCACGAATGGCGAAGACCTGCGACCTGGGGTTTTGCGAGCGGTGCGCAAGCCACCCGCGTTAATTCACTTGCGATTGCAGCTGGCGGCTTGCAGGCAAAAGGGCGGTTGAGTTTCAAAACGGGCGTTTTCGGCGCCATCGAGCCTCCAAAGGCGGCCCGCCGCGCCCTTTGGGACAAAAACAAAAACTCAAACCCCTGAGTTTGAAAAAAGTTTTTGAGGTTGTCCCAACTTTTGTCCCCGAAGCCGACGAAACGCGACATCGCGTCATTCGGCGGCACGCGTTCCGTGTCGATGCCGAAAACTGGGTGCAACTGGAATGACGGGAAGATAGAACCAAAGCCATCGAGTGGGAGTAGCCGAGGGTCTAATACGGCACGTCACAAAAGGTAGTGAATAGCAATGAAGCCCCAGGTAGAATTGGCTATCTGGGGCTTCTTCATGCAACGTCGCAATGCGCTCCATAACGCTCTATTTGGGGAATTTAGCTCAGGCAATGAAGACGGGCGCATGAACGCAGAAAGGACGGCACGAGGCCCACTTGAATCCTCGACACTCATCCGCATTATCGTTGCCCCAATGCCCTCTGCATCAAGCGAGGTCGGCGGTTAAGCAACGGCTCGGCGAGTGTTATTTTGAGAGCTACGCGCATCTAAGGCGAGTTTTCGTGGTAAAAACTACTTGCCGGAAGCCGCGGCTTTCAGAGTACGGCTTACGTGCACGTTTAACCTCCGTGGGCGACGGGGTGCCGCAAGGCGTAGAGTATCGCTCACCTGTAGGGGCAGGGTCGCTTTAGGACCGAGGGTTCGGCCTACTACGAGACGCCCCAGCGCATCATCGACGGCAACACCAAGCGCATTGTCTCCGAGTGCCAGGCATGCCTCGACCGCTACGAGCGCGAGGGAAGGCCCCGCTTCGCCGTCGACATCGACCGCATCGTGGGGCTGCTGGAGGGCGAGAAGTAGGGCACATCGGCTCAGTCTCGAGCCATGCGGAGTCGCTCCGCATTTTTGAACGCCGCGTGTGCGTCCCAAATACTTGAGAAACAAGCTGTGAAGTGCGGTGGCGCGCCCGTGCCGGTGCATAGCCGTCACCATCAGCGTCTACGCGGTGTCGGCTCCAAGTGGAGCTGACGCCGCTGCTGTATATGGTTTGCCTTGCTGCAAATGGCGATCAATGCCCGCGATGCTTCTGTTTGCGCTTCAGTTTTCTCTGCTCGTAGCGCGCATCAGCCTCTTCCGCGCGGCGTCGGCTTCTTGCATGAGCTGACTCCTGCTTCAACGCTTCCCTCTGTGCCGCGAGCGCCTGCTGCGCCTTGGTGCTCATCGCTGGCTGCTTGAGGGTTTTCGCCGCCTCGCGAGCGCGTCGCTTGGGGTTCTTTATGGGCTTGCTTGCCTCAGCCGGTTTGCCATCGAAGAACGAGAACTTCTCCCATTTGCCGACGACGAATTTCAGAATCTCCTCATCGGATGGCTCCGCGCCGAAGACGATGCGGGCGACGCCGTACCGTCCGTCCTCGACGTGCTCCGTCAGCCCGACCCAGAATTGGCCGTCGTGATATACGGTCAGGGTGGACGACACGCTGATCTGCATGGTTGGTTCCTCCTTTATGTAGATGACCATGCAGAGAAGGGACAACCAAGGAGGCAGGTTACTGATGCGGACTCCCGCACGCCCACGACTACCCGACGGGGACTGTGTTTTCATCTCTGGTGCCCGCATTGTAGCACGCGCGGACGCGCATTGACCTCGCTGCCGGCATGCTGTGAGTGGTCGAGGGTTTTACCAGGAATGGGGAAAGCCGGCACAGGAGCTACGCCCGGGGGTGAAGCATTGGCACGGGGCCGTGCCCGACGGCTGGTTCTCCCATCTCGCGCTGGAGGTTCCGGGCGAGGAGACCTCCAGCGAGTGGTTGGAGCCTGTGAACGACGAGGAATATCTCAAAGCGACTAACAAGGAGGCTTAAATACCTTCGCCGTCCGCGCCGCCGAGAGCAGTGCGCCCAAATCGGCCTGGATTGCCTCCGCCTTGCTCCCGAGTTGCAGCGGGGCTGAGTCGCCCGAGATGTTTACGCTCAGCAGGTGCGCATCCGGCAGCTTTGCGGCCATGCTCCAGAACGGGAGCGTGATGATGCCGGGGGTCATCTCGCCCACGCCGAGCTCCAGCAACAGCACGCGGCTACTACCGCGCTCGCGCACGAAGCGCTCGTATCGTCCGAGGCCCTCGCGCCATGCCGCACCCTGCAGAAACGTGTCGTCGCGCACCCACGGTACAAGATACTGGTTTTCCGTGCGAAAACGCTCATGCCGCTAAATTGAGCGACCGCCTGTACTGCAGCGGGATCATCCGCCCGAGCGATCCCTTAATCCGTCGCCCGTTGCGCCAATCGGCAGAAGCCACGCGTGGACGCTAATCGCTCGAGCGAATCGTCGTCGGTTTCCGTTTAACGATTTCTTTTTCCGCTATTATCCGACCCTCGGACTTCCTCGTGATAGAAGTAGTCCACGATCACCGGATGCCCCTGCGGGACTCTGCCATAAGGCATTTCGTTGTCCACAAAGGGGCAATCGTACTTCTTGGCCATTTCCTCGGCTTTTACTTCAAGCGCTTCAAAATAGCTACGGTTGCGCTTGTTATAGATCTCATCGTAAAGCGGTACGAGATCGGGATGTTTCTCGGCGATATAATCCAGGATCGCTTTTTTGAAGCCACCCCGAAGATTGAGATTTTCGAGCCAAAACAAATCGCACCGATCCTTTACTCGCTCAAAAATCATCTCAAAATCCGTGATGCCGGGAAATACCGGGGACACGAAGCAGACCGTACGGATACCTTCGTCATACACCTGCTTCATAGCAGCGATACGACGCTCGATGCTCGACGCGGAGTCCATATCGTTCTTGAAGTTCTCATCCAGCGTGTTGATCGACCATGAAACGGTCACTCGTCCAAGCTTCTTCAGCAGATCAATATCCCTTACCACAAGATCAGACTTTGTGCAGATCAGAATATCTGCGTCACTGCCGATCAGCTGCTCCAGAAGTT
>UQZI01000100.1 GCA_900545555.1 uncultured Collinsella sp.
GGCTAGCGGCGGTGGTCTTTCCCCCGCCGGAGGGGCCCACCAGGGCCACCACTTCACCGGGCCGGACAGAAAAACTCACATCCTCCAGCGCGGGCCGGTCCACACCGGGGTAGGTGAAGGTCACATGGTCAAAGGCCACGGCGGCATTGACCGGCCTCTTTTGGACTTTCGGCTCCTCCATGGGCTGCTGGCTCAGGATACGATACGGCAAGTTGGCGGTATAGGTATCGAGCCGCAGCAGCGCCACGATAAAAAACACCACCGCACCCAACAAAAAGCCAAAGCCGTAAAACTGCTGCGGCAAAAGCAACGACACGGCGGTCGCCAGCCCGGCCACACCGGCAAACAGGCCCGAGGCCAGAACGGCTCCCTTGTAGTCGGTAAAGTACAGCAAGATAAGCAGAATCGTGTTGCCCACGGCATACAAGCCGTAGCCTACGCATAACGTGCGAAAATACCCGTGCATAAGGTTGTTAAAGCCCAGCGGCAGGGCCGAGAGTACCGTGGTCTCGAGCGAAATGACAGCCGCAGTCACAAACAGCTGCTTGAGCGCGCAAAAGCGTAGTTCGCTATTAAGCGTAGAGAGCATCTCCTCCTCGGCCACCACAATGTCGCCTACCACGCCGCCGTCATTGAACAGACTGTAGTAGTCGCGGTAGCGCGGATAAAAGTTGACCTCGACCGAGACCACGAAGTTAACGGTCGTGGCAAGGATGGTCAAAAACGCGATGAGCGCCGGCACATCGTGGTAGGGCGCGCCATAAAACAAGCCCTTGACCTGCACGCCAATGGGACCGGCCCAAATAATCACCAGGTGCGCAAAGAGCCCTAGGTTGGTAAACAGGCCCGTGAGCGCCAGCGGCATAAACTGATCGAGCCATTGCAAAAAGAGCCAGGGGCTGCGGTCACTCTGCGGAAAATACCGGTAAAGCAGCACCACGTCCCAGACGAGCATGACGCCGTAGCCCAGAGCAACTGATGCCAACAGGCCCTCGACCGGCGGCAGCCCCAGTGCCAGCGCGGCCAGGGCGCACAGGCACGCCACGCCAATGGCGGCCGCAAAGCTGCACAGGATGCCGCGGTAGTCTTTGATGGCCGTGAGATAGCTCATGCCGTTCCAGTTGACGATCATAATGTTGAACAGCCACAGGCATAGCAGCCCCTGCAGCAGCGTGGCGCCCGAGAACAGCAAAAAAACGCCGTAGAGCACCGTGCCCGCAACGAGCATGACAGCATTGGAGCCCCAAAACGAAGGCAGTATCTCATCCTCGCGCTCGGCAAACAACATATCAGCCAAAAAGCGCGTGACCGGCATGGAGAAAAAGCTCGTGAGCGCAAGCGAGGCCAGCAGTGTGTAGGTCACCATGCACACCAGCAGATCCTGGTTGGCACGGCCCACACCCCACAGACCGCACAGCACCAAAATACCCACCTGCAGCAGCACACCCAGCAGCATGGGGCCCGTGCATACGATGCCGGCGTAGCCGTAAGCGCGCATCGTGGCAAACAGGCCCTTGCGCCTAAACAGGCGCTTGAGCTCAAAACCAATTCCGGCCACCGGCTACTCCCCCTCTCTGGGCAGGTTAAACGCACACGCCGTCTCGTCGTACAGCGCGCGATAGTTGGCGAGCATCTGCTCGTGCAAAAAGTACGTGGCAACGCGACGCTGCCCGCGCTCCCCCATCTCAATGCGACGGGCGCGGCTCACGCACATGCGCTCCATGGCATCGGCCAAGCCCTTGCGATACATGGGCGGCGTCCCAAAGTCGTCGCCCGGGGCGCCTTCGAGCAGCTCGCGACAGCAGCCCACCTCGGTCGTCACGCAGGGACGGCGCGCTGCAAGCGACTCCAGCACGCTGAGCGGCTGGCCCTCGGAGATGCTCGTCAAAATGGTAAAGTCGAGCTTTTCCATGTACTCGACCACGTTGACGCGGCCGGTAAAGATCAGGTCGCGCACGCCCAGGGTATCGACCAGCGCATGGCACTCGGCTCCGTACTCCTCGTCATCCACGCCGCCCATGATGTGCAGGCGCACCTTGGGCAGGCGCTCATGCAGCTCAAAGAACGCATAGATCATAGTCTTGACGTCCTTGATGGGCGCCAGGCGCACCACCGCGCCAATGTCCACCCAGCCGTCATCGGGCTTTAAGGGAATGTCCTTAAAGCGGTCGAACTGGATGCCGTTGGAAATAACCAGGCATTTGTCCGCATCGCAGCCCATATCGATCTGCGTCTTTCGGGCGTTATGGAACAGGCTCGTCACACGGAAGGCGCGGCGGTAGATCTCCTCCGAAAGCAGGTAGAAAAAGCGAATCCAGCGGTCCTTAAACGACGGCACCACCCAGTCGGCGCGAATGATCTCTTCCTCGCGCTCGCGGGTATAGATGCCATGCTCGGTCAGCAGCACCGGCGCATGGTGAACGCTTGAGCCCAGGCAGGCGAGCAGGCCACCGTAGCCGGTCGAGATGGCATGGTACACATCGGCCACCGGCACCTCGCTGCCCAGCAGGTAGAGCACGGGCAGCAGCATGGAGCGCATGGTGTGGAATGCGTCGGCAAAGGGCGTGTAGGGGTACTCGGCCAGGCACACGTCGCGAAAGATGTCCATAAACGTGCGGCTCTGCAGAAACGAGAGCGGATGCACGCGGCGGCGCTGGAATATATCGAACAGCACGTCCCAGTCGGGATTGGAGAGCGACACCAGACGGCGTAGCGCCTCGCGCTCGCGGTCGTCAAAACTGGCTTCGTGCTGCTCGCCCGAAAGCCGCAGGGCATCGTCCAGGAACACCTCGTGCACCTCGACCACATTGTCGGGCAGCTCGTAGACAAACTTGCCGCGGTCGGCAGCGTGAGCGCCAATCACCCACAGCACAAACTCGTGCTCGGGCATGGCCTGTATGTAGCCGTGCATCCAGGTAGATACGCCGCCGTGCACATAGGGGTAGCAACCCTCGAGTACCAAGCAGATTCTCATTTGTCGCCACCCTCCTTGCGCGCAATGGTCACCGTCTTGTCCGTAGCTTTGACCAGGTAAAGGTCGCCCGTCAAATGCGTAATCTCGCCGCCCGTGATTGCACCCGGCTCGCCATTATTGGCGCGGAACATGAGCCACGCCTCGTCGTGGAAATTGCCCAGGCTGAGCGTCCAGGCATCCGCACTTGTATCCACGCTCACCGTCACGGACGAAAAGCGCTGGATGGCGCCCGAGCATTCCGAACCGGTCTGACGCCGCAGGTCGGGCGCAGCCTTAGTAAGCCAATCCAGGTAGTCGGTCAAGCCGCCCTTGTAGACCTCCCAGCCCTCCTTAGCGCCGCGATCGGGATCCAGTAGGTCGTCCGGATGCATAAAGTGCGTGCTCACGTAGTGCATGTTGAGCTCGGACACCGCGGCCAGACGCATGTAGGAATCGTCGACCATGCCGCCCGAGACAATACGCGGTTGCTCCACAATGCCATCGCTCGCCACGCCAAACTCCTGAACGTAGGGCAGATCGGTGCCATCCTCAAAATACGTACTGGCGATGGTCTTAATGCGCGGAACGTCGGTGCCGATAAGCTTGCGCGCACGGGCCGAAAGGATATTTGACGGCGGCACGTAAACCGAGCCGTGCGCGTTGGGCAACACCTCATCTTGGAAGGCGATAAGCTCGTTGAGCGATGCGACGAGCGTTTCCTTGTTCTTCCAGGTCTTGTAGTCATACAGCGTGCCGTAATCGGTATCCCAGAGCACCAGAGGCTGATGGTTGTAGCCGTGAAAGCCCAGCTCTCCGCCCATCTGCAGCAGCATGCCGCCAAAGTAGCGAAACTGCGTGGTATCGGCCTGGCGCGCAGGCTCAGTCTGGTTGACCGCGTCCTCGTAGTTTTCGATCATCACGCCGGTATAGCGAATGCCGTATTTTTGCGCGAGCTTTTGCAGATCGGGCCACCAGACCTTGGTGTAAAAATCCGCAATGGAAAGACCGTAGTCACGCTTGATATAAGTACCATCGCCCGAGGGCACGGGGCTAGGAAAGTCGTCCAAATAGAACACGGCGCTGTTGATGACCGGATAGGCCGTGGCATCACCCAGCAAGCTTATGGCCGAAGCATAGAACCCACGCATGACCTTGTCGTAGATGCCAATATTGCACACCACGGTGTGACCACTGCCGCAATCGTTAGACCAAATGAGCGGCGTGCCCGCGTCACCGGTCTTTGCCCATACGTGCGCCGTTTCGCGCAATGAAACCGAAAGCGAAGAATCAAAGGGATCCGAGAACTCGTAGCGCTCTCCTCCGCCCAACATAAAGTCATCGCTCGGAACGATACTTTCGGCTTTTACATAGTCATATCCGGCAGATTCAATGCCAAGCTTGGGAGCAATCACTTGCAGATAGCCCGAGTTATCCGGAGGCATGGCGAGCATAAGCGAACCGCCGGCACTCACCCAACTCATAATGTCACTCAGGTGCGTACCGAGCCCATCGAGCGACGGCATGAGCAAAATCACGCGATCGAAGGAGGTCAGCGAGGGAATGGCATCCACGCCGTCCAGGGCAAGGTCCACGTCGCGGTGCGCGATCTTCATGTCGAGCAGGATCTGGTCAAACTGCTCCTTTACGTCCTCGACGCCAGCTTGGTCGGAATCGGTAATGACCAGGCACGTGGGCTTTTGGCCAAATATTGCGGAGGAAGCCGGCACCGCATCGTTGGCGGCAAGCATCCCCAGCTTATGCTGGCCCGCACTGTACTGCACGCCGGCGCGCTCCACCAGCAGCACGGCCGCCATGGCAATAAAGACCGCCCACACCACAAGCAGCCCCATCCAGCGAAAATGGCCCGCACGGTCGCGGATATGCTGCACCACGCTCATCGGGCCTCCTCTCCGTTGCGCCAAAACGCCAGTTCCTCGCGGTTGGCGGCGCTCAAGTATACATGCTGCTTGTCAATCGCATCGATCACGCGGTGGACCTCGTCACCGTCGCGGCGCATCACCGCCAGGCGCAGGCAAAGCATCCAAACCTCCTGCTCCTCGGGCACGTCGAGCACCAGCTGGTCGGTCACGGCCTGCGCCTCGTCGATCTGTCCGACATCGGCCAGCGCCGTCGCGTATCGAATGCGAAGCTCAAGGGTGTCCTCGCGCTCGCAGCGACGCGCAAGCAAGCGCGCGTACTGTTGGCGTTGAATCTGAGCCACGCGCCCCTCAGCCAAGCCCGAACCCAAGTATTCACCAAGAAAATCGCAGTATTCGTTGAGGTTTTGCGCGCTCGGGTCCGTCTTAAAGGCACGCTCCAGCTGCTGCAGTTTAAGGTCGGACTCCTTGGAGATCTGCGCCACCGCCGTCGCGGCATAGTGAGCCACCTCAACGTCGTCGTTAAGCTTAGCCGCCTGCAGCTGCGCCAGGTACGCGTCGGGCTCCTCGGTGAGCATGGAGAGCATTAGTCGGCGCCGTTCTGCCGGGTCGTTGACGATGAGCGCCTCCTCGAGCGGCACTACGCCTGCATCGGCATCACGTTCGTGCACTAGGATGCTGCGATGCAGGTCGTCGTTGAAGCGCAGCGACCCCAGCGCAGACTCTTTCAGCCCCTCGCCAAACACCGCGCCGCGGACCGATAGCAGAACCACCAGCAACGGGCCCCACAGCGGCACCAGCACTATCACAGCCAGCATATGCCCGCGCACCGGCAGCAGGCCCAGCTTCATGAGCGTCAACAGCACCAGGCAAACCAGCGCATGAATCAGCAACAAGACGGCGGCAACGACAAGCGAGATCAAGCGGCACCCCCCTCACCGTCACCGGTGTAAGCGATGTGCTGCAGTAGCGCCACGATGTCCTCGCCGTCGACGGGCTCCACCGCAATCTGCTTTGCGCTCAGGCGCTCGCGGATAATGGGCAGATCGCACGCCTTTGCCTGGCGCATAAGCAGGTAAAGCACGTCGCCGTCGACCAAGCCCGCCGCATCGCTCTCGCGGATCGCCGACCCAATTGCGCCCACCAGCTCGCCGACAGGCTCCATGCCCGGTACCACGCGCAGGAGCAAAAAGCTGCCCATCTTGCCATCTGCCAGCGCCTGCTCGGCCGCGAGCTCTTGGCCAAAGGCAGCCTGTTTGAGCACGCAAGTGCCGTCAACGCAGCGTTTATCCTGTGCCACCGCCTCATAGTCAAAGGCACGGCCCAGCGCGCTTTCGACCAGGCCGCACAAGAT
>UQZI01000101.1 GCA_900545555.1 uncultured Collinsella sp.
GGCATAGACCTTCTGGTCATGCCTTGCCTTTTGAATGACAAATTGTCGCTCTGGGCGGCGCGCAGCGTCGAGCAGTTACGGCGTTTGGTAAAACGCCGTAACTTAAACAGCCTGTGCCAGCTTCTCGGCTCGCTCGGCGGCGGCGAGTGCCTCGATGACCGTGCCGAGCTGGTCGCCCAGGAGGACGCCGTTGTAGGTGGAGTTGAAGCCGATGCGGTGATCGGTCACGCGGTCCTGGGGCTGGTTGTAGGTGCGGATCTTCTCGGAACGGTTGCCGTGGCCGATCTGGCTCTGGCGCTCGGCACCGAGCTCTGCCTGCTGCTTCTCGAGCTCCATCTCGTACAGGCGGGCGCGCAGCATCTGCATGCAGACCTCGCGGTTCTGGATCTGGGAGCGCTGTTCCTGCGACTGCACCACGGTGTTGGTGGGAAGGTGGGTGATGCGCACGGCGGAATAAGTGGTGTTAACGCACTGACCGCCAGGGCCGGAGGCGCAGTAAGTGTCGATGCGCAGGTCGGACTGGTTGATCTGGACGTCGATCTCCTCGGCCTCGGGAAGCACGGCGACAGTTGCCGTGGAGGTCTGGATACGGCCCTGGGACTCGGTCTTGGGAACGCGCTGGACGCGGTGCACGCCGGACTCGAACTTCATGACGGAGTAGACGCGGTCGCCCTCGACCTTGAACTCAATGGACTTAAAGCCGCCGGCCTCGCTGGGGCTGGAGTCGAGCACGGTGGTCTTCCAGCCGCGCGACTCGCAGAAGCGCTGATACATCTTGTACAGGTCGCCGGCGAAGATGGCCGCCTCGTCGCCACCGGCGGCGGAGCGAATCTCGACGATGGTGTTCTTGTCGTCGTTGGGGTCGCTCGGGATGAGCATGTACTTAATGTCTTCCTCGAGCTGGGGAAGCTTGGCCTCGTTTTCGGAGATGTCCATCTGGAGCATCTCCTTCTCATCGGCATCGGCAGTATCGTGGAGCATTTCCTTGGCAGCCTCGATGTCATCGAGCGCGCCGATGTACTCGCGCGAGGCGGCGATGAGGTCGGACTGGTGCGCGTACTCCTTGTTGAGACGCGTGAACTCCTTGATATCGGAGGCGACGGCCGGGTCGGAAAGCTTCTTCTCGAGCTCCTCGTAGGCCTTGATAATCTTTTCGAGCTTGTCGCGCATGGCGGGACTCCTTTATATGCGTGAAGGTGAAAATCGGCAGAGCTGATGGGGCGCACGGCGCCACTGCGGGGGTAAGCCCGGCTAGAACATGTCGATCTTCAGATACATGCGCATCCCTTCGCGTATGGGGTACATAGTTGCGGTCTAACCCATACATGATAGCGTGCGCAGGCAAACCTGCATATAACCCGCACGGAATGAGTGGACGTAGCCGTTGGGGACGTTCCTTAACGGCTAGTCGTTTAAGAGCGTCCCCAACGGCTAACAAAGAGACTGTCGCTTTGTCACATTCTAGAGCGTTTGAAGCAGGGCGATGAGGAAGCGAACACCCTGGAGGTAGGCGCGGCGGGTGATGCGCTCGTTGGTGCCGTGGACGCCGCGGTCGCACTCGTCATCGTCGACCACAAACGCCGAAAAACGAATGCATTCGGAGCAAATGTGCTGGTAGTTGGCAGCGTCGGTCGCGCCGATCACGGTCGAGGGGACAATCGCCAACGGCTCGGATGATCCGTTTTCCTCCGTCCCCTTTGGATCGCGGAAATAGCGGGCGGCGATGGAGCGAACCGCCTCGAGGCCGGGACCACCGATGCGCGGGGACGGCGAGGGCTCGGAGCTGCCGGGGCCCAGCTCCACTTCGACACGACCGGCAAGGTCCGCCCCGGCAACCGCCTCACGGCAGCGCGCCACAACGTCGGCCACGCTCGTGCCCTCGAGCATGCGGAAGTTAATGCTGGCCCACATATCCTGTGGCATCACGTTAGCGCCAGCGCTGCCGCCCTCGATCTGCGTGGGCGCGCAGGTAGTGGTCACGAGCGGGTAGAGTTTTTTGCTGGCGAGGCACTCGCACACGATGGTGTCCTTGTTGGAGGCAATCTCGTCGGCCGAGTAGAGCCCCAGCTCGACAAGCTGTGCGGCAAGCAGATCGGTCACACGCGTCGGCCACTCGATATCGCAGATTGCGGCGATAGCGCGGCTCAGTACCTCGAGCGATGTGCCGCCGTAGGGGTTGGACGAATGCCCGCCCTCGCTCTTCGTCTTGAGCACAATATCGGCGTAGCCCTTCTCGGCAAGGTCGGCATGCATAAGCCAGCCCTCGCCCGCGCCGTACTCGGCAGCCGAAACGATACGGTAGTCACCCTCGTCGATCAGGTATTCAAGTTCAATACCGCGCTCCTCGAGCACGCGACCGATCGCCCCCGCGCCGTACTGCGTGGTTTCCTCGTCCTGGCCAAAAGCCAGCAGCAGCGAACGCTTGTGCTCCCAACCGTGCGCCAACGCATACTCAACCGCCTCGAGAGTACCTGCGACCTGGTCTTTCATGTCGATAGCGCCGCGACCCCAAATGTAGGTGTCGTCCACCTGTCCGCTAAAGGGAGCATGCGTCCAGTCGGCCTCGGTGCCCGGCACCACGGGGACCACGTCCATGTGGCCCATGAGCATGACGGGTTTGAGGGCGGGGTCGGAACCGTCAAGCGTCACCAACAGCGAATGGTCGACAAGCTCGACCTCGCCCGCCGCGAACACGCGCGGCCAGGCCTGCTGCATATAGGCGCGCAGGTCGTCGAAGGGCTGCCAGTCCACCGCCTCGGCATCCATGCTCGAAATGGTCGGAAACGACAGCACGCGGCCCAAGCGCTCGCACGCGCCGACCTCGTCTATATCGGCAAAATCGTCCTCATGCGCAAAGAAGCGCCAAACCTCGGCCATGACATCCTTTCGATTGTGACGACAAAGGCCGCCCCACGGGAGCGGCCCTGCAACGTAAGCGTTTGCGGTCGGTTATTTGTCCTCGAGATAGCGAGAGAGGAACTCACGAGTGCGCTGGTGTTTGGGGTTGCCGAAGAGCTCGGCCGGCGCGGCATCCTCGAGCACCACGCCCTTGTCCATAAAGACCACGCGGTCGGACACCGTGCGGGCAAAGGCCATCTCGTGCGTGACGACGACCATGGTCATGCCGTCGGCGGCGAGCTTGCGCATGACCTCGAGCACCTCGCCCACGATCTCGGGGTCGAGCGCGGAGGTCGGCTCGTCGAACAGCATGATCTGCGGATTCATACATAGGGCACGAGCGATGGCCACGCGCTGTTTTTGACCACCGGACAGGCGACCAACGGCGGCGTGCGCGAACTTTTCGAGTCCCACGCTGGTCAGATGCTCCATAGCGACCTTCTCGGCCTCGACCTTGCTCATCTTTTTGAGCGTGACGGGCGCGAGCGTGCAGTTGTCGAGCACGTCCATGTTGTTGAACAGGTTGAAGCCCTGGAACACCATGCCGATGTCCTCGCGCAGTTTATTGATATTGCAGCGCTCGGCAGTAAGGTCCTGACCGTGGAACCAGATATGGCCGGCATCCGGAGTCTCGAGCAGGTTAAGGCAGCGCAGAAACGTCGACTTGCCCGAGCCCGAGGCGCCGATGATGGTGACGACCTCGCCGGGATTGACGGACAAGTCGATGCCCTTGAGTACCTCGAGTGAGCCAAAGCTCTTGCGCAGGCCCTCGACGCGGATAAGCGGCTCTTGGTTTTGCACGGCTGCCGCAGTGCCGGTAGTGGCGGTATCTGCCATGATGATTCTCCTCGTCTTAAGCCTAGTTAGAGCTGGGCAGCGTGGCAGGAGCCTCGGCGCCGAGCTTTTTGCCAAAGGCCTCGAGCAGGCGGCTCGCCACGAGCGTCAGGATCAGGTAGACCACAAGCGCCACGCAGTAGACCTCCATCTGGCGGTAGTACACGCCGGCGACGGTAGTGGTGGCGTACATGAGGTCGAACACGCCGATGACCGAAAGCACCGACGAGTCCTTGATGTTGATGATGAGCTCGTTGGTGAGCGCCGGGATCGCGTTTTTAATACCCTGAGGGAACACGACCTTGCGCATAGCCTGCCACTGCGACAGGCCCAGCGAGCGCGCTGCCTCGGCCTGGCCGGGATCGATGGACTCGATGCCGCCGCGCAGGACCTCCATCATGTAGGCGGTAGAGTTGAGCGAGATGGTGACGAGGCCGGCGGTGAAGGTGCTCCAGATCTGGTTGGCCTGGGCGGTCTCGAAGCCCATGCCGCGCAGAACGGTAAAGCCCGCGTAATAGATGAGCAGGCCCTGGACCATCATGGGCGTGCCGCGCACGACGGTGGAATAGACGGTCGCAAAGCCTCGGCCAATGCTCTTAAAGAAGCGCACCAGGTCGTTGTCGACGCGATCGAAGGTCTGGGTGCGCAAGAACACAAAGAGCAGCGCCAAGAAGAAGGCGATGACCGTGCCGAAGGTGGCAAGCGCGATGGTGATCTCGATACCGCGGATAAAGAAGTCGCCGCTCTTGTAGGTCATGTAGACCAGGCTCGACAAAAAGTCGCTGGGATTGGAGTCCGAGACAATGCTCACCTGCACCAGGTCGACAAACGACATGACGCAGCGGTCGATAAAGAAGATCGCCGCGATGGCAACCACGACATAGCTGCCCAGGCGCGCGCCGCGACGGAAACGCTCGGATGCAAACGGTGACTTTTCGCGATAGTCGCTCCAGTGCATAACCTTGGTGACGAGCGCTGCCGCCGACACGACGATCCAGGCCCAAAGAATCGCCCAAAGGCAATCCTGGAAGATGCCGGTGGGCGCCAAAAAGCTCAGCGGCGTGGGGTTGCGCTGGCTAAATGCCAAGCCGAGCGCCGCGATAACGCTCGTGCCCAGGTACACATAACGGTGGTCGGCCTTGATAAAGGAGGCCAGACGATTGATGCCTTTCATGCTGCCTCCCTATGCCGGCTGACGGTCGAGGCACGCGTCCCACATCTGGTCGCGCTCCTCCTGGCTGATGCCCTTGAGTGTCTTGTCGATGAGCTTAAGCAGTTTGTCCGATCCCTTGCGGCAACCGACATTCGCCGTGACCTCCTGCTTAAAGCCCTCGCCCTCGGCAAAGTGGATGGGGACGATACCGGGATTTTGGGCCATATAGCCCTTTTCGTTCTCAGTGTTGTAGGTCACGGCGTCGCACGTGCCCTGCAGCAGATTCGAGAACACCGTGGGGACCGAATCGACCGGGTTCTTGTGCACAACGCCCGGAATCTCGTCGATGACGGTATCGAGCATGGTGTCCTTTTGGCCGAGCACCGTGGCACCGCTGAAGTCGCTGAGCTTGGTGGCGTTTTGGTAGGGCGAGCCCTCTTTTACGAACAGGCCAAAGTAGCCAATGAAGTACGGGTCGGAAAAGCCGACGGACTCCTCGCGCTCGGGCGTGGCGCTCATGCCGGCGATGATGAGGTCAATCTGGCCGTTGTTGAGCGAGTCGATAAGGCCCGAGAAGCTCTGCTTGACGGCAACGGGCTCGCCGCCGAGAGCCTTGCAGACGATCTTGGCGATCTGCACGTCGTAGCCATCGGCGTAGGCTCCCTGCACGTTATCGATGGGGATCGTGAACTCGCTGGCCTCGGAAACCTGCCAGTTGTACGGGGCGTAGGCCGCCTCCATGCCGATGCGGATCTTATCCTTGCCGATAACGGAATCGGACAGGTCATCGCGACCGCCGCCCGTCGTGGGCTGAACTACTTCCAGCGTGGAGGGACGCTGGCAGCCGGCAAGTGCGCCGGCGACGACAGAAGCGCTCGCAGCGAGAGCGCTACCCAAAAAGATGCGACGGCTGCATACCGGCTGTGGATGCGCGTCGCGCTGTTGTCGAGATTGCATCTGGTGCCTTCCCAATTTCGTTTTGCTGACAATAAGACAGGATATACGCCCGCAACCAGCAGCGCGGCATGTGCGCGAAAAATTAATAGACACACGAGGACGATTGGCGCAAAGCAGCCTGCCCCATGTACCACTTGGCATGAAAAAGGCAAGGCATAGACCTTCTGGTCATGCCTTGCCTTTTGAATG
>UQZI01000102.1 GCA_900545555.1 uncultured Collinsella sp.
AACCCGCGACCCCAACCTTGGCAAGGTTGTGCTCTACCAACTGAGCCATGTCCGCCTGCGAGGATTTAATATACGGGATGATCCACCCAAATGCAAGAACTTTTTTTGAAAAGTTTTGCGACGCCCTCGCGAACCTCGCGAAGACATGAGCCGCCGCGGAAGGCGCAGGCAAACGCAAGCTCGCCGCAAGAGACCCCTACAACTCAGCGAGCATGATCCAGGCAGAGCTGTCCTGCGCGAGCCTGCCATCTGCAAGCGGTGATGAGGTGAGCAGGACCCTACCCGCCGGCAGCTCCACGGGTGCTGCACCGAAGTTCGTCACACACGCCCAGCCGTTGTCGCGGCGATAGGCGATGACGCCGCCCTCAGCGCCCTCGGCACCATCCGCAAGGCCGGTGCACCCGTCAAGATCGAGCCACGCAAGATCGTTGGCGCACCCGCGCAGCTTGCGCCGTAGCCAGAGGGCGTCGCGATAGAACGCAAGCATCGATGCCGGGTCCGCTTCTTCCCTATCGGCAGCGTAATCGGAAAACCATGCAGGCTGTGGCAGATGGGGCGCCGCATCGGCGTCCGCCGGTGAAAACCCAAACGATCCGCCCTGCGCGGGATCGTCCGCTGCCACCCACGGCAGGGGCACACGACAGCCGTCGCGCCCCTTCTCGCGCTTCGGTCCGTGCGTATTGGTCGCAGCGGGATCTTCGAGCGCAGCCCACGGGATGTCAGCCACCTCAAAAAGGCCGAGCTCCTCACCCTGATACACGTATGCCGAGCCCGGAAGCGCCAACTCAAGCAAAAGGGCTGCCCGCGCGCGGCGCTCGCCGAGTTCACGGTCCTCGTCATAAGACGACCCGTCGCGTAAGAGCCAGTCGAGCGCAATCTGATGGTAGCGCGTCGCCTTGATTTGCGGCAGGGCATAGCGTGTCGCCACGCGCGGCACGTCGTGGTTGGAGAGTACCCAGGTCGAGGCGGAACCGGATTCGATGGCCGCCTTCAAGCCCTTCTCGATTGCAGCGTGCATGTCATCATAGGTCCAAGTGGCCTTGGCGAACTCAAAGTTGAATGTCTGGCCAAGCTCGCTGGGGCGTGCGTAGAGATACTGGCGCTCGGGCAGAACCCACGCCTCGGCAACGGCGCTGCGCGGCGGATCATAACGGTCGAACACGCGGCGCCACTCGCGATAGATCTCATGGACCTCGTTGCGGTCCCACAGCGGATGGGTGCCGTCCTCAACCATGTCATCGCCCTCGGCGAGATGCCACCGGTCGAGGTCATCGCGGTCGAGATCCTTGGCGAGACCGTGCGCCACATCAATGCGAAAGCCATCGACGCCTCGATCGCTCCAAAACGCCAGGACGTCGCAAAAGAACGCATGAACCTCGGGACACGACCAGTCAAAGTCCGGCTGCTCGGGCGTAAACATGTGCAGATACCACTGACCGTCCGCGACGCGCGTCCAGGCGGGGCCGCCAAAGTTGGCATTCCAATTGGTGGGAGGCAGCTCGCCGTGCTCGCCGCGACCATCGCGGAAGATATAACGGGCGCGCTCGGGTGATCCGGGGCCGGCGGCAAGAGCGGCTTTGAACCAGGGGTGCTGGTTGGACGAATGGTTGGGCACGATGTCGACGATGACCTTGATGTCGTGCGCATGAGCCGCAGCGATCATGTCATCGAAGTCGTCAAGCGAGCCGAGACGTGGGTCGACATCGCAGTAGTCCGCCACATCATAGCCGCCATCGACAAGAGGCGATGGGTAAAACGGGCTCAGCCAGATGGCCTCGATGCCCAGCTGCTCAAGATAGTCCATCTGCTGGGTAATGCCCGCGATATCGCCCAGACCCGAACCAGTCGAATCCTTAAACGAGCGCGGATAGATCTGATAGATCGCGGCATCGGACATCCATGGGCGCGAAGAGGACTTTTCTGTAGCCATGGGATGAGTCTCCCTTGCAACGAGGTTTTGCGAGATGCCCACGATGATACGCCCAAAGCGGACATTCGCGGCAAACAACGCCACAGACACGCCCCAAAACGCTCCCTCTCGGGTTCGAGCCTCCTGGGACGAATCGATCGATTAGTGAAAAGAACGGAAGACTTACTCCCCGGCCACGACAGCGAGCGGGCTCCGGGTGCCCCAGGTTGCCGCGAAAGAGGAGGGAAGCGTACTTTATGTACGCGACCGACGATTGAGGGGCAAGATGGGGTGCCCGGGGCCCGCGCAGCGTCAACAAAAAACGCGGTTCGTTAGAACCGCGTAAGATAGTTGGAGCGGACAACGGGGCTCGAACCCGCGACCCCAACCTTGGCAAGGTTGTGCTCTACCAACTGAGCCATGTCCGCTTGCGGGTTATTAATTTACGCGAGTTGTCCAAAAGACGCAAGTACTTTTTTCAAAAAACTTGTCTGCCGCATGTTCTTAGTAGCTAAACGCGCTAAAGCGATTGGCTAGGCACACGACTCCAGCGCTCCGCTAAACAGCTTCACCATCTGCACGCGCGTGCCGGCGCCGTCCGTACGACGAGCAACCTCCACGTTATCGACGAGCATACGCATAAGCTTGATACCACGGCCGCGCTCCTCTGATGCGACCGGTTCGCTCGTTTCATCGATAGAATAGCCGGCACCTCGATCAAGCACCTCAACCACAACGCGATCGCCATAGGCCTGAACCGTCAGGACGCACCCGATACCGCCCGCATGGTCATAGGCATTACCCAGCGCCTCCCCCGACGCCAACGCGACATCGTAGCGCTCGTCACGGCGCAACGGAAGCGATTCAAGGAGTTCGGCGATGCGATGTCGGTAGTATGGAAGATTCTCGATACCCTGACGGACCTCGACGCTCTTACTCCAGCGAGGCAGCTCCCCCACCGGAATGGCGGGAATAGACTCCCGTGCCGGCCCCGCGACATGAAGAATATCGACAAGACGGGCAATCTCCAAAAAGCGAACAACTTCACCTGATGCATTGACGAGCGAAAGCAGGCCTTCTCGCCTCATGAGCTCACGAGCGCGCGTAAGCAGGAATGCCAAGCCCGTCGAATCGATAAAGCTAACAGCCTGGCAGTTGATGACGACACGACGCACGCCGCGGCCAATCAAAGCATCCAACCGCCGACGCAGCGCAGGCACCGTGGCGATGTCGATATCGCCTGGTGGCGTCAAAACCGCTATGTCATTCCACTCATTCATACGACCATGGTTCCCCAAAAAGGCCCACTCGATGCATTCGTTTCCCCAACCGTACGGATTCAGCCCGCCCAGCGTCGTCTATGAACGACCCCGTAAAAACTCAAGGGACACCAATGCAATGTCATCGTCCAGCGCCGATTCGGTAAATCGGTCAAGCTCGCCCAAGACCTTGCCGCAAATGCCCGACACGCCCTCACCCGAGACAGAGAGCAGAAGGTCGCGAAGGCGCTGCTCGCCAAAGAAAGCACCCGAGCGGTCACGCGCTTCGATTGTTCCGTCGGTGTACATAAATAGCATGTCACCAGGAGCGAACGTAAACACGCCTGTCTCGTATACCATGCTCTCAAAGGCACCGATTACCCCCGATTGGCATCCAAGCAGCTCGACCTCCCCCCCACGGGCCTCGCCGCCACCCAGCGGCATCGACTCTGGCCTGATGACCATGGTCGGAGGATGGCCCGCCGAACAATACGTTGCACGTCCGGCTTTAAGGTCAATCTTGGCGATAAAGGCCGTCACGAACGTCTCGACCCTTGAAAAGCCCATGAGCATGCTGTTAAGGGAGCGTGCCATGCGGGCCGGCCCAGCGCCCTCCCAGGCATATGCCGTCAGGGCCGTCTTGACGAGCGCGGACATCGATGCAGCCTCAATGCCTTTGCCAGACACATCGCCCAGAATCATGACGGCGCAATCGTCGGGAAGACGGATGAGCGTATAGAAATCGCCGCCGACCAACGCCGAGTTCGTGGCCGACAGGTACACCGAATCGGCGGCGATTCCCGGAACATCCCCCAGTGAATTTCTCATGCCAATCTGAAGGGTCTGAGCGATATGGCGCTCCTCACGCTTTTGAGATTCGCCTTCATAGATCAGTTCAAAGTCATGAGCCAAGTGCACCAAGTAGTCATATTCAAGGTCATCAATCGGCTCTTGGCTACCATCACGAAGCAGCAGCGCGCGCGTCGTCGGGCCCTTCGCAACAGAAGCAGGAACGATCGCGTCGTTACTGTGCTTGCCATCGCCCTCAGAGCGCGGGCGCCCCGCCTCGATGCCGGCGTCGACGTAGAGACCCTGGCAAGGCAGGCCATGCGCCCTAAGCCAGCCTCCCATAGGCATCGATTCGTCAACGCGAGTTATACGGACGTGTTTAAGGTCCTCGGCGCTCGTGCCGCCCAAAACAGACGCCTCAAAGCCATCAGGGCCAGCCCCCAGACGTGCCGCCGGCGCCGTCGTGGAAAAGAAAAGCTTCTCGGGATCGTCCGGCAAAGCAACGCGACTGCCGCCTTCAAAATCTATGACGTAGGAATCCAGACTGGCGTCATACTCAACAGGGCAAAAATGGCAGTTGAGCATATTGCAGATCTCGGACGATACCGCCTGGGTAGCCGCGGCGGAATCGTCTAGAAAGGTAAACAACTCATCACGTAAGACATTGAGCGAGCGGCCAAGCTCGGCCGTGCGACGAGAGCGAAGGCTCGATGCCATGCCGACCAGCTGGATAGACAGGTAATCGCAAATGACCTCGAGCACATTAACGTCATAGGCGAGCGGTGCCTGAGGGCGTTTCCAACCAACTTCCAGCACGCCAAGGATCTGCGTACCGTAAAAAACGGGAAGACAGATCTCGCTGCGGTACGGAGGCATATCCTGCACGCGCAACAGGTGCTTAGAACGATTGTCCAGGTCCATGAACATACCGGAGGCGGCCCTATCGCCCTCAAGGTCCTGTTGAATCGACAAGCGACAGGCACGCGACTCGCGAAGAACATACGTCGGAATGCCAGCGCCATACGGCAAAAACTCGGGCAGGTAGCTGTCGTACAGCTCCTTGGAAACACCGCGTAGCTTAAAACCGCCGCTCTCCGAAAAATAGATAGCGGCACCCGAAGCATCGAGCGTTCCTACAAGCTGGTTCAAAACGGTATCAAGCAGGCTGGGCAACTCATCGGAGCCCACAGTGCTCATAATGACCGAGAGCGTGCCAGAGAGACGTTTGTTCGCCACTCTAAGCTCCGATAACGCACGCTTGAGTTGACGGTCGTGAGAATACTGTTCCTCGATACTGTGAAGCGCCACCAGGACACGTGGTGCACGGCGCCCAAAGATGCGTGGAGGCGTTACGGAGCCCGCACGAACCAAGACGGGGATAAAAGAGCCGTCACTCAGCTTGAGCATCAGTTCGTTCTCGGAGCCATCAGTTTCAAATGGCAGACGATGTTCCGTCGCACGTTCAAAAGCGGACGAGTACAGGACGTCTTTAACATCTCCACCGATGACGTCGGCGCGTTCCTCGCACATCAAACCAAGTAAGCGGTTATTCACATGCAGAATGGTTCCGTCGAGCTCGCAGATGATGACAGCATCGCTCGTGATCTCGACCAGTTGGGCAACGTCTGCCCACTCGTTGCGCTCAAGCGTTTCCATCGTGGACCTCACCGTCTATCGGTAACAAAAAAGCCTCCGAAGAGGCTTCTCAAATGCGATGGTGTCGGAGGCGGGACTTGAACCCGCATGACCAAAAAGCGGTCACTAGCACCTCAAGCTAGCGCGTCTGCCAATTCCGCCACTCCGACATGCTATGTTGTTGATTCGCAGTTCGTTTTGTTGGACCCGCGCGTTCAACGAGGAAGATAATAACCTATGATTCGAGAACTGTGCAAGCACTTTTTTGAAAAAAGTTTACGAATTTGTAAATCCTTGATTATCGACTTTATCCGAACACCTCCCACATTCATCCGTACATGTACGGA
>UQZI01000103.1 GCA_900545555.1 uncultured Collinsella sp.
GACTCGCACCCCTGCGAGCCGCCCCGTGCCCCTGGCTATCGCGTCATAAGACTAACCAGCACCGCTCCCTACTTACCAAAAATCGCAGCGAGCAATCCCTTGCGTTTGGGCTTCTCCTCTCGGTAAGAACCCTCCGTCGCCGCTGCCACCTGACGCGGCTGCCCGCCGCCTCCACGGCGTACGATCTGGTATAGGAACGGAGATTTAACGTATTTGACCTCGACGGGCGTGGCGTGCACGGTGCTTTCGCCCGACAGCATCACGTTGGGTTTGAGCGGCGCCACGATATGCGTTTCGCGCTTGTCGCTAAACACCACCGCGGCCGCGCGGCCCGTCTGGCCATTTACAGCAATGCGCACCTGCTCGCCATCGCGTCCATCCGACGCGGGACGATCGACAAAGTAGACCGGCACCATAACCAGACCGTCCTTATGCTTGCGGGCCTTGCGCGCCCAGGTGCGGATGCTCTTTTTATTGAGCCCCAGTACAACCTCGGCGTCGTTGCCCGCAACGTCGAGCGCCAGCTTATCAATGACCACCTGGTCCTTGGTAGACGCATCGACGGAAACGACGCGGAAGTCGCCTTCCTGCATGGCGGGATCGAACGGCCCAACCTTGGCAAAGTCCCACGGCTCCAAAATGCCCATAAGGCGAACGTCCAGGTAGTTTGCCCGCGGATATGCCCAGTCAAGTACCTCGTAGTACACCAGGGTCTCCTTGCTCAGGCCCCTGCCCGGGAAGGACGCCATCATGCGCAAGTCCGCCAGCGCCATGGGGAAATAGAAGAGCATCATGTCGTTTTGGATCGCGTCTTCCACGTCGTGCCCGGCAAAGGCTTCCGCATACTGGTGCACCAGCTGCAGCGCGTTGGCACGTGCCTGCTGCGGCGAGATTTCGCAGGGAATACCCTGCTCAGGTACATACTCCGCACCAACACCCATGATCAGGTGCTTGCTGAAGGCGCCGGGTTTAAGCAGGTCGGCAACGCCGATCTTATTGCCGCAGGACGGGCACTCAAACACGCGCTGGGTCGATGACCCCTCAAAGGACGCACCGCAGAAGGGGCAGGGAATGCTCACGTGCGTGGCTTCTTGGAACTCCTGAGCCGTGCCGCGGTCCTCCCACAGTAGATGCTCCAGAACCGACTGATTGCGCCAGTACGAATTAAAGAAATACCAGTCCGGGTCCTCCGGGCGCGCGAGCTGCGACACATGGGTGAGCTTGAGCAGGCCATCGACAACCGTCAACGGCGTATGGCGAATGCCCAGGGCGCTCTTGGGCTCTCCGGCGTCCGCCTGCCACGGAATGACCGCACCGCAATAGGCACACTCAAAGCTGCGCTTAGCCTGGTGCGAGTACATAGGGCCGCCGCAGTTTTGACATTTAATGGCAAACATCTCGTCCATGGAAACGTCCTCCTTTGCACAGGGGCTGTCGACATTAAGTATGTCGAGCAAACAGGCACATGCCCATACCCATGTGGCCCAAAATGGACCACCCAAGCAGACGAGAAGGTTCGCTCGTTAGCACCGGCAGACTATTGCTGCATTTTCTGAGCATCGGTGCGCGGCGCCCCCGCGCGAGCTACACTATCCCCTTAAACATGATTGTGAGGACGACCGCTATGCTATTTGTAAATCGGCTGGTACATACACTTGTTCCCGGCAGCGAGGGCGAGCCGGTCGATACATCTTGCCGCACCAACGCGGGCTTTGCCGCAAGCCTCATTTGCATTGGCCTCAACATCACCTTGTGCCTGGCCAAGGGCATCGCGGGCCTGCTCGCTGGCTCCGTCTCCCTCATCGCCGACGCTTTCAACAACCTCTCCGATGCCTCGAGCAACATCGTGAGCCTGCTCGGGTTCCGCCTCGCCAGCCGCCCGGCAGACGAAGGCCACCCCTATGGCCACGGCCGCTACGAGTACCTCGCCGGCTTGTTTGTCGCCGTCCTGGTTTGCGCCGTCGGCATCAACCTGATCCTCGAGTCGGTCACCAAGATCATCAAGCCTTCCCCCACCGCTTACACGCTCGTTTCCCTTGCGGCACTGGCTACATCCATGCTCGTTAAGCTCTGGATGGCCGCATTCAACCGCGCGCTGGGCAACCGTATCGATTCCGAAACACTCATCGCCACAGCGCAGGACTCCAAAAACGACGTCATCACCTCGGGCTCGGTCTTGGTGGCGGCGCTTATTTCGCAGACGACCGGCTTTGACCTCGATGGCTGGGCAGGCCTGGGTGTGGGCATCTTCATCTGCATCAGCGGCATGGGCCTAGTGCGCGACGCCATCAGCCCGTTGCTGGGGCAAGCGCCCGACCCCAAGCTCGTCCAGGCAATCCGCGACAAGATCATGTCCTATCCGCAGGTCTTGGGCACACACGACCTGATGGTGCACGACTACGGCCCCGGTCGTCAGTTTGCCAGCGCTCACGTGGAGATGCCCGGCGAGGGCGACGCATTTGAGCACCACGAGATCCTGGACACCATCGAGCACGACATCAAGCGCCAGATGGGCATTGACATCACGCTGCACTGCGACCCCCTCGCGACAACCGGCGATGATTTGCGCGGCTGGGTCAAGCGCGGCGTTATGCAGATCGACCCCGCGCTCTCCATCCACGACCTGCACGAGCACGACGGGTTCGTTTCGTTTGACCTGGTGCGCCCCGACGGCTTTGACATATCCGACGAGGAGCTGCTGGAGCTCGTCACGCGCATCGTGCACGAGCGCCGACCCAATGCCTCATGCGTCGTTACGTTTGACTCGGGCTTTAGCTCGCCCGACCGTCCGGCTGAACAGCTGTAGCCCGCTTAACAGCTAGTTTCCCTGCGCGCCCGAGATGCCGTTTTGCAGTGCGTTCCAGGCATCCGTCGCCATGTCGCCCAAGTTCTGCGCGGTGTCGCCCAGGTTTTGTGCCGTATCGCCCAGCTCTTGCGCCTTGTCTCCCAACTCCTGTGCCTTGTTGCTCAAGTCCTCCAGCGTATTGGAGCTCGAGCTGTCGGTACCGCTTTGGCCGTCGGACGAGTTGCCCGAGCTGTTCTTGTGCGTGAGTTGAATTTCGAGGTTGCCGTTGTCGTTATAGTAGGCAGAAGTAACGACCCAGTTGGCATCGACGACGGGCGTTGAGCCATCATCAGTCAGGACCACGGCGTTCGAAAGATCGGCGCCGCGCGACTTGAGGATCTTCTTGGCGTTGGACCAGTACTGTCCCGGGATATCGCTAAGATCGACGGTGCTAGACGAGGCGGACTCGGTTTGCTCGGCAGTGGCATCGGCCGTTGAACTCCCTCGCTTGTTAAGCATGCCCGACACGATGGCAAACACAACCGACAGCGCAAAGAAGATCGCCAGTACGATGAGGATCTTCTTGATCACGCTCGACGAACGCGACGGCGTCTCTTCCTCGTCCTCACCATACTGCGGGATCGATTTGGGGTACTCGCGATACGGCTCGCGCGACTCGTAGCGAGGCTGCGCCGTGCGAGGCATATACGTCGTCTGCTGAGGCTGCGGAATGGGATTTTGCGGCAGGTCATCATAGGGATTCGGCGTCGAGGCGGCATAAGAATCCTGCGGCGCGTAATCAAACGGGTCCGGAGCTGCGTTGCCATAGGGGCCTTGCGAAGATGCAGCGTAAGAATCCTGCGCCGTGTCGCCATAGCCCATAACCCGGGTGGGCTCGGCAGAAGGCTGCGTCGCGGCGGGGTCGGTATAACCGGGGTTGGGAACAACGCGGGTCGCATCGGCGCTATCGCCAGCCTGCGCGGAACCGTAGCCGCCCATCACGGTTGTCTTGTCCTGATCCATGCAACGATTCCTTTCCGTCGCGCGTGAGCCTCAAGTTATCCATGCATTCTACCCGCGCAAAAGCCTATGATGGGCAGAGCCCGTCCATATCTACAAGACAAGCGCGGCTAGAAAACAAAAGCCCCGCCGGGCCTTGGTAGGCGCGACGGGGCGGGCAAGCAGCTATGGGCAACAAGCTTAGAACAGGCCGGTGATGTTGCCGTCGTTGTCGACGTCGATGTTCTCAGCCGCGGGGACCTTGGGCAGGCCCGGCATGGTCAGAACACTGCCAGTCAGTGCGACCACAAAGTGGGCACCGGCGGAAACCTTGAGCTCACGCACCGTGATGCGGAAGTTCTCGGGAGCGCCCAGGGCCTTGGCGTTGTCGCTAAAGCTGTACTGCGTCTTGGCCACGCACACCGGCAGGTTGCCAAAGCCGTTCTCGCGCAGCTCGGCGAGCTGGCGCTTGGCGGCCGGCGTAAAGTCAACGCCATCGGCGCGGTAGACCTTGGTGGCAATGGCCTCAAGAGCGTCGGCGACATCGGCGCCGTCCTCATAGGCAAACTTGAGCTCGCTCGGCTGCTCAATCAGACGCATGACCTCATCGGCAAGCTCGAGCGCGCCCTCGCCGCCCTTGGCCCAGACCTCGGAAAGCTTAACGTTGACGCCGAGCTTCTGGCACTCGGACTCGATGAGCGCAAGCTCGGCCTCGGTGTCCGTCGGGAAGCGGTTGATGGCGACTACGCAGGGCAGACCATAAACGTTCTGGATGTTGTCGACGTGACGCAGCAAGTTGGGCATGCCGGCCTTAAGTGCCTCGAGGTTCTCCTCATTGAGGTCGGCCTTGGCAACACCGCCGTTGTACTTCAGCGCACGAGCGGTCGCGACGACCACGACGGCGCTGGGGCGAACGCCCGTCATGCGGCACTTAATGTCGAGGAACTTCTCGGCACCCAGATCGGCACCGAAGCCGGCCTCGGTAATGGCGACATCGCCAAAGCGCATCGCCATACGCGTGGCCATGATGGAGTTGCAGCCGTGGGCAATGTTGGCGAAGGGACCGCCGTGGACAAACGCGGGCGTGCCCTCGAGCGTTTGCACCAGGTTGGGCTTGAGCGCGTCCTTAAGCAACGCGGCCATGGCACCCTGGGCCTTAAGGTCGCGGGCACGGACGGGCTCGCCGGCAAAGCTGTAGCCGACGACGATCTCACCCAAGCGTTCCTTGAGGTCGCTGATGCTCGTAGACAGGCACAGGATTGCCATGACCTCGGAGGCGACGGTGATATCGAAGCCGTCCTCGCGCGGCACGCCCTGGGCCTTACCGCCAATGCCGTCGATAACGTGGCGCAGCTGACGGTCGTTCATATCGACGACGCGCTTCCAAGTGATGCGCTTAACGTCAATACCGAGCTGATTGCCCTGCTGAATATGGTTGTCGAGCATGGCGGCCAGCAGGTTGTTGGCAGCACCGATGGCATGGAAGTCGCCGGTAAAGTGCAGGTTGATGTCCTCCATGGGGATGACCTGGGCCCAACCGCCACCGGCGGCACCGCCCTTCACGCCAAACACGGGACCGAGCGAAGGCTCACGAAGGGCCACGGCGCTCTTGACGCCGCGACGACGCAGGCCATCGGCCAGACCGATGGTCGTGGTGGTCTTGCCCTCGCCCGCAGGCGTTGGGTTGATAGCGGTCACGAGGACGAGCTTGGCCTGGTGATCAGTCGGCTCGTTGAGCAGTGAATAGTCGACCTTAGCCTTGTCGAAGCCGTACGGAATAAGGTGCTTAACGTCGACGCCGGCGTTCTTGGCCACCTCGGTAATAGGCAGCGGCGTGACAGAACGTGCGATTTCGATGTCAGTAGGCATGGGCGGTCCTTTCGTTACCGAATGAGAAAAAGACCAATTCAGCATAGCACGGGCGCGCAATAGTAAAACACCCGTAACCGATGAATGGCGATATGTTTATCCAATGCTCAGCGATAGCCTACAGACTAGCCAAAACAAACCCGTCTCTAAACGACTGGCTCAATTCCCAAATGCTCAAAGGTGCGAAGCGTTGCCTGGCGGCCCTGGGGCGTGCGAATCATCAAGCCGCACTGCAGCAGATAAGGCTCATAGACATCCTCGAGCGTTCCCGGGTC
>UQZI01000104.1 GCA_900545555.1 uncultured Collinsella sp.
CCGGCATCCGCCACGAGCGACCAGCCGCGCTCAGCTTCGGGCATATTGGGCATCAGGCCCGCCGAGCGCACCAGGCCCTCATTGATACTGCGGGCAATCCCCAAGTCAACGGCATACGAATAACCAATATCATCGGCACGAATGAGCAATTGCTTCATATTGACCCCCATCTATGGAAAGGGGCACTTGAAGTGCAACCAAGTGCCCCAGGCAATTATCTTACCGAACAGACGCTTTAGGCCTTGGCGGCGGCAGCGTCCTCATCGAGCTGCTCTTTGGTGAAACCAAAGAGATAAGCGATGGCGGCGGCGGAAACAAACGCGGCACCCGATGCAATGCACCCCCATACGAGATTGGCAGTTCCGCCGGCAACATATCCGGTGATACCCAGAATATTCGTCGCGCCCAAAACATACGTCGTCACATTGGTAAGAGCCGCGATCAGGCCGCCGATAGCGCCGCCGGCAACCATGGCACCCAAGCAGCGGGTGTACTTAAAGCCGCAGCCATACAGCGCGGGCTCCGTCACGCCGCCGACAATGCCGGAGAGCGAGAAACCAAGCATGGCACCCTTTTCGTCAGTCTCCTTAAGGCGCAGGAAGGCGCCGAAGGCCATGCCCCACGTAGCGAACTGAGCGATAGCGCCCGCGACCATGACGCAGGAGTCAGAGCCCATGGTGAGCAGCTGCACAATGCCAAGGGTAAGCAGGACCTGGTGCATACCGGTCATAACCAGGAACTCCCAAAGCGCGGCAATGGCAACGAGGGAGATGACCGTGACGATACCGCCGGTGTTGCCGAGGCCGAACATAAAGTTACCAACCGCGTTGCCCAAGATAGAGCCAATCGGAGCCAGCGCGCACAGCGAAACGGGAATCATGACGGCCAGAGTACACACGGGCACAAACACCGTAGAGAGCATGTCGGGAATGATCTTCTTCATGAACTTCTCAACGACCATGAGTACCGGCATGGACAGAACCATGGGGAGAACGGTGCAGGAATAGTTGTTCAGCTGAGCCGGCAGCACACCATAAATCATCGTGGTCGTAGCACCCGAATCCGCCGCAGCGTTGACCAGCGTCATGAACTCGGGAGCAATAAGCACGCCGCCGAGCATCATGCCGAGCGGCTGGCTGCAGCCAAGCTGCTTTGCGGCAGCCCAACCCAGATAAACAGGAAGGAAATAATAGCCGGCGTTGTAAATCCAGTTGTAGAAGAAGTTATAGATGTCGGAATCGGCAGACCAGATACCGAGCATGCCGTCGCCGCAAAGCACGGCAATGGTACGGAACATGGCGGCGCCCATGATGATGGGGATCGTCATAACCATTGTCTTGGACAGGTAGTTGAGGGTCTTCTTGCCCGCAGTCTTGAGCGTCAGCGGCTCCTTGGCGCTCGTATCGAGGTTCTCTGCGATTGCGCCCTCGCCCTTCACGCCGAGCTTGAGAGCGGCGTCATAGACCTTCGGCACGTTCTGGCCAATGATGACCTGATACTGGCCGCCAGACCACTGTGCGCCCAGCACGCCCTTGATCTTCTTCACTTCATCGTCATTGGGAATGGACTGATCCTTGAGGTTCAGACGCAGGCGGGTCATGCAGTGCGTCGCGTTCGTCACATTGGAGGCGCCGCCGACGGCAGCGAGCACGTCCTCAGCAATCTTCTTGTTATCGACAGCCATGTCGAATCCCTTCTCTTCCAACTAAAGGCTCGTGGGGCTTCATGGCACCAAGACACACGATTCCGCTCGCGCCTGCGCAGCGCGCGATGCCCGTTGGCAAGAGATTTCATTGCATGTGATTCCCGGGTGGATCGACATGAAAAAAGCCCCGCGCACAACCGACAGAGACCCAATAATGGTCTCGACAGAATCGGTAGTGCCTCTCGGAGCTGCGCCGTGAGTAACACCCAACACACGGCGAGTATATGCGGCAGATGCGTTCGTTGCGGCTCAGATTACCGACGAACGGTAGCAAACGACCCGCGAACGGTCGCCATGACGGAAAGGAAATACCAGAGAGCCTATTTATCCGAGTGGACAGAAGCCACGCGATTCACATGCATGATCAGATAGACGAGCTCTTCTTGGGCCAATGGCTCGCCAAAGGTCTCTTGAATCAGATCGTTGACACGATGAGCGCAACGCGATGCCGCCGGATATTGCTCCACGAGCACGTCGTAGAGACCGGAGTTCTCAGTATCTATCGGTTCTTTCTTTGCCACGCGGTCGAGCAGATAGCGCACATGAGTGGCAAAGCGAGTAAAGGCAAACGACGAGCGATCGACCGTCACGCCCAACTCTTCTTGAATAATCGCGACCGTCATATCGAGCAGTCGCTCCTCGTGCTGCTCGGCAAGCACGCGTCGCTCGCTCGGCCTAACCGATGCATTAACAATCGACATGGCAATGCCCGCGGCCTCGCTTCGGGGCATACGCACCCGGAAGCTTTTCTGAATGCCCCGAACAGCCAGCTCGCCCAAGCGGTATTCGATGGGATGCAGCTGCTCCAGGTCGCGCTCGAGCGGCAACGACACCACCATGTGTTCGCGGGCGCGCTTAATAGCAAACTGAATATGGTCTGCCAATGTAATGGGAAGGTTTGGGCTCAATTCATACGAAAGCTGCCCGGTTGCGATATCTGCCAGCTGGGCGGAAAACTCCAGCACCTCGGGGTCGACCTCGTCGATAAACGCCAGGTACTTTGAATCGATGCCGTAAAAGGTGCGTGTAACAACGTCCAGATCGACCTCGTGCGGCATCTCGCCAAAACCGATGCCACGACCCAGCGCGATAAGCTGACGCCCCGCGCCGTCTTCGCAGATGGCAGCGTTGTGGTTAATGCGCTGGATAGCCTTCATGGAATCATCGCTCCTACTAAAACGCGCCGCGCAGACCATCCGCGCGGCGCGTTCATTCTACCTGCACTTGCAGCTATAGTCCAAAGAAGCCAAGGATCTGGTCGCGGCTTACGGGCTTGTAATCGTTAGCGTCGAGACCAACGTCATAGCGCAGAATCGGGCGCTCGCGATCACGATTGCGCGCGTTGGCGCGGTCTCCCCTGCTGTGGATATGCCCGTGCAGCATGATGGCGCCGCGCGCCTTGCCATTCCAGCTGAGCATGGGGTAATGGCTCAGTACCAGCCTGTGCCCGCGAGCATAGCCGGGCGCAATCTCAAGATAGTCGCGCACCTCATCCCAAATGTGCGGCGCGTCCGGATCTCCCCAATCGCCATCATGGTTACCACGGATGAGCGTCACGTTCTGGCATTCGATGCGCTCGCGCAGGCGCGCTGCCTCCGCCATGGGCAAACGATACGTAAAGTCTCCCAGGATATAGAGGCGGTCGTCCACAGCCACGCACTCATTGATGGCATCGATGACCTTGCGGTTCATCTCCTCGACCGAATCAAACGGTCGATCCATGTCGTGCAAGATATTCGTATCGCCCAGGTGCAGGTCGGCGGTAAACCACATCATCGTCTCTGTCCTCATTTCGCAACGCGTATAAGACCTGTTTAGTATACAGACGCAGCGATACGACGGTTACCCAAAGAGCCCGCCGAACAGACCTCGGCGGCGCTTGTCCTGCTTTTTCGAAGCGTCATCCTGAGCCTTCTTGCCCTGTCGCTTTTTACGATCTTGCTCCAGCTCATCGTCATCGAGCAGTAAATCCCACTCAAACGGATCATCCGTCAAATCGAACAGGTCATCGTCATCAAATACGTGCGCCTCCATTACCGATTAGCGAGCATCCACAACGTAGTTGAGAAGTCTACGGGCCCGTGCGGACACAAATTCATCCTGTCTGCGTCTTTCAATCGTTTGCCGCAACGCTTGCGCGACGGAACGCTTGCAGATAAGATAGGAACACGGATGGCACCCGTGGCAGCGGGTCTTGCCAACTCCGATACACGTTTTCATCGTGAGAAGTGGCCGTCTTCGCTTACGCGGAGACGGCCACTTTGTTTATCCCTATGTCATCTGATTCTAATGCACAAACATGCGCACGAACTTGTGCTTCCAGCTTGCGTAAGGGGCATAGCGGAACGGCACGTCCAGCCACGTTGCCTTGTTCACGATGCTCTTCTTGTGGCTAAACGTATCGAAGCTCTCGCGTCCATGGTACTGTCCCATACCGCTCGCCCCCATGCCGCCAAAGCCCATATGGCTCGTGGCCAAATGCATAATGGTGTCATTAACACAGCCACCACCAAAGGGCACGTAACGCACAAAGCGCTGCTGAACCTCACGGTCCTGGCTAAAGATATACAGGGCCAGCGGCGTCGGACGATCCGTAATAAACGTCTCGGCCTCGTCTAGGCTCTCAAACGTCAGCACCGGCAAGATGGGGCCGAAAATCTCCTCCTGCATCACGGCGTCATCGGGGGACACGCCGTCCAAAATCGTCGGCTCGATCTTGAGCGAAGCCTCGCGCGCGGCGCCTCCAAGCACGACCTTATCGGGATCGATCAGTCCGCGCACGCGCGCAAAGTGCTTGGCGTTGACGATATGCCCGTAATCCTCGTTGTCAAGCGGATGCTCGCCAAACATACGATGGACTTCCTCCTTGATGAGGCCCAGCAGCTCGTCGTGCACGCGCGCATCGACCAGCAGATAGTCGGGCGCCACGCAGGTCTGCCCCACGTTGAGCCATTTGCCAAAGGCGATGCGCCGTGCCGCGACCTTCAAGTTTGCCGTCGCGTCCACGATGCAGGGGCTCTTTCCGCCCAGCTCAAGCGTCACGGGCGTAAGGTTTTTACTTGCGCGCTCCATAACGAACTTGCCGACCGGAACGCTACCGGTAAAGAAGATCTTGTCCCAGCACTCGTCGAGCAGCGCTTCGTTCTCGGCGCGCCCGCCCTCGACAACCGTCACCAGGCACGGATCAAATGCCTCTTCACAGATTTGCTTGAGCACCGCGCTCGATGCCGGAGCATAGGCGCTCGGTTTGATGACCACGGTATTGCCCGCGGCAAGGGCGCCAGCGAGCGGCTCGAGCGTTAGCAAAAACGGATAGTTCCATGGAGCCATGATGAGCGTGACTCCGTAGGGCACGGCTTGCGTCTTGCACACGCTTACGGCGTTGGCGAGGTCACACGGGCGCAGGAGCGGGCGGCTCCATCGAGCCACATGCGCAATCTGATGACGAATCTCGGAAAGCGAGGTGCCGATCTCACACATATAGACCTCGTCATGCGACTTTCCCAAATCGGTCTTGAGCGCATGGGCAATATCGGTCTCGTGTGCCCGCACTGCCTCGCGCAGGCGCACGAGGGCGCGACGTCGAGCATCGACATCAAACGTGGCGCGCGTCTTAAAGTAGGCGCGCTGTTCGCCGACAATGCGCGCGATTTCCTCGGTGTTCATGGGCCCTCCTAGTTCTCATCCTCAAACATACCACCCGCGACGACCTCGTACATACGCTCGAGCTCCAAACGGTCCATCAAAAGTGGAACGGGGTATAGCGGATTGGCCTCGGCATCGGCATGGACCGCCATTTGCGGAATATCGGATCGGCGAA
>UQZI01000105.1 GCA_900545555.1 uncultured Collinsella sp.
CGTCGGGCATGGCCAAAAGGCCTATGCCCTCCTCTTTCACGTCACCTTGCTCGCTCTGGTGGGCTTTCGCTGACTTATGCTCAACCTGCGGCGCTGCCATTGTTGGCGCAGGGGGCGGCTTGCTCGCTCTGGTGCCTGTTCGCTGTCCGTTCTCTGCCCGCGACGTTTCTGCTGTTGGTGCAAAGGGGTCAGGTTACTTTGCGCCAAAAGGGGAAGTTGCGGTGGAATAGTTCCCGTTTGGCCGTCTTGAGGGGTTAAACAGGAGCTATTTCACCGCAACTTATCGATGGCGTGTTTGGTTGGTGCCTGTTGATGGCCTGGGCATCGGGGAGGGCAGGCTCCGTTATAATCGCCTAAGACATTAAATGGAAACGGGACGGGAGCCATATATGCGCCAGGGTTTCGACAACGCGAAGTATATCGAGCTGCAGGCCGCTCATATTAAGGAGCGCATCTCGCAGTTTGGCGGCAAGCTGTATTTGGAGTTTGGCGGCAAGTTGTTCGATGACTATCATGCCAGCCGCGTGCTGCCGGGTTTTGAGCCGGACAGCAAGTTTCGCATGCTCAAGAGCATTGCCGATGACGTTGAGGTCATCATCGCGATCAACGCGAACCACATCGAGAAGAATAAGGCCCGTGGCGACCTTGGCATTACCTATGACGAGGACGTTTTGCGCCTGGTCGACCTGTTCCGCGGCAACGGTTTTGCTGTCGCGGCCGTGGTTATCACCCAGTACGCCGGCCAGCCCGCCGCCGATGTGTTCCGCAATCGCCTGAACGCGCTCGGCATTCCCGCCAAGCTGCACTATCCCATCGAGGGCTATCCGCACGACGTCGACCTGATCGTGTCTGACGACGGCTATGGCAAGAACGAGTTTGTCGAGACCACCCGTCCGCTCGTTGTCGTGACGGCACCCGGCCCTGGCTCGGGCAAGCTCGCCACCTGCCTGTCTCAGCTCTATCACGAGCACAAACACGGCACCGCTGCCGGCTACGCCAAGTTCGAGACGTTCCCGGTCTGGAATCTGCCCCTCACGCATCCGGTCAACATCGCCTATGAGGCCGCCACGGCCGACCTCGACGATGCCAATATCATCGACTCCTTCCACTTGGAGGCCTACAACAAGACCACGGTCAACTACAACCGCGACGTCGAGGCCTTCCCGGTGGTCCGTGCTCTGATGGAAAAGATCCTGGGCAAGAGCCCCTACCAGAGCCCCACGGACATGGGCGTCAATATGGTCGGCTTTGCCATCACCGATGACGATGCCTGCCGCGACGCTTCCAAGATGGAGATCGTTCGCCGCTACTTTACCGCGGTCGAAAATGTGCGCCGTACCGGCGTGGGCGATGAGCAAGTCGACCGTCTCAAGATTATTATGAAGAAAGCCGGCATCGATAAGAACTACTCACCGGCACGCTCGGCGGCCCTCACCAGGGAACAGCTGACGGGTGGTCCCGTGGGTGCCATGGTCATGCCCGATGGCTCCGTGGTGACCGGTAAGACCTCCACGCGCCTGGGCGCCGCAAGTTCGCTCATTATGAACGCCCTCAAGCATGTCTCGGGCGTCGACCTTGAGCTCGAGGTCATTAGCGATGAGGCGATCGAGCCCATCAGCAAGCTCAAGACGCATTTCCTGGGTAGCAAAAACCCGCGCCTCCACACCGACGAGACGCTTATGGCGCTGTCGATCACCTCGGCCACGAGTGAGACGGCCGCTCGCGTCCTTTCGGGCCTGGAGCAGTTGCGCGGTTGCGATGCCTTCTTTAGCGTGATCATCTCGCCGACGGACGAGACGGTACTGCGCAAACTGGGTATCAACGTGTGCTGCGAGCCCAAGTTTGAGCGCCGCGGTTTCTTCCATCGCTAAGTTTGAAGCACCGCGGTAATTGCATTGCAGTTTGGCCGTATCGGGTTAGCGCCCGGTACGGCTTTTTGATCAATAAAGTGCCTATTTCGGCGAAAAATAGCCGTTTACCTGCCTAGAAACAATTTGAGCGGTATACAATAACCGTAACTGTTTCATCCTTAGCGGGATGCCGCATGATGGATATTACCTGCCATCGTGAGGTGTGTCGGTCGCGCACGGCGCGTTAGATGCTCGTGCTCGGTTTGAGGAGGCTGCTATGGCGGGCAAGGGTCGTGCGAGTGTTAACGATATGAAGCGTGTCGAGGTGCTGGTGTTGATGGAGATCGACCAGCAAACCGAAGACAATGGCGGGCCGTATGGTTTCTCGCGCAAAACGCTTGCCGAGCGCGTGGGGGTTTCGCCGTATCGTGCCCGCGCCGCAATCGATCGCTTGGATTCCGAAGGTATGATTGATGTCGTCTCGCGTTATAGCGACGACGGCGGTCAGCTTGCAAATGGCATTTGCCTCACCGAACGTGGTGAGTGGTATCTTGAGGGCGTCCGTACCGGCATGCTCGTTCAAGAAATGCTTGAGGACGAGGTTGCTGATCGATAGCAGCATGTAACCCTTGCCATAGCGACGCCGCCTGGGAAACCGGGCGGCGTTTTGTTTCAAGATCGAGAAATGCAATCGCACGCGAGAAAAATTGCGGACGGTCCGCGGCGCGAGTATTACAATGAAGACCCGTAAGATGTGGATAAACAACTTCTACGGGAAGCGCAGGTAACTCAATATGACCAAGCATGTGTTCGTAACCGGTGGCGTGGTTTCGTCCCTGGGCAAGGGTATCACCGCGGCCTCGCTGGGCCGTCTGCTCAAGTCGCGTGGCTACAAAGTAACGATGCAGAAGGCCGACCCGTATCTGAACGTCGACCCCGGTACCATGAGCCCGTTCCAGCATGGTGAGGTCTTTGTAACCGAGGATGGTTACGAGTCCGACCTGGACCTGGGTCATTACGAGCGCTTTATTGATGAGAACCTGACCCGCGATTCCAACTTTACGACCGGTGCCATCTACAAAAGCCTAATCGCCCGTGAGCGTCGCGGCGACTTTTTGGGCGGTACCGTGCAGGTGATTCCTCACGTCACCAATGCCATTAAGGATAAGTTCCGCCGCATCGAGGAGCAGACCGGCTCCGATGTAGTCATCACCGAGCTGGGCGGCACGATCGGCGACATCGAGTCCCAACCGTTTGTCGAGGCCATTCGTCAGTACCGCAAGGAGGCCGGCCCCGAGAACGTCTGCTACATCCACGTGTCGCTCGTTCCCTATATCGCCGCCGCCCACGAGGTCAAGACCAAGCCCACGCAGCATTCCGTCAAGGAGCTCCGCAGCTTTGGCATCCAGCCCGATATTATCGTGTTGCGCTCCGACCACCATATCGATGACGCTATCCGCGGAAAGATCGCAAGCTTCTGCGACGTCGACACCGATTGCGTCTTTACCAACGAGGACTGCGCGAGTATTTACGATGTTCCGCAGCTGCTTGCCGAGCAGGACTTTGACCTGCGCATTTGCGAGCGTCTGGGTCTGGACCCGCGTGAGCGCGACATGAGCGAGTGGAACGAGTTCCTGCGCAAACAGAATCACGCCAACCATCACGCCGACAAGGTGAAGATCGCCGTCGTTGGCAAGTACACGCAGCTGCCCGATGCGTACCTGTCGGTTATCGAGGCCCTGCACCATGCGGGCGTCTTCTACGATCGCCATGTGGACGTCCAGCTGGTCGACGGCGAGAGCCTCGACGAGCAGAATGTCTCCGAAGTTCTGGGCGACGCCTCGGGCATCCTGGTCCCCGGCGGCTTTGGCAAGCGCGCCCTGGAGGGCAAGATCCTCGCGGCCGAGTTTGCCCGCGAGCACAAGATTCCGTATCTGGGCATTTGCCTGGGTATGCAGGTGGCCGTGTGCGAGTTCGCCCGCAACGTCGTCGGCCTTGCCGGCGCCAGCTCCTCCGAGTTCGACCCGGACGGTCCGTTTAGCGTCATCGATCTGATGAGCTCGCAGGAGGATGTCACCGAGAAGGGCGGCACCATGCGTCTGGGCGCCTATCCGTGCAAGCTCGCCGCCGATACCCTCGCTCGCGAGGCATATGGCGAGGATCTCGTCTACGAGCGTCACCGTCACCGCTTTGAGTTTAACAACGCCTTCCGCGACCAGCTTGAGGACGCCGGTTTGGTTATCTCGGGTCTGTCGCCCGACGAGCGCCTGGTCGAGATGGTCGAGCTGCCGCGCGACGTGCATCCTTGGTATGTGGCAACCCAGGCCCACCCCGAGTTCAAGAGCCGTCCGACCAACCCGCAGCCGCTGTTCCGAGAGTTCGTGCGTGCCTCGATCGGTCAGCACGAGGGTGTCGATCGCCTGCAGGTGACGCCCATGAACCTCGCTACGGACTAAGGGTGCCGGCGAACAAAGAACATACCGAAGCTACTCCCTCGTCGCTCGCCGTGGCGGCGGGGGAGTATCTCGATTACCTCGCGGTCGAGCGGGGTTTGGCGCGCAACACGATTGCGGCCTATCGTCGTGACCTGACGACGTACTGCGCGTATCTGGAGCGGGCGGGCATCATGTCTTTTGATGAGGTGACTCGTCAGGTCGTGGAGGGCTTTGTCGCCGACCGTCGCGATGGGGGCTATTCCGATGCCTCGGTGGAGCGTGCGCTTGCGGCCGTGAAGGGCCTGCATACCTTTTTGGTGCGCGATGGGATTGTGGCCCAAAATCCAACGGCGGCGTTGCGCCTGCCTAAAAAGGCTGAGCGTTTGCCGGAGTATCTATCGGTGGAGGATGTCTCGGCGCTGCTCGATCAAGACTTCCCCGAGGGCGAGATGGGCTTGCGCGACCATGCCATCTTGGAAGTGCTCTACGGATGCGGCTTGCGTGTGAGCGAGTTGGTGGGGCTCGATGTGGGCGATATCCATATCGACGATGGCTTTGTGCTCGTTCGCGGTAAGGGCTCAAAGGAACGCCTGTCCCCGTTGGTGGGAAGCGCGGCGCGAGCTCTGACGCGCTATATAACTAAGGGGCGTTCTCGCTTGGCGGCCCATGCCCACGGAACCGAGACCTCGGCGGTCTTTTTAAATAAGAACGGCCGCCGTCTGTCGCGCCAGGGCATCCATGCCATCTGTGAGCGCTACGGGCGCCAGGTGGGGCTGGTGGGACTCCATCCCCATACGCTGCGTCACTCCTTTGCCACCCATATGCTTGCGGGCGGTGCAGACCTCCGTGTGCTACAGGAGATCTTGGGACATACCGATATATCGACCACGCAGGTCTACACGCATGTCGATCGTACGCAACTGACCGAGGTCTATCTGGCGGCGCACCCGCTGGCACATCGTTAACACATCGCTGGCCTGCATATCTATAGGTATTTGGGGACGGGCCCCAGATTGCCGCG
>UQZI01000106.1 GCA_900545555.1 uncultured Collinsella sp.
TACCGGTGCCCGGAGGGCCCACCAGCAACACGCCACGCGGGATCTTGGCGCCCAGCTTGCGATAGCGATCTGGATCGCTCAAAAAGTCACGGATCTCCTCGAGCTCCTCGACTGCCTCGTCCACGCCGGCAACGTCCTCGAACTTAACCTTGGGGCGCGTGGCCTCGTTGGTCTTGGCGTTGGTCTTGCCAAACTGCATGTTCCTATTATTGGCGCCCATCATCTGGCGCATAAAGTAGAACATGATGGCGATCAGGGCAATCGTCGGAAGCACACTCATCGCCAAGTCGCCCCAAAAATCGGGATCGTTGGTGTTGACGATGTACTTGGTATCGGGGTGCTCCGCCATGAGCTCGGCAAGCGAATCGGAACCGACATAGGTCGAGGAAAAGCTCTTGAGCTCGCTCGTGTCGCCCTTGTCCTTTTTCGTCTTCCAGTAATGACCCGTCACGCTTCCGTCCTGAACCGTATAGGTCAGATCTTCGACGCGATCCTGCTTGATGGCGCTGACCATCTCACTCGTCGCGAGCTTTACGGTATTGCTGGAGTTGGCAAAGCCGGAGCCCATGTTAAAGAAGGCGTAACCCAGGAGCGCGCAAGCCAAAAGAAAATACAGCCAGCCCGTACGCGTGGGCTTCTTGCCTCCGGGCATCCCCGGGATCTTTGGGTCCCGGGGAGTCTGGGAATTGTTGTCGTTACGGTCGTCGGGCATCTTACGAATAAACCTCCGGTTTCAAAATGCCCAGATACGGAAGGTTGCGATAGCGCTCGGCATAGTCGAGGCCGTAGCCCACCACAAAGGCATCGGGGCAATGGGTTCCAACATACTTGGGTGTGACGGCCGAGACGCGGTCCTCAACGTCCTTCCACAGGAAGGCAGCGACCTCCAGCGAGGCGGGCTTACGGCTCTCGAGATTCTTCATCAGGTACTTGAGGGTCAGGCCCGAGTCCAGAATGTCCTCGACAATCAGCACGTCGCGACCACGGATGTCGATATCCAGGTCCTTAATGATACGCACGATGCCCGAAGACTTCACACCGTCGCCATAGCTCGAAACAGCCATGAAATCGATGTTGGTCGGCAGCTCGATCTTGCGCATCAGGTCGCCCATAAAGACCACGGCGCCGCGCAGGACCGCAATCAGCACCAGATCCTTACCCGCGTAGTCGCGAGTAATCTGCTCGCCTAGGCGAGAGACGATACCGTCGATATCCTCCTGCGTAAACAGAACCTTCTCGATATCCGGATGTTGAGAAGCCATGACAACCCTTTCTTGTGCTTATCGCCCACGCACCGCCGCATGGACGCGAACTACACATTCTAGCAGCGCACGGGGTATATTTACCAGCACGTGCGCCATCAGCGCGGGAATACCGTCAACGTCGCACAGAATAGCTGGCGCGAAGCGCTATTCCGCATCGACCACACGAAGCAGATATGCCACGCGCGTTGCGGCCGTGCATTTAAAACGCTCGTCCGCGCGAACGCCCGCGACCCATACTACGGCACCTCCCGGAGCCGTTCTTACCACGGGTACGCCAGAGCGGTCTGAAACAGGAATGCGCGCCTCGTTTAACAGGTCTGACACTTTCTTGCTTCGGCCGTTCATCCCCAACGGGCACATCACGTCTCCCGGCACAGGGCTATCCACCCACAGGCGCGCCGATCGTGCCTCGGTGGGGATCTCCCCGCGCGAGCCGGCTAACATCCGCTCGCCATCGCGGTCGGCAAACCCCAGGGCCGCCGCATCCACCAAGGCCGCAACCTTTCCGGCAGCAGCAAGCTCGCGGGCACGGTGCACGATATCGCACCCCGGCTCCACAGCCATCGGCTCCGCTGTCAGCATATGCCCCGCCCCCAGCGGCAGACAACCGGGAACGGAGATCCAATCGGCCACTAAACCCTCGCGCGCCGCCGGGGCCTTGAACGCCAGCATGCCAAACTCCACACGGGCATCAATTCCCGCAGGAAGCGTAACCGAGCCCGAGCCCGCAGCGACGCAGGCGAGCACGCGCTCCACGTGCCGCATCTCCGGTCGCGCGTCGGGATCGATGCGCTTAATCGCCAACCGCACGATACGCCGTGCAATCACAACCTCAGCGGCGGCAAGACGGCGCGCATCGAGCACCAGTGCGCCCGCCGCTTCCTTGCGCAGGCAGCTTCGAAACGCCTGTGCCGAAAGCTGGGAAAGAAAGGCGTCTTCGTCGCCCAGAATTTCGCAAGCGGCGCCAATCGTCTTACAGACGCTCGCGTTGCGCCGTGCCACCACCGGCATCACCCGATGGCGTACATAGTTGCGCAGGTACGAAACGTCCTCGTTGCTTTCATCTTCCCGCCATGGCTGACCGTGCACCTGCAGATAGCTCACGAGCTCATCGTGCGTGAGGTCGAGCAAGGGGCGAACCACAATGTTCCGACGGCGCGGAATGCTCGATAGACCCGCGGGACCCGACCCTTTAATGGCATTCATCAAAAATGTTTCCGCGCGGTCCGACGAAGTATGCGCGGTACAGATACGAGCCGCCGTCCGCGGTGCGCCCGATTCAGCACAAAGTTCGCGAACATATCTCCGTGCCGCGGCATAGCGCACCTCGCGAGCCGCAGCCTCGATATTGCCCGATTCGTCATCAAAATAGGCATGCTCAACACACAGCGGCAAGCCGTATTGCGCGCACAGGTCACGTACAAAGGCCTCGTCGCCATCGGATGCCTCCCCGCGCAGATGATGGTTTACATGCAGCACGTGCAATCGCTCGCGCGCAATGGGAGCGACGCCGCGCCCGTCCTGGATATCCAGCTTTGATGTGCAAGCCATAAGGAGCAGCGCCGTCGAGTCCGCACCGCCTGATACCATGAGCACTACGGGGGCAGCGGCCCGCCGCGTTGCCAGGGCGCTCTTATCCGTCCTCGGCGCGGCATGATGTCCATAGTGCTGAGATACCGTTGGCATTCGCTTCCTCCTCTATTCGTCCGCACTCATTGTATCCTTTGGAATCTTATGTCTCGCCTGCACCTTCATATCCTCGGCAGCGGCTCAAAAGGCAACTGCGCACTCGTCGAGGGGCCTCAGGGGCTCATCATGATCGACAACGGCCTGTCCCGCCGCGAGACACTTAAACGCATGGCGGAGCTTGGCCTCTCGGCAGACGACGTCGCCTCTCTTGTAATCACCCATGAGCATGGTGACCATATCAAGGGGCTCGATGTATGGTGCAAGCACTGGCATGGTCCCCTCTTTGCCAGCAGGGACACCCTTTCATGCAAAGAAAACCTCGCGCACCTGCCCGTAGAGGAATTTGACCCCGGCGACACGCTCCCCATTGCCGGCATCCACGTGCAAACCTACTCAACATCGCACGATGTCATCAATCCTGTCGGCTATCGATTTAATGCTCTCGATGATTCCATTGGGTTTGCCACCGACACCGGAGAGTTATCGAGCAAGGCCATAGGCATCCTCAAAGACTGTCGAGTTCTCGCGCTCGAAAGTAACCACGATGTAACTATGTTGCGCGAAGGAGCGTACCCCCGCTTTCTTCAGGAGCGCATCCTGTCCACAAAGGGGCACCTCTCCAACAACCAGGCCGCCGAAGCCGCGCGCGAACTTGTTACCGATCGCACCGAACAGCTCATCGCCATGCATATCAGCCAGGACAATAATCGTCCAAGCCTTACCGTCAAAAGCTATGCCAACGCGCTTGATGCAAGTCTCGATGATGAACTCGGCAGTTCTGCCACCCGTCTTCAAGGGCCACGGAAGCTCTCGATACGCCCTGCAAGCCAGTATCAACCGACAACCATTCAATAGCCCCTCAAGACAACAAAGGGGGGCTGGGAATCACTTCCCAGCCCCCCTTAACTCATACTCTCGATTGAAGCAGAGCCATCGTTAGTCGATGGAGATCTTCGTAACGTTCTTCTTCTCGACAATCTTGGGAACCGTAACCGTCAGGATGCCGTCAGCATACTTAGCCGAAAGGCCCTCGCTCGAAGCGTCCTTCAGATACACGCCGCGCGTCGCGCTGTACGAGCTAAACTCCTTCTGCAGGAAGTTCTTGCCCTCGTTCTCCTCGTCCTCCACAACGTTCACGCTAATCGACAGGCGACCCTCGTTAAGCTCAACGTCGATATCATCCTTAGCGACGCCGGTCAGATAGGCCTTGACCTCATAACCATCGCCCTTGTCCTCGACATCAACGGGGAACGCCTTGGAAGCAATCGAGTTGTTTGCAAGATCGGTCATATCATCAAACAAATCGAACAGCGAGCTAGCAGAAGGACGAACGCCAAAAACCGAACGATAAGGAACCATGCTTGCCATGTTTACCACTCCTTTTAAGGAATGCCGAGTCATCTTCTAGGTGACTGGGACTTCTTTTGACGCTCTTATATATGCCCACCCAGTGCTCATATATACATCGACTATAAAGTTTTTTGAGTCCAGTACTATAAGCATATCTAAGTGTGTATGACTCAGGTCTTAGTAAGGTTAAGGTTCTTTGAACCAGAGCTTAAATAAGAAGTATGTTCGCAGCTACAAATAACAAGGGGCTTACAATGAGCGCGTACACGTTGTTGGTAACGAGCTAAAGGGCATCATGGACGACCAAAACCAGAACAATATGTTTATGCCGACGCAGGGCGAAGATACTTCTACGCAGCCGCCACGGTTCCATCGCCCCCACATCTCGCAAGAGCCCATTAATGATCCTGAGCCCGATTATGTGACGAGAAATCGATATCAAACGCTCGAGGATGCCCAAACGGGACGTAAACATATGGGCGTTGCCTCGGGAGACCCTGTATATCTGAAAGACGCACCATTATCTAAAAACAGCGCAGCTAGCGATGAGCCGATGAGAGCATCCGCCGCTCATCAACAAAGAGGGCCTCGACCCAAGCAAACCTTGACGCATTCGGCTCGCTATCTCGAAACGCCAAAACAGGGAAAATCAATCTTCGTTTCGTCAAGTAAACGACGCAAGCAGCATCAGCTGACAATTCTGCTTTTGATCATTGCGGCCATAGCAGTTGCCCTTGTTATACGATTTATTTTCTTTAAATAAAGGCTCAATACCAAAAACAACAAGATCGTCTGGTGTAATTGAGTCATTTACACCCCGTAAACGCAAAAAAGGGGGAGGCCGCGAGGCCTCCCCCTTCTTCAGTTTCGATGACGGCTCGGTGCCGTCCACCGGTCAGCGGCGCCCTGGCCTCCCACGGGCTGACCCCGCAGTACTCTCGGCGCGATGGGGCTTAGCTTCCGGGTTCGGAACGGGACCG
>UQZI01000107.1 GCA_900545555.1 uncultured Collinsella sp.
GAAGCAGTTTTGCCATGCGATTCTCGCTTGCGGAGTGTTTGCGTTGAAGTATGGTGACGAAGGCGCAAGGCCGGGAGGGGTTATCTAAGCCGACATCCCGCAGCCGCGAAGCGGCGAGGACGTCGGCGTGATAACCCCGCAGGCCTTGCGCCGACGGGAAGGAACCTACTTCACGACCAAAATGTCGCAATCGGTGTTGCGCAGCAGAAACGTCGATATCGAGCCCAGTAGCGCATACTTAATCGAGGACAGGCCGCGGGCGCCGCAGAGCACCAGGTCGGGCTTGACCACGTCGAGCATCTCGTCCTTGAGCGTCTCGCGAATACGGCCGGCGCGAATCATGACCTCGACCTCGGGAATATCGGGATTGGCCTTGGCCTCTTCGAGTTGCTTGGCGATGGAGTTCTTAAATGCCTCTTCTAGGCCGTTGACCAGATCGACCGGATAGGAACCGGCGCTCTCGAGCGCCGTGGAATCGATAACGTGGCCGATGATTAGCTTGGCGCCGTTGTTCGCGGCGACCTTGATGGCGCGTGCGAGCACAAAATCCTGCTGCTCAGTACCGTCGAGTGAAACAAATACCTTGGTGTAGCCCTCGTTCATGATTTCCTCCTTGGTCTATCGCACGGGCGCTGGGCTCGTGCGTCGGGCGGGCGCGGATGCGTGGCCGCCGGACACTTTATCTTGTTGCAGTTATACCCAAGGATTTGGGTTTGACCGCTCGCAATTCTGTGAACGGGCGAGTTTTTTGGTAAGGGTAGGCGCAGGCGCGCCGCCAACGGTTGATAATGGGACATCGCCCGCACCGTCCGCAGAACAATATCGGCGGGTGTCTAACGAGGGGGTCCCTTTGGATATCATCGAGCTTCTAAAATCTGCCTTTATGGGCCTGGTCGAGGGCATCACCGAATGGCTGCCCGTTTCGTCGACTGGTCACATGATCTTGGTGGACGAGTTCGTCAAGATGAACGTGAGCGAGACGTTCTGGAATATGTTCCTGGTCGTGATTCAGCTTGGCGCCATTTTGGCCGTCTGCGTCCTGTTCTTCTACGACCTTAACCCGTTTTCTCCCAGCAAGGGCAAGGAGGGTCGTCGCGACACCTGGGTACTGTGGGGCAAGATTGTGCTCGGCTGCATTCCCGCCGCGGCAATCGGTCTGCCGCTCAACGACTGGATGGAGGAGCATTTCTACAATGCTCCCGTCGTGGCGCTGGCGCTCATCGTATACGGCGTGCTGTTTATCGTGATCGAGAACTGGCGTGCGAACAAGCGCGAGCAGGCTGCTCTTGCCGGTTCGTTTGGTTCTCGTGCCGCGGCGTCGGGTGGACGTCCCGCTGGCGCACACTTTGCCGCGCCCGCTGCGGTTGCTGCTGCAGACGACGATGACGATAGCCTGGACTTTGGCTCCATCACTACGCTCGAGGACCTGAGCTGGAAGACCGCGCTGGGTATCGGTTGCTTCCAGGTGCTTTCGCTGATTCCGGGCACATCGCGTTCCGGCTCCACCATCATCGGCGGCCTGCTGCTGGGCTGCACGCGCTCGGTGGCGTCTAGGTTCACGTTCTTCCTGGCCATTCCCGTTATGTTTGGTGCGAGCGCGCTCAAGCTGGTCAAGTACTTTATTAAGGGCGGTACGTTTGGCGCTAACGAGCTCGCCATCCTGGGCGTGGGCTGCGTCGTCGCCTTTGTGGTGTCGCTCATCGCCATCAAGTGGCTTATGGGCTTCGTCCGCCGTCACGACTTCAAGTGCTTCGGCGTCTACCGCATCATCCTGGGCATCGTAGTGCTTGCGTACTTCTTCGTCCTGGAGCCTATGCTCGGCCTGTAACTTGGTTGACGCTGCGCGGCGGCCAGAACGACAACTTGTCATTCAAAGAGGGCGGCATGGCCAAAAGGTCTATGTCGCCCTTTTTTCATGCCAATTTGTTCGTTCTGGCCGCCGCTCGCTACCGTTGCCATGACATCGGTGGCTCCGTGATTGGTGCATTGGGGTCAGGTTTCTTTGCACCAACGTGGTGCAGACTAATTTGGCTCCATTGCGCCAAATCCGCTGGGGCGGGCCCGACGGTGGCGCACGGAGTCGTGGTGTGATTTGCGTCGGTGTCCGCGTGGCTCGGTATACTGGTACGGCTCAAACTATGGCGCTGCCCGCAGGCGCGCCGTCCGTCAGATGAGGAGTCGCCCATGACCCAGCCCTTGCCCTGGGAAAAGAACGCCGCGGTGCCCGTGCCGCCCGCGCCGGAACCCGTGCCGCTCGATGCATACACCGCCCCTGCTGCGCCGGAGCCCGAGCTCGTCCCGCTCGACATCTATGACGCTCCCGCGCCGGCACCCAAACCCGCCAAGCCGCTCGTCGACATCGACAGCCTTAATCCCGCCCAGCGCGAGGCGGTGCTCACCACCGAGGGCCCGCTTCTGGTGCTCGCCGGCGCCGGCTCGGGCAAGACCCGCGTCCTGACTTTCCGCATCGCACATATGCTCGGCGACCTAGGCGTTAAGCCTTGGCAGGTTCTTGCCATCACGTTTACCAATAAGGCCGCGGCCGAGATGCGCGAGCGTCTGGCGGCGCTCATCCCCAGCGGCACCCGCGGCATGTGGGTGTGCACCTTCCATGCCATGTGCGTGCGCATGCTGCGCGAGGACGCCGACCTGCTGGGCTACACCGGTCAGTTCACCATCTACGATGACGATGATTCAAAGCGCATGGTGCGTGACATTATGCAGGCGCTCGGCATCGAACAAAAGCAGTTCCCCATCAACATGATCCGCAGCAAGATCAGCTCGGCGAAAAACGCCATGATCGGCCCCGAGGACATGCTCAAATCCGCCGATAGCCCCAACGACAAAAAGGCCGCGCAGGTCTACCTAGAGCTGGAGCGCCGCCTGCGCGCCGCCAATGCGATGGACTTTGACGACCTGCTCGTGCGCGCGCTCGAGCTGCTGCGCACTCGCCCCGAGGTGCTCGACAAGTACCAAGAGCGCTTCCGCTACATTAGCGTCGACGAGTATCAGGATACCAACCACGTCCAGTACGAGATTGCCAACCTGCTGGCCGCCAAGTACCAAAACCTCATGGTCGTAGGCGACGACGACCAGTCCATTTATAGCTGGCGTGGCGCCGACATCACCAATATCCTGGACTTTGAGAAGGACTTTAAAAACTGCAAGACCGTCAAGCTGGAGCAGAACTACCGCTCCACGGGTCATATCCTGAGCGCCGCCAACGCCGTGGTGCGTCACAACTCGCAACGCAAGGACAAGCGCCTGTTTACGGCCGAGGGCGACGGCGAGAAGATCCAGGCCTTCCAGGCAAGCGATGAGCGCGACGAGGGCCGCTGGATTGCCGGCGAGATCGAAAAGCTACACTCCAAGGGTACGAGCTACGACGACATCGCTGTGTTCTATCGCACCAACGCCCAGTCGCGTATTCTCGAAGATATGTTCCTGCGTGCGGGCGTGCCTTACAAGATCGTGGGCGGCACGCGATTCTTCGACCGTGCCGAGATCCGCGACGTTATGGCTTATCTCAAGATGATCGTGAACCCAGCCGACGAGATGAGCGTCAAGCGCGTCATCAACACGCCGCGCCGCGGTATCGGCTCCACCTCGATCCAAAAGATTGAGCAGCTGGCGCGCGACAACCGCTGCTCATTCTTCCAGGCTTGCGAGATCGCGTGCGCCGAGACGGGCATGTTTAGCGCCAAGGTGCGCAATGGCCTGTCGAGCTTTGTGGCGCTGGTGCGCGAGGGCCGTCGCATGGACGGCGAGCTCAAGGACGTCGTCGAGATGATTGTCGACAAGACGGGCCTGCTGCAGGCGTTCCGCGCTGAGGGCACCATGGAGTCCGAGAGCCGCGCCGAGAACATTCAGGAATTCTTGGGCGTTGCAGCCGAATTTGAGGAGACGCACGAGGATATCGAGGGTACGCTCGAGAGCTTGGAAGAGCTGCGCGCAGCAGGTGTTGCCGATGTGCCCGCCGGCGCCGAGCCCGAGCCCGTTGTGGTGAGTACGCCTGCGCCCGAACCGGGGCCGTCCGCACCGGCATCCTCGTTTGAGGCGCTCGTTGGCGCGCGCGATGCCGCAGGTTCCAATCCGCTCGATAGCCTAGCCGCCCCGGCGCTCTCGCCGCAGGATGCCTTGGCCGCTGCCGTCGCGGGCAACGCGTATGCCACGCCGACGGAGCTGCCGGCGGGCGCCGTGCATGCCGACGAGATCGAGCGCACCTACGGTCCGCTCACCTGTAAGGCACTGCCGGCACTCATGGAGTGGCTGGCCCTGCGCTCCGACTTGGATTCCCTGGCCGGCGAGACGCATGCCATCACCATGATGACCATCCACTCCGCCAAGGGCCTGGAGTTCCCGGCGGTGTTCGTGGCCGGCATGGAGGAGGGCATCTTCCCGCATGTGCACGACTTTAGCGGCAGCGATGACCCGGGCAAGCTCGAGGAGGAGCGTCGCCTGGCCTACGTCGCCATCACGCGTGCCCGTAAGCGCCTGTTCCTGACCTATGCGGCCACGCGTCGCACCTACGGCTCGACCTCTGCCAACCCGCGCTCGCGCTTCCTCAACGAGATTCCGTTTGAGGACATCGAGTTTAGCGGCATCGGTTCTGCCGGTTTTGAGGGCACGGGCTGGGAGAAGCGTGGCGACCGTCACGGCACCTTTGGCTCGGGCATGGGCTCGGATATGTATGGCGGCAAGGTGTTCGGTTCGCATACGCGCTCGACCGGCGGCTCCGGCTCGCGCGGCGGGTCGAGCTTTGACGACTTCTTTGGCGGCAGCACTTATGGCACCGAGCGCCATCGTGGGGTTTCGCCCGACGCCGGCCGCGTTGCCTCGACCTTTGGCTCGGGCGCGCCGCGAGCCAAAAAGCCGTCGTCCAAGGTGTCGCCGACGGTGGAGCGCAAGGTCGATCGCGCGAGCGCATCGCAGGATTTTGCCGCGGGCGATACCGTGAGTCATAAGACCTTTGGCACGGGTACCGTGATCTCGGTCGCCGGAGACATGATCGAGGTCCAATTCGAAAAGACCGGCCAGACCAAAAAGCTTATGAAAGGTTTTGCACCGATCGTCAAGCTGTCGTGATCCCGGCGGACCTGGGCGGGCGTATAGGGCAACATCGCCTGCTCGGGCAGTCCTGCGCAAGACGGAGAGCACATTAAGTGCTCTCCTTTGCGTGCGGAACTCGCGATCGATGTTGCCCCATACGCCCTCCCAGGTCCTTTGATAACGCTGCTTGCGAAC
>UQZI01000108.1 GCA_900545555.1 uncultured Collinsella sp.
GCACATTAAGTGCTCTCCGGCTCGTGCGGAACTCGCGATCAACCTTATGCCTCTCGGACAGTCCCGGCCCTCTTGGGTTCGGGGCGCGACACACCGGACTGGTTGTCTGAATTAAAGAAAGTGAAGGCCCCTTTCGGGGCCTTCTTTGTTTAGAGGAATTCGCCTACTCGGTGGACTTCGGGTTCGAGGTCCACGTCGAATTGGTCTTTGACGGTTGTTTGGATGTGGCGGATGAGTTCGTCGACGTCGGCGGCGGTGGCGTGGTCGGTGTTGACGATGAAGCCGCAGTGCTTTTCGCTCACCTGCGCGCCGCCAATGGCGTGTCCTCGCAGGCCGGCGTCCATGATGAGCTTGCCGGCAAAGTGGCCCTCGGGGCGCTTGAAGGTGGAGCCGGCACTCGGCATGTCGAGCGGCTGCTTGTCCTCGCGGCGCTGGCGGTAGTCGTCCATGTCGGCCTTGATCATCGCGGCGTTGCCCGGGGCGAGATTGAAAGTGGCCGAAAGCACGATGAAACCGTCGTCGGCAATGCGGCTCTTGCGATAGCCCAGGTTGAGCTCATCGACATCGAACTCGATAATGCTGCCGCTACCGCGGGTGCCGTCGTCGAGCATGCGGGCGGGCTTGTAGACGCGCACGGACTCCAGCACATCGGCCATGCAGGCGCCGTATGCTCCGGCGTTCATGTAGCAGGCACCGCCGACCGATCCGGGAATGCCCGAGATGGGCTCCATGCCGGTAAGGCCGGCCTCGGCTGCCGCGGCTGCGACATCGGAAAGCAAGGCGCCGGCTGCCGCCGTGACGTGCGTGCCGTCGACCGTAATGTCGGAGAGGCCCTCGCCCAGCGCCACGACGACGCCGCGGATGCCCTTGTCGCCGACGAGCAGGTCGGAGCCGTTGCCCACGATGGTGAGTGGCAGATCGCAGCGGTAGCAGGTATCGAGCGTGGCAACGAGTCCCTGCTCGGTGTCGGGCGTGACAAAGACGTCGGCCGGGCCGCCGATCTTAAACGTGGTGTGCTCGCGCATGGGCTCGCTCATGAGCACGTTGTCCTCGCCGGCAACGCCAGCGAGCGCGCAGAGCAGGTCCTCGTTAAAAAAGTCATTCTCGTGCATACGTATATCCGCCTTATGGTGGTCGTTTTCATCAATCGAATGCAATATACCCCACCCGGATGGATTTGGTGCAAAGTAACCTGACCCCAATGCATCACATGGTGCAAAGGGGTCAGGTTGCTTTGCACCAATCGCGGCGATAAAACAGCCGTCTACCGGATTGGTAAAGTGTTTATCATCGAGGTAGAGGGACGGTCGCTATACTTTCAAGAGATTGCGCGAATACTCGGAAGGAGCGAGATGGGCAACAAAGTTACTCTCAAGCAGATTGCCCAGGAGGTGGGGCTTTCCCCCTCGTCGGTCTCGCTTGTTCTCAACAACCGGCCTTGTCGCATCTCGGAAGAAAACCGCAAGCGCATCAAAGAGGTCGCGGCGCGCAACCACTATGTTCCCAACCAGATCGCGCGCAGCCTGGTCATGCGCGAGTCGCGCACGCTGGGCCTTATCGTTCCCAACATCGAGAGCCGATTTTTTGCCTCGCTCGCTGGCAGTCTGGAAAAGCGCTGCCGCGAGGACGGCTACGCGCTCTTTATTACCAGTTCGGGTGGAAGCGCCGAGGACGATCTAGAGCTCCTGCGCCAGCTGGTGACGCGCGGCGTCGATGGTGTGTTTTTGGTCGTGGGCGACGAATTCTCGGACGACCGCGCTTTGCGCGAAGAAGTCAGCCATCTGCCCATCCCGGCGGTAATGGTTGACCGTGCCATTGAGGGACTTGAGTGCGACAAGGTGATGTTCGACCACGAGATGGGCGGCTATATGGCCACCCGCTATCTGATCGAGCAAGGCCACCGCCGTATTGCCTGCCTGGTTAACGCGCGCCGCTCCAATACGGGTCGTAAGCGTCTTGCCGGCTACGAGCGTGCGCTGCGCGAGGTGGGGCTGCCCATCGATGCGCGCTTGGAGTTTGAGAGCGAGTACTACATTCCGAGCGCATACGAGGCCTCGGAGGCAGTGCTCGCAACTGACGCCACTGCCGTGTTCGCAAGCTCGGATAACATTGCCCTCGGTTTGCTCAAGCGCTTGCACGAGATGGGGAAGAGCATCCCGGGCGATATCTCGGTGGTGAGCTATGACAACTCGGCGGCCGACGTTCTCTTTGAGCCGGCACTGACCGCGATTGAGCAGGACCCTGGTGTCCTTGCGGAGCATGCTTTTGGCTGCATGTCCAAGCGTCTTGCCGGTAGGGGCGGCAGGCGTGCCGAAGAGGTCGTTCTGGAGCCGGAGCTTATCGTTAAGGACAGCGTGCTCGAGCTTACTAAACACAACTAAACACGTTTACCAATTTGCAGAGACCGAATGTGGAGCACCTGTGACAATCAACGCCGCAGGTGAATGTCGCGTTTTGCTAATCGATGGGATTGATAAGGGTGGTAAAACGTTTTTTCACCATGATAAAACGTTTTAGCAAATATACTGGTCCCAACGAAAGGTTGCCGTATTGGAGGGTGACCGCACAGCGAAGGGACATAAACAATGGCTAAAACACTGGGGACGCCGTGGCAAAAGCTGGGCCACGAGGTGCCGGCTTCCGAGCTCGAGGGCGTCGACCTGTATTGGCGCGCATCGAACTATCTGTCCGTCGGTCAGATCTACCTTCGCTCTAACCCGCTAATGCGCCCCGACTTTGTCGACGAGAAAACCGGTGAGGTGCGCGACTTCGGTCGTCCGGACGTTAAGCACCGCCTGGTTGGCCACTGGGGCACCACGCCCGGCATCAACTTCCTGTTCGGTCACGTCAATCGACTGATCGCCGACCACAACCAGAATGCTATCTTCTTGATGGGCCCTGGTCACGGTGGCCCCGCCGGTACTGCTCAGTCGCTGCTCGACGGCACCTACCGCGAGATTCGCCCCGACATCACCAATGACGAGGCCGGCCTGCAGAAGTTCTTCCGCCAGTTCTCTTATCCCGGCGGCATCCCGAGCCACTTTGCGCCCGAGACGCCCGGTTCCATCCACGAGGGCGGCGAGCTCGGCTACACGCTCAGCCACGCCTACGGCGCCGTCATGGACAACCCGAGCCTGCTGGCCGTGGCCGTGGTGGGCGACGGTGAGTCCGAGACCGGTCCGCTTGCGACCTCTTGGCAGTCCAACAAGCTCGTGAACCCGGCAACCGACGGCATCGTCCTGCCAATCCTGCACCTCAACGGCTACAAGATCGCCAACCCCACCATCCTCGCCCGCGTGTCCGACGAGGAGCTCACCAAGTTCTTCGAGGGCATGGGCTACAAGCCGCACTTCTTTGTCGCCGGCTTTGACGACGAGAGCCACGCGAGCATCCATGCGCGTTTCGCTGCCCTGTTTGAGCAGGTCTTTGATGAGATCTGCGACATCAAGGCCACCGCGCAGGCCCAGGCCGCCGCAGGCGAGACCGTGGCCCGCCCTGCCTACCCCATGATCGTGTTCCGCACGCCCAAGGGCTGGACCTGCCCCAAGCACATCGACGGCAAGAAGACCGAAGACTCCTGGCGCGCCCATCAGGTGCCGCTGGCAAGCGCCAAGGACACTCACGAGCACTTCCGCGTGCTGCGCGAGTGGCTGCGCTCCTACAAGCCCGAGGAGCTCTTTACGCCCGAGGGCCAGGTGCGCCCCGAGGTGACGGCCTTTATGCCGACCGGCGAGCTGCGTATCGGCGCCAATCCCAACGCGAACGGCGGCAAGGTGCGCCGCGAGCTCGAGCTCCCCGATATTCACGCCCACGAGATCCCCGTCGCCGAGAAGGGCCATGGCTGGGGCTCCACCGAGGCCGCTCGCGTCTTTGGTGAGTACACTGCCGACGTTCTGGCCAAGAACATGGAGGATTTCCGCATCTTTGGCCCCGACGAGACCGCGTCCAACCGCCTGCAGGCCGCCTACAAGGTGACCAAGAAGCAGTGGGATGCCGGCTTCTACGAGGACGAGGCCAACGACGAGCTGCTGGCCGGCTCCGGTAAGGTCGTCGAGCAGCTGTCCGAGCACCAGTGCGAAGGCTTCCTCGAGGCCTACGTGCTCACCGGACGCTCCGGCGTGTGGAGCTCCTACGAGAGCTTTGTGCACGTGGTCGATTCCATGGTCAACCAGCACTGCAAGTGGCTCGAGGCCACCAAGCGCGAGATTCCGTGGCGTGCTCCCATCAGCGGACTCAACATTTTGCTGTCGAGCCATGTTTGGCGTCAGGACCACAACGGCTTCTCGCACCAGGACCCCGGCTTTATCGACCTGCTGCTCAACAAGGCCAACGACACGCATATCGTGAATGCTTACTATCCGGCCGACGCCAACATGGCCCTCGCTGTGGCCGAGCGCGTCTATCAGTCCACCGACTGCGTCAACGCCATTTTCTGCGGCAAGCAGCCTGCTCCGACTTTCCAGACGGTTGACGAGGCCTGCGCCGAGCTCGCCGAGGGTGTCGCGGCTTGGGAGTGGGCATCGACCGCCGATTCGCTCGCCGAGGCCGACGTCGTGGTCGCCACCTGCGGTGACGTGCCGACGCTTGAGGCTCTGGCTGCAACCGACATGCTGCGCGAGCTGGGCATCAAGGTATGGTTCGTCAACGTGGTCGACCTGCTCAAGATCCAGAACGTCTGCGAGAACGACCAGGCTCTCAGCGACGAGCGCTGGGCTGAGCTGTTCGGCTGCGGCGAGAAGCCCGTCCTCTTCGCGTTCCACGCTTATGCCGGCACGATTCGCCGTCTGATTTGGAACCGCCCCGGCCACGATGCCTTCCGCGTCCACGGCTACGAGGAGAAAGGCTCCACGACAACGCCGTTCGACATGCTGCGCCTGAACAACATGGACCGCTGGGCACTGGCCGCCGACGTGCTGCGCCTGGTCGACGCCGATAAGTTTGCGGAGCAGATTGATAAGTGGGAGGCATTCCGCACCGAGGCCTTCGAGTTCGCGTGCGATGAGGGCTACGATCACCCGGCCTTCACCGACTGGGTCTGGCCCGACGCC
>UQZI01000109.1 GCA_900545555.1 uncultured Collinsella sp.
CGTCAGCAGGTCCTCGGCCACCAGACGCTCGGACACGACGATACCGTCTTCGTAGTTAAAGCCTTCCCACGGCATGTAGGCCACGGTGAGGTTCTGGCCCAGTGCGAGCTCGCCGTGATCGGTCGAAGGACCATCGGCCAGAGGCTCGCCCTGCTCAACGGTGTCACCGACGCGCACGAGCGGACGGTGGTTGATGCAGGTGGACTGGTTGGAGCGCTGGTACTTGGCCAGGTGATACTCGTCCATGCCGCCGGCATGCTTGACGATGATCTTGGCGGCGTCGGCAAAGATGACCTCGCCGGCGTTCTTGGCCAGGGTGACCTCGCCGGAGTCCAGAGCGGCGCGACGCTCCATGCCGGTACCGACATAGGGAGCGGCGGGGTGAACCAGCGGCACGGCCTGACGCTGCATGTTGGCGCCCATCAGCGTACGCTTAGCGTCATCGTGCTCGAGGAACGGGATCAGCGTGGCTGCGACGGAGAGCATCTGACGCGGCGAGACGTCCATGTAGTCGACGTCCTCGACGGGCACGTCGGCGGGAGCGCCGAAGGAGCCGTCGAAGTCGCGGGTACGGGCGATCACGGTGTGCGGACGGACGATCTTGCCCTCGGCATCGGTCGTGATGAACTCGTTGGTCTTGGGATCGAGCGGCGTGTTGGCCGGCGCGATGACGTGCTTCTCTTCCTCGTCAGCGGTCATCCAGTCGATCTGGTCGGTGGCAACGCCGTTCTCGACGCGACGGAACGGGGCCTCGATGAAGCCGTACTCGTTGACGCGGGCGTAGAGGGCGAGCGAGCCGATCAGGCCGATGTTGGGGCCTTCGGGGGTCTCGATCGGGCACATGCGGCTGTAGTGCGAGTTGTGAACGTCGCGGACGGCCGTCGGCACGTTGGTGCGGCGGCTGGAGCCGGACTTGTGGCCGGCAAGACCACCAGGGCCGAGTGCGGACAGACGGCGCTTGTGGGTCAGACCGGTCAGGGGGTTCGCCTGGTCCATGAACTGCGAGAGCTGCGAGGAACCGAAGAACTCCTTGATGGAGGCCACGATCGGGCGGATGTTGATGAGCGACTGCGGGGTGATCTCGTCGATGTCCTGGGAGCTCATGCGCTCACGGACGACGCGCTCCATACGGCTCATGCCGATACGGAACTGGTTGGCGACGAGTTCGCCGACGGTACGGATGCGGCGGTTGCCGAAGTGGTCGATGTCGTCGACCTTGAAGCCCTGCTCGCCGGCAGCGAGGGACAGGAGGTAGCGCAGCGTAGCGACGATATCCTCGTCGGTGAGCACCGTGACCTCTTCCTCGGTGGTGAGGTTGAGCTTCTTGTTGACCTTGTAGCGACCGACGCGGGCCAGATCGTAGCGCTGCGGGTTGAAGAGCAGGCCCTCGAGCAGGCTGCGGGAAGCGTCCACGGTGGGAGGCTCGCCCGGGCGCAGGCGACGGTAGATCTCGATGAGGGCGTCCTCGCGGGTGAGGGCGGTGTCGCGCTCCAGGGTGCGCTTGATCACATCGGAGTTGCCGAGCAGCTCGATGATGTCGTCGTTGGTGACGGCGATGCCAAGGGCGCGCAGGAACATCGTGGCGCTCTGCTTACGCTTACGGTCGATGGAGACCATGAGCTGGTCGCGCTTGTCGACCTCAAACTCAAGCCAGGCACCGCGGGACGGGATGATCTGGGCCTTGTAGATCTGCTTGCCCGAATCCATCTCGGAGCTGTAGTACACGCCCGGGGAGCGGACGAGCTGCGAGACGACGATACGCTCGGTACCGTTAATGATGAAGGTGCCCTGATCGGTCATCATGGGGAAGTCGCCCATAAAGACGAGCTGCTCCTTGATCTCGCCGGTCTCCTTGTTGGTGAGACGGACGTCGGTCAGAAGCGGAGCCTGATAGGTCATATCCTTCTCGCGGCACTCCTCGACGGTGTGCGCGGGGTCGCCGAACTGATGCTCGCCGAAGGTAACCTCGAGAACATGGTTCTGGCTCTGGATGGGGCTGGATTCCTTGAACGCCTCACGAAGGCCCTCGTCCTTAAAACGCTCAAAGGATTCCCTTTGAACAGAGATAAGGTTGGGGAGCTCCATGGCCTCCGGGATTTTCCCGAAGCTGACGCGCTTGCGCTCAGTGGCAGTGTATGCGTAGGTCACCAGGTTTTTCCTCCTTCACGGAAATGCTCGGTGGGTTGGCGAGGCATAGCTTCGCCAGTTATCGCAACCTAATAGTTTATCAGGTACCGACCGTTGAGCAAGAAAAGCCTTGACGCGATTGAGTTTTTGGAGTAGCAAAGTTTTTCGACAGAAAACACGCAGGTAGATGTATGTGTATCGAACATCTGTTCATATATTTTCTGTGAACAGAGAGCCGGCAATCGCAGCTCTTATAAAAAACGGGCGCGAACCGAGGTCCACGCCCGTAAATGTCGGTGCCCGAAGGCTTACTTGCGCATCAATCCGCCGCGCTCGTCGATGGCGTCCCAGAAGGCATCGGCAAAGCGGGGGTCGTTTGCAGCCATGAGGGCGTTAGTGGCCATCCAACCAGAGGGAGTGCCAGTGTCGTAGCCCGACAGCGGGTCGATGACGACGGCGTACATGGCCTCGCGGTCGAGCGAACGGGCCATGGCGTCGGTGAGCTGGATCTCGCCGCCCTTGCCGGCCTGCTGATCTGCCAGCAAGTCCATGACCAGCGGGCTCAGCAGGTAGCGACCGACGATGTACAGGTTGGACGGAGCAGCCTCGGGAGCGGGCTTCTCAACCAGACCGCCGATACGCCAGACAGCACCCGGCTCGGCATCGGCAACGTCCTCGGCGCCCTCGAGCGAACCGACGCGCTCGCCGGCGATAACACCGTAGCGGCTGACTTCCTCGGGCGAGCAAGCGGCGACGGCGATAACCGAAGCGCCACCGTGCTCCTTGGAAACGGCGAGCATCTTGTCGCAGATGTCGCGGTTAGGCACAACGTAGTCGCCCAGAAGAACCAGGAAGTTCTCCCCTGCCACGGCGTCGGCAGCAGAGCGAATAGCATGGCCGAGGCCCTTGGGCTCGTACTGATAACGGAAGTCGACCGGCATACCGCCAGCGTGGGCGACGGCATCGGCATAGGCGTTTTTGCCGCGCTCGCGCAGCAGGTTCTCGAGCGAACGGTCGGGCTGGAAGTAGTTCAGCAGCTCGGGCTTGCCGGGCGAGGTAACGATGATGGCGTCGTCGACCTCCTCGGGGTCGAGTGCCTCCTCGACGACATACTGGATGACCGGCTTGTCGAGCACCGGCAGCATCTCTTTGGGCGTGCACTTGGTGCCAGGCAGAAAACGCGTGCCAAGACCGGCGGCGGGGATGATTGCCTTCATGTTATTCAAAGATCCTTTCGCAGGCGCAAAAGCGCCCCGTGCGTGCGGCGCACAGCCGCAGACCAAATTGCGATACCCAAGCATCTTACCGCTGGAACTATATGTCGCTACAAGGCAGAGACAATTCTTCAGCAGGTCAACGCAAATTATTGCTCGAATGGTGCAATTTTATTGCCCAACGGCAGGGCCCCCGATGCGACGCAAATCACAGAACATGGCAGTTTGAGCAACCGATGCCGAGGGACCGAAAAACAAAAAAGACGGGGCTCGCAATGCGAACCCCGTCTGCAAAGAAATCTGGCGAGAAAGCCTGATTACTTGAGGGTGACAGCAGCGCCAGCAGCCTCGAGCTTCTCCTTGGCAGCCTCGGCGTCCTCCTTCTTGGCACCCTCGAGAACAGCCTTGGGAGCGCCCTCGACGACCTCCTTGGCCTCCTTCAGGCCAAGGTTGGTGAGCTCACGGACGGCCTTGATGACCTGGATCTTGTTGTCGCCGAAGCCCTCGAGCACGACGTCAAACTCGGTCTTCTCCTCGGCCTCAGCAGCGCCAGCAGCGGGAGCGGCGACAACAGCGGCAGGAGCAGCGGCGGAAACGCCGAAGGTGTCCTCGATAGCCTTGACGAGCTCGGAAGCCTCGAGAAGGGTCATTTCCTTAAGAGCATCGATGATCTCATCGGTGGTAAGCTTAGCCATTTCTAAGTCCTTTCGGTTTCCGTGTCTGTGCACGGAGATCAGTTAAAACACGGCGCGAATGCGCCTGGGGTGCGGCGTTGCCGCCGCGGGTGAAAGCAGCGACTAGGCTGCCTTCTGCTCGGAGACCTGCTGGATCGAACGAGCGAGACCAGAGGAAACGCCGTTGACGCAGACAGCGATGTCGCGAGCGAAACCGGAGATGAGACCGGCAATCTGGCCGAGAAGCTGATCCTTGGTGGGCAGCTCGGCGATAGCCTTAACATCATCAGCGGAAACGGCCTTGCCGTCGGAGATACCGCCCTTGATCTCAAGGACGCCCTTGGACTTAGCAGAGAAGTCCTTAAGGGCCTTAGCGGCCTCGACCGGCTCGGTCTCGTAGAACACATAAGCGACGGGGCCGGCGAGGATCTCGTCGAGCTCGGGCTGCTCCTGGTTCTTGAGAGCGATCTTGACCAGGTTGTTCTTGTAGACCTTCATCTCGGCGCCGCACTCGCGAAGCTGATGACGCAGCTCCTGAGCCTGCTTAACCGTCAGACCGTTGTAGTTGACGACGAACAGACCGGCGTTCTCGGCGATACGGGACTCGATCTCTGCAACCTTGTCGATTTTGTACTGCTGGGGCATGAATTACACCTCCTCGAATTCTTTCCGGGCACGGTCCGCCACAAGGACGTGACGGGGGCATGTCCAAAAAGAAAGCCCCCGCGCTGCATGAGCGACGGGGGCGAGAAGACATATCTACTCGACCACCTCGGCTGGCGGGATATCCCATTAAGCTTGCGGGCGATGCCCGTTTGCACCGGCTGTCTCTGGCAGCGGATTCGTGCGTGAACCGAAAGTATTATGGCGGGGACCCCGGCGTCGGTCAACGGGCGCGAGGATTCGTACACAAACCCTGCATACGCTCCGGCCGGGAGGGGCAGGGCGAGTTTTCCGCTCGGTCAAGTCCTGGGCTCGCACGAAGGCCAC
>UQZI01000110.1 GCA_900545555.1 uncultured Collinsella sp.
CTTACTGATATTCATGGCTATTGAGAATTCCTCAATGTTGAAGTCCGCCTTATCCAGATTCTCTTCTATCACCTTCATGGCCTGTTGCAGGAATACTTCCTTGGAATTGAACTCAATGGTATCGCTGTCTTTGGCAATCAGGTTCTTCAGGAGTTGTTCTTTTCGCTTTTGGCGCGTATTCAAGATATTCATTATTTGATTAATCAATGCTTCCGTATCAAAAGGTTTCTTGATATAGATGTCAGCGCCTTCTTTATAACCCCTTAGTTCATCTTCAGATGAAGTTTTGGCAGTCAGTAATATAACGAATATATCGGCATAAAGGGAATTTTCCTTTATATGGCGGCACAGTGTCAGACCGTCCATACCGGGCATCATGATGTCCATCAATACCACGTCGTACTCGTGCGGCGCACTCGCGGCAAACGTCTCGACGGCAGACTCGCCATCTTTGACATGCGTCACGACGGCACCGGCGCGGTCGAGCGTAAACTGTGCGATCTCGGCATTCAGGTCGTTATCCTCTACGAGCAAAACACGCAGGCCCTGGAGCACGTCGCTGTCGCCTGCATCCACGCGAACTGCCTGGGGAATCTCGGAACTCTTGCACTTCTCAAACGGCAGGCAAATGGTAAACGTCGTCCCCCGCCCCAAGGCGCTCGTAAAGCTCATGGTTCCGCCCATAAGCTCGACCAACTGTTTGGCAATAGACGCACCCAGGCCAGTTCCCGATGAAGCGCCTTCCACCTGTTGTTGCTCGCGGCTGAACGGCTCGTAGAGGTGCTGTTGAAACTCCTCGCTCATGCCAATGCCGTTATCGGCGATCGTGTATTCATAGACGGGGACACCGTCCACCGGCTCCACCTCGCGGCATGTCAGGCGAACATAGCCGCCCTGGCGGTTGTACTTGACGGCATTACCGGCAATATTGAGCAACAGACGCTTGAGGTGCGTCACGCTCACCCGGGCATAGGGATGATCAAGAGTCCGTTGGTCGCAGATAATTGTCACCAGGCGCTCCTCGGCTTGGCGCTCCAGAATATCGCACACCTCACGGTTGAGGGCCACCATATCTGTAGGCACGAGATTCAGGTCGACCTGCCCGCTCTCCAAGCGGCTCATATCGAGTGCCTCGTTCGCAAGGTCGAGCAACAGTCCCGACGCCGTCCAGATCTTTGAGCGGCACTCAGTCTGCTTTTGCAAGTCGTCCGCGTTGGCATTGCCCACCTCGACCATACCGCGAATGCCGTTGATGGGCGTGCGCAGGTCGTGACTCATGCGACGCAGGAACTCCGTCTTTGCAGAGTTGGCAGACGAAGCTTCGCGCGCCGCTTTTGCCAGTTTGTCGCCATAGTCGCGCTCCTGCAGCAACAGGTCGGCAAAGCGTTGGCTCTCGGCGCGGCGGCGCACCAACACAACAGTGGCTATAACACCGCCGTAGAGTGCCAACACACTGGCAACAACAGCGGCAACAACCTCAAAGTAACGCTGCGCGGGAGCATAGGTGTACACGTAAAAATCGCGCGCTTTACCAAATGTGCCCAGATACCACTCACCGCTGTCGTTAACCAATCTGACCTTACCAGCCAGGCAACGCTCCTTAATGCCGTTGACAACGATGGCATCCGTCGCAGGCAAATCGAACACGCCTGACACGGCGGGCTCAACAGCGTTGGTCGCAACGACCTTACCGTCGTTTTCGATCACGATATTGCCGCTATCGATGGTCTCATAACCATCGAGCAAGCTCTGCAACTTGAGCGTATTGCTCGCGACCGCCTTGGCGCTCTGGTGCCTCACCGCGACAACGATGCCCTCACCGTCCCGCCGGGCCACGCAGCCAATGTCTGCGACCGAATCGTCCGCAAGCGTAATGCGAGCGGTATAGGACTTAAGCGGATGGGCTGCCACCTCCAGCACAGGCGCCTCTTTGAGATTCGCAGCGAGCGACTCGTAGCCCACGTCATCCTTCGAGGACTCGGACACCAAGTTGCCCGATGCATCCGTTACGATCAGCGCTGTCACATTAAACTGGTCAGCATATTGCTCCAACGTAGCGTTATCCACCGAGCCGTCGCGCTCCATATCGCGCGTCGCCTCTCCGGCGATCTCCATAACGCGAATCAGGTTTTTGGTCGCATAGGCGCTGTTGAACGCATCGTAGGAAAGGCTCTGTGTCGCCACGTAATCGACAACGTCGGCAAAGCGCTGCTCGGCCTGAGCTGTCGTGTAGGCGTAGCTCGTCACGCCGGCAACAATCGAGAGCGCTATCCCCAACAGGACGACGATGAGCCATTCCCGTGCCGAACGATTGCCCCGCTCCTGAGCGGTGTGGTCGGACGCATCAATCATGACAGGCCCTCCACATTCAAAAAGGGCGAAGGGTCATCAAAATACTTTGACACCAGGCGCTCCATGGTGCCATCGGCAAGCATTTCTTGGTAGGCATGGGTGAGCTTAACGTCGATGCCGCGTGTGTCGTTGATATCGAAAGCGGTGCCCAAACCAACCTCTAGCAGCGGCTCAGACAAAATGCGATACGTCACGCCATAGTCTTTTTCGTAGGTGAGCAGCGAGGACTCATGCGCGGCGATGGCGTCGACCAGGCCCTCGACAAGCGCCGGGTTCAAGTACGAGCGGTCCGAAAAGCTGTAGAGCTCCTTGATCTGCGGAACGTTTTCATTGGTACGATTGAGCAGAATCGATTCGGGCTTGGTGGTGGACTGGACCGCCACGACCCTACCCTCAAGATCGGCAAGCGTGTAGATATCGCTTTCGGGATCGACCGCGACCACCTGTCGGCTCGCAAGGTACGGCCCCGCCCAGCGATACTCGCCTTCGCGGCCCGTCATACTAAAGCTGCCCATGACGCAATCGAGCTCGCCGCTCGCCAGCAGCTCTTTCTTCTTTTCCCAGTCGATCAGCTGGTACTTTGGCTTGTAACCAATGCGGCCCAAAGCCTCGGTCAAAATATCGACATCCAGGCCAACAATATCGCCGTACTCGTTGCTATACACAAACGGTGGATAGAGGTCGCTGCCAACGTTGAGCGTCTTAAGGTTGTCGTCTTTGACCTGCGAGGCGGCTGCGCCTTCTGATGCAGACGCCGCGGCCCCATCATTCGACCCGGAACAGCCAGCTATCGCCACGACAAAGGCGCCCACCACTGCAAGCGCAACAAACAACGATATGGCGGCCGAGCGACGAGGTCTTTTCATCGAGCTCCAGACGATCCTGTTTACAGACTCAAGAGCAAAGATATTAGCAGACAAAACCGCGCTTGCGCTCAATGGTTACAGATGCTTTACCATACGGGGCCTTCCAGCCAATCTGGCAGACAGCCCCGCATGCAGCGCTCACTTACCGTGCATTAAAAACGTAGCGGTCCAGGCGCTCGCACGCCTCCCTTACACGCGAAAGCGGCAGCGCCAGATTCACGCGAATGTGGCGAGGTCCATGGAATGGACGGCCGTGCTGATAGCCCACGCCCACACGCGCGCCCTCGTCGAGCAACCACTGAATATCGTGGCCATGATCGCGGCACCACTATGGGAATGCGGACAAATGGCCGGTTAGTCCTGCGCGTCGTCGACGGCGGTTACCGTCAGCCTGGTTCCGTCAACCGTAAACGATATATCGAGCCCGGCGTAAGCCAAGTGGTACACGCGGTTTGGCTCGTGCTTGCTGCCCGCGCGGCGCGGATCTTGGCGAAGGACCTCTATCAAGCCGGAGAGCTTTGCGGACGGGACCATATCCTGCAGCGCATGCGGAAACTCAACGTCGAGCTCTTGCCATGGCGCATCTTCAATCCAGCCGCCGGTCGCATCCGGGTGACAGTCCGCAAACGGAATGTAGGGCTTGATATCGTAGATGGGCGTGCCGTCGCGCAGATCTGCTCCCAGCACATGGATGATGGGGCCGTCGTCGGTAAGCTCGACACGATCGAGCTTGACGCAGGTAAGACCGATGGGATTGGGGCGAAACGGGCTGCGTGTGGCAAATACGCCCACGCGCTCGGCTCCACCCAAGCGCGGCGGTCGCACGGTCTTCGACCACTTGGCGTTGGTGCCGGACCTGTCCTGCGTCTTGGCATCGGCGGCGATGTCTTCCGCCGTGCCGCCGGGCGTTCCGTTTTCAAAGCGCCAGAGCAGCCATAGGTGAGAGAAGGAGTCCAGGCCCTCAACCGCTGCATTGGAGGCAAATTCCGGCTCAAAGACGATGCGCCCCTGCAGATGGGGCGCCAAAAAGCTGTTGCGCGGAATGCCGAACTTCTGCGGCAGGTCGGTATGTATGTGTGCAATAGGTTCCATGCCGGTCATTGTACGGCATGAGGGCATGGACGCTGCGTGCAATCCCCCACCACGACCGCCCTTTTTGCAACCAACGGTTGCTTGGAAGGGCGTCGGCCGCCGCGTATGCTTAAAGCCGCAAGCAGCAGAAAGGAGCTATCATGGCCTTTGCAGAAAAACTCATCGCCGTCCGTCGTGCCAACAGCCTCACCCAAGAGCAGCTCGCCGCCAAGCTCTATGTCACGCGCCAGGCCGTGAGCCGCTGGGAGCGCGGCGAAGTCACCCCGGGCATCGACATGATGAAACTCATTGCCGCCGTAACCGGAGAGCCGCTGTCGCACCTGCTCGAAATGCCCGAGCACTATTGCCAGAGCTGCGGCATGATACTCACGCCCGATGACTGCGGCACCGATGCCGCGGGCGCCAGGACCGATCATTACTGCAAGTGGTGCTACGACCGCGGCAAGTACACCTATGAGACCACGATGGAGGCAATGATCGAAGATTGTGCCCCGCGGCTGGCACAAAGCACCGGCATGTCGCTCGATGAAGCCGTCTCGCTCATGGGCGCCGTGCTGCCGCAACTGGAGCGCTGGCGCTCCG
>UQZI01000111.1 GCA_900545555.1 uncultured Collinsella sp.
ATCCGGTCGCACGGAGAGCATTTCCCAGTTGACAAAACTATAGGAACACCCCCCGCCGAAAACTTTCCTCTCCAATTCCCTTCTCCCCCTCTGGTGTCGCCTTCTCTTCCCAAGAGCGATCTATTGATTAAGGACAGTTAAAGACAACATTATGACCAAAGAGGCCCATCATGGAGATAATCCACGTCTTCGCCCGAAATGGTAATTAATTGGCATGATTAATTGGCGAACAACTGAACGAAGAGCAATCTACTAATGGCACACAAATGGCGGCGCCAACACCCGAAGTGCATAGTCTCCGGTTCCCAGACAACACCATCGAGCGCCGCAAGGCGCAGGATTAAATTGTTCAGATTCACATGCCTTTACGGGTGTTTTCCTAGTCCCAAAAAGACCGGTCTGACGCTGCGCCACGAAAAGGGCCTATCTACTACGATTTGGCCACAGAGGTCAACCATAGCGTGCTTTTTCGAATATCGGCAAGCTCTCTACCTGCGGTTTTAATTTCCCAAATACCGGGATGGTCGGGGGTGCCCGGTTAAACGTAGTAGATGGCCACGTTTCGCGGCAAACGGTCCGACTCGAGACCCATGGCGACCAGCCTCGGATGGCCATTCACGAAGGTGCGGTGGAATACGGACTGAATTGGCCCCTTAAAGGCAAAAACACTCCGTATTCCACCGCAACTTATAGGGAGATAGGCCTTAGAGGCGAGCGAGGTCATAGGCTCGGGCAGCCGCTTCACCGGCGCAGATGAGGTTGGTTGCGGCTTCTTGCGGATCGAGTGCCCGCTCCAGGTCCATGGGCTTGCGACAGATCGGCAGTACAAGGTCGATGCCCTGCTCGTACACCGCATCCAGGTTGTCGGCACGACCGCCCACGACGGCGACCATCGGCTTGCCATAGCGCTTCGCACGGCGGGCCACGCCCACCGGCGCTTTGCCGGCGGCGGATTGCTCATCCATATTGCCCTCGCCTGTAATGACCAGGTCGACATCGCGCACGCGCTCGTCAAACCCAACCAGATCGAGCACCGTCTCCACGCCAGAGCGCAGCTCCGCACCGAGCGCCAGCAGCGCAGCACCTAGGCCGCCCGCAGCACCGGCACCGGGCACGCCGAGCACCGAGCCAAATGTCCGTGCGCCCTCGGGTGTGCGCATCAACCCCTGGGCTCGAGCTCCGGCAATCGCCGCATCGAGCAAACGACCGTAGCCGACCATCCAACTGTCGTACCTGCGTAGCGCCTCGGTATCATCTGTCGGCAGGCCCTTCTGCCCACCGAACACCGCTAGGGCACCTCGGCGTCCCACGAGTGGGTTCTCGACATCGGAAAGCACCACGACACGCACGCCGTTCAGTGCCCGAAGCGCTGGCGCCAAATCGATACTCACCACGTGTTCGAGACCCGCGAGACCGGGAGCGATATCGCGGCCGTGCTCATCGACCACACGCGCGCCCAGCGCCTGCAGCATGCCGGCGCCACCATCGTTGGTGGCGCTGCCGCCCAAGCCAATATAGATAGTCTTTGCCCCGGCACGAACCGCACGGAGCATCAGCTCGCCCACGCCATAGGTTGTAGCAGCCAGCGCCGACAACTCCGTGCAAGGCGAATACCCAATGCCGGCCGCCTCGGCCATCTCAATCACAGCGGACCCGCGCTCGCCGTCCACCAACATCCGTGCAGACACGCGATCGCCCAAGGGGCCCGCAACCTCGCAGGTCACAAACTCGCCACCGCAAGCGGCAACGGCATCGAGCGTTCCCTCACCACCATCTGCCAGCGGCAACGTGGCCACCTGGGCATCGGACCACACACGGCGCACGCCTTCGGCAACCGCCGCCTCCGCCTGCGCGCTCGAAACGCTACCCTTAAAGGAGTCGATCGCCAACAGCACACGGCGGGGCCGGCGGCACGCGGCACCAAAATCGACCACCTCAACGGCGATTTCTTCGGCACACGCGAGCGCCTCGGCATGAGCGGCATGTGCCTCAAGATCGGCCCCGCAACCGCAGCCAGTACCATCGGTGCCACGCAACCCACTAAAATAGCCGCTCAACACCTCACGACATTCGTCTGCCAGCACGCCAGCCGTCACGTTAAACCGATGATTCAGGCGCGAATCGGCATTCAAATCGTATAGGGATCCCAACGCACCCGCCTTGGCGTCGCTCGCGCCATACACGCAGCGCCCCACGCGCGCGTTGACCATAAGCCCCGCGCACATGCAGCAGGGTTCGAGCGTCACGTAGACCGTACAGTCGGAAAGGCGCCAGCGGCCAAGCGCCTGGGCAGCGGCGCACAGGGCCGCGAACTCTGCATGCGCCGAAGGGTCCTGGTCGAGCTCGCGACGATTATGCGCCCTCGCGACGATCTCGCCGTCGCGCACCACTACGGCTCCGATGGGCACCTCGCCCACCGCCGCGGCGGCTCGCGCCTCCGCCAACGCCTCGCGCATGAACTTCTCGTCGATTTCGGTGATCGTCATCGTTCGCCTTCCCTGTTGCAAATTCAAAACGATGCTATCATTACGACTCACGGAGAGATGGCAGAGCGGTTGAATGCGGCGGTCTTGAAAACCGTTGAGCGCGAGAGCGTTCCGGGGGTTCGAATCCCCCTCTCTCCGCCACTTTTAGTGATGCACCGGTGTCATGGTCCGCTCAAACAGCGCATCGACCACGTCGGCCATCTCGGGTCGACGCTCAAGATCATGGCCCGATTCCCACCATATCGTGAAAAGTCGAATAATACCGCCGGCGACAAACTCAGACGTCGTCTCGAGTGACACGGGGGCCAGGGCATCCTCGGCAAGCACGTTCATCACACGCTCGCGGATGGAGCGGGCAATGCGGTCGCAAATAACGTTGGTCAGCATTCCCGACATGCTGCTCGCCAAAATGTTGTCCATGAGCTGCTCATGGGCCAGAATCAGGTCCATGGCATCGTCCAAAATCGCGTGCCGGAGCGCGCGCACGTCCTCGGCAGACACTGTGCCGGCCTCATCGGGCTGTTTTTGCGGCAAGCCGGACATGAGCTCATCGATATAAAAGGCAAAGTAATCGTTCTTGTCGCGAAAGTGCTTGTAGAACGTCGTGCGGCGAATCATGGCGCGGTCGCACAGCATGGCAACCGTCAGGTCCTCAAAACGATGCTCCTCGAGAAGCTCGGTGAAGGCATCGAACAGGGCACGGTAGGTTTTCTTAATGCGAAGGTCCACTGGTATCGCCATCCTCAGGGCAAAGACAACACTCGTCAATCTGTCGCATATCTTACACCTGTACCTCGCGCGTTTTACCCCGGTGCCGACCCCGCGAAAACATAACGCTTACCGGAAAGTTCGGCACGGCAAAACGTTGCGGGTATACTAGTAGCGTTATACCAACGGCAGCTGGCGCATGCCGCCGCGGCCATTCGAAACGGAGACATCATGATTACCGTCATCATCGGCATCGTTGTTGTCATTGTGATTGTCTGCGCCATCGCCGGCATCTACAACAACATGGTCACCAAGCGTAACCGCATCGATAACGCCTGGCAGAACATCGATACGCAGCTGCAGCGCCGCAACGACCTGATCCCCAACCTGGTCGAGACCGTCAAGGGCTACGCCAAGCACGAGCAGGAGACGCTCTCCGCCGTGATCAGCGCGCGCAACACCGCCGTCAAGGCCACCACGCCCGAGGCCAAGATGGAAGCCGACAACGTGCTGACCGGTGCGCTGCGCCAGCTCTTCGCCGTAGCCGAGGCCTATCCCGATCTTAAGGCAAACACCAACTTTACGCAGCTGCAGGCATCGCTCGAGGATACCGAGAACAAGATTAGCTATGCACGCCAGAGCTACAACGATTGCGTGCTCAGCTACAACAACGCCATTCAGACGTTCCCGGCTGTCATCTTTGCCGGCATCTTCCAGTTTAAGGAGCGCCAGGGCTTCGAGGCCGCCGAAGCAGCCCGCCAGGCCCCGACCGTCAAGTTCTAGTAGTTTGACAGCGCATCCTTAATCGTCCAAATGTATAAACCGCCCCGTCGAATGCATACTTCGACGGGGCGGTTTCCTTTTTCGCGAAGGTCCCCCTCTAAGCGCCGTGCATTTTTAGGAGTATTCAACATAACCAAGGGCTTCGGGCGCTACGATAAATGCCAAAGACCGCGAATATCCCTGCAAATCAAACGCTGCCAGCCCGTAACCCCGCCCATCATCCGTAGAAAACATCGAGAAATCCCGATTTTTGCCCGAGGTCGGTATGCAGGGGCCTTCGATTGCAGAATACTCGCAAAAATGCACGCCGCTCCCTATGGGACCCGTCTGCAGCAGGCGCGAAGCGAATCGGAGCCCAGCTGGATGGGGCATGGGACGATGCTAGGCGTGCTCGTGGCCCTGCCGCAGGCCTTTGGTGCTGTGGAAAACGCCCGTGTTCGCGTCTGGCTGTGTGGTAAATGACAGACGGGGTGCCGGACGCGCGGACTTTGTGCGTTCGCGCTCATTAGAAAAAACAGAGCCGCCCGTATCGGGCGGCTCGGCCAGCGTGAAGCGAACGAGCAACAGCAGGAGCAGCACCAGCGCCGCGTAGGAGTTGGACAGATGGAACTTGTTGACGATCAGGATGTACAGGGGCACCTGGGTGACCTGGTACGGGATCATCATGCCGATCAGAATCAGGTTGAACAGGAAGTTCTTGCCCTTGAACTTCAGCTTGGCAAAGGCATAACCGGCCAGACTGGCGAACACAACATTGCCCAGCACCTGGCAGGCGGACACCACAAAGGTGTTGGTCAGCCATTTGACGCTGTACTCACTGAAAGAGAAGAACGCCTTGTAGGAATCCAGACTCCAGGACGTCGGGAACACCGAGCGGTTGGAGGAGGCAGCCTCGA
>UQZI01000112.1 GCA_900545555.1 uncultured Collinsella sp.
GAGTTCCGCACGAGCCGGAGAGCACTTAATGTGCTCTCCGTGCGAGCAGGACTGTAGAGCAGGAAACCTTGTATACGCCCGCTCGCTCCCGAGGGGCATCTCTCATGCAAAAACTTTTGTTGGGTAAAGTCCGAGGTCAGTGGCGTTTTATACCGAGAATTTCAAAAAAAGTTGAAAATTCATTACAAATTTGCGTTGACTTTAGGTAACTAAAGTTACATACTCCTTTTCAACCACTGGGGGATGTGAACCGCACGGATCGTTCGCATCATGATTGAAGAGGATTTTTTAGACATGTTCACGCATCAGCTAAACATTATCAGCGTAGTAATTATCTGATGCGGGTTAGCACATACAGCTAGCCCGTACGATAACGGGCGGCTGATGAAGATGAGGGCCGTCGAGCGCAACCGACGGCCCTCATTTTTTATGTCTAGGAAGTTCTTTTTAGAGGAGGAAATGTAATGAACGGAGTTTTGCTCATGGTTGTGGCCGCGGCGGTGCTCGCCTGCGGCTATCTGGGCTACGGCCGCTGGCTGGCCAACAAGTGGGGCGTTGACAAAGAGGCCCTCACGCCGGCCAAGCGCATGAAGGACGGCAAGAGCTTCTCGCCCGTCTCCGCCTTTACCGCGTTCTCGCACCAGTTCAGCTCGATCTGCGGTGCTGGCCCTGTCACGGGTACGATCGTCGCCATGGCCTTTGGCTGGCTGCCCGTCGTGCTCTGGGTCCTCGTCGGCGGCATCTTCTTTGGCGCCGTCCACGACTTTGGTGCTCTGTACGCTTCGATGAAGAACAACGGCAAGTCGCTCGCTCAGCTCATCGAGAAGTACATCGGCAAGACCGGCCGTCGCCTGTTCCTGCTGTTCTGCTGGCTGTTCTGCATCATCGTCATCGCCGCCTTCACCGACATGGTCTGCAAGACGTTCATGTTCACCCCGGCCGTTGACGCTTCTGGCGCCGCTACCGGTGCCATCGACTTCACCAAGTCCTATGCCGCTGGCTGCGCTGGCACCATCTCCATCCTGTTCACCTTCGTCGCTATCGCCTTTGGTTGGGCCCAGAAGAAGTTCAACCTCACCGGTGCCGCCGAGTTCGTCACCGGCGTGGTCCTCATGGTTCTCATGTTCGCCGTCGGTATGCAGTTCCCGGTCTACCTGGATAAGTTCCAGTGGTTCGCCGTCGTCATGGTCTACCTGGTCTTCGCTGGCGCTATGCCCATCCAGATGCTCAAGACCCCGCGTGACTACCTCACTTCCATCATGATGATCGTCATGATCGCCTGCGCTGTCCTCGGCATCGTCGTCCTGGGCGTTAACGGCCAGGCCACTATCACCGCTCCGGTCTTCACCGGCTTCTCCACTGCCTCCGGCATGATGTTCCCGGTCCTGTTTGTCTCCGTCGCTTGTGGTGCTCTCTCCGGTTTCCACAGCCTCGTTTCTTCCGGCACCTCTTCTAAGCAGGTCGAGAAGGAGCAGGACGCCGTCAAGGTCGGTTATGGCGCCATGATCGTCGAGTCCTTCGTCGGCATCCTTGCCATCATCGTCGCCGGCATCATGTTCTCCGATATGAACACCGCCGGTACTGGCGCCCTCAACGCCGGTGTCGCTTCCACCCCGTTCCAGATCTTCGCCGCTGGCATCTCCCGCGGTATGCAGGCCTTCGGTGTTGACGGTACGCTCGCTACCGTCTTCATGACCATGAACGTTTCCGCTCTGGCCCTGACCTCGCTCGACGCCGTCGCCCGCATCGCCCGCACCTCGTTCTCCGAGTTCTTTGCCCAGACCAACGACGCCCTGGCCATCGAGTCCAAGGCCGGCTACATGAAGGTTCTCGGCAACCCCTGGTTCGCCACGGTCGTCACCCTGCTTCCCGGTCTCGCCCTTGCCTTTGGTGGCTATGCCAACATCTGGCCGCTCTTTGGTGCTTCCAACCAGCTGCTCGGCGGTATGACCATGATCACCCTCGCCGTGTTCTGCAAGTGCACCGGCCGCAAGGACTGGATGCTCTACGTGCCCGTCGCCTTCCTGCTCTGCTGCACCTTCACCTCGCTGGTCCAGAGCGCCATGGGCTGCATGACCGCCGTCCAGGCCTACGGTTTCTTCGGCACCATCCCGGCTACCGCCACCACGGCCGCCGTTTCCGTCGCCGCCACCAAGGGCCTGCAGCTCGTTTTCGCCGTCCTGCTGATGGTCCTGGGCCTCATCGTCGCCGTCAACTGCCTCAAGGAGTTCTTCGGCAAGGAGGCCGGCTCCATGCCTGATGAGGAGCCCGAGTGGTCCGAGATGGGCAAGGCCGAGTACGGTCGCGCCGCTGCCGCTGAAGCTCCTGCCGACGCCGAGGCCGCCAAGGCCTAGTCGGTCGGACGGGTTGAATCTCCCATCTATTTGACTCGGAAAGACCGGGTCCGCAATCAAGCGGACCCGGTCTTTTTTCTTGTGAGAACAGGTGGTGCAAGGGCGTTCTCGCAGATGTTTTGCGTGGATAGGCTCGTGCGTTGTACCATATGGACGTATATGTGTGCATATGAAAGGGGCCCCGTGGCCAAGACGGTATATTCCGATAATCAAAACAATGTCGATGCTCTGGCTGAGCGTCTGAGCAGCCAGACATCGCTTTCTGCCGAGCGCGCCAAGCTGGTTGCCTACGACCTGCTCTGCCGCAAGGCGCTCAAGATTAAGTCGAGCGCGCTGGCGCAGATTTTCCGCTCCGTCGATAAGGAATGCGACACCAAGGCGATGCGCGATGAGCTTATCGCGGCAAATATCGTGACCAAGATCGAGGGCAGCGGCATTAACGGGCGCCCGGCGTTCTATACCATCAATGTCGAGATCCGCGATGCCCAGGAGCAGCCTGCCGAGTCCGTCGAAGATTTTGTCGTCGAGGATTCCGCTGACGTGCCTGCTGTGGAAGAAGCTGCTCCGCGTGAGCATGTCGATACCGATGAGTTGCTCGATGAGAACGTCGTGCGTGCCTTTACGGCCAAGGCAGGACGCGGCGGTTTTGGCGGGGGTGGCAAGCGCGATGCGCAGCGCCGCGCCCAGCAGGAGCGCTTCCGTCGTGCCGTTGCTCAAAAGGGTGAGACGGATGCCGAGGCTGTTGAGAACGAGGTTGCTGCCGAGTCGCAGAGGCCCGCGAAGGAGCAAAAGCCCGTGGAGGCCCAGGAGCCCCAGCGTCGCCGTGGTGCCCACTTTAAGGCTGCGCAGCAGGATGTCGCGCATGAGGTTGAAGAGCCTTCCGAGGTTGCAGACGATGTTGAGGAGTCTGCCAAGAAGGCTCCGGGTTCATGCCGTCCCGGGCGTGGTTTTGCGAGGCGCGCGTATCCCGTAAGGCGTCAGGAGAAGGGCGAGCCGGCTCCGACCGCTCAGGCCGAGAAGGCCGAACAAACCGAGAAAACCGTTGAGCCGGCGGCTCGCGAGCAGAAGCCTGTTGAGCCGCAGCTTGAGGTTGCTGCCGAGGCCAAGGGCGAGCAGCCTACTGATGGGCAGACGGAGCAGGGCGCGTCGAGCAGGCCTCGCCGCCGTCGCCATCGCGGGGGTCGCAGTTCCCATGCCGAGACTGCAGCCGAGAAGACCACGCCGCAGGACGAGGATGCGAAGGCCGAGGTTTCTTCGGGGCAGCCTAAGCGCCAGCCGGCGAAGGAGAGCAAGTCCGATCGTCCGCAGAAGCAGGCGTCTATGCCGAAGCGCGAGCGCAATTCCCAAGGCGATTCTAAGCGCAGGTCTCAGAAGAAGCCGGAGTCTGCCGCAGCAGATGCTGCTGCCCAGCAGCCCGAGTCGGCCGTCCACGGCGAGGTATCGGCGTTTGCCCTTGCCCGCGTTTTAGGCAGGCAGCTGCTCAAAGTTGTCCCTACGCCTACGGCGCTCTCTAAGATCAAGGAGCAGCAGACACAGATCGTAAAGGTCGAGGGCAAGGACGGCAAAAAGGCTCCGCAGCGCACTCAGCACAACGAGATGTCCAACCGCAAGATTGCCGAGGAAATCGCAATCATCCAGGCTTGGATCGAGCAAAACCGAGGTGCCGATACGCCGGTTGCCTCGCGCCGCCAGCGTGCCTACCAGATTTTTAACGACGAGAAGGCTTTTGACGGCAAGCACGGCGAGCGTCTAATTCGGCGTATGACCGAAAAGGGCATCAGCATGCAGGCGATTAAGGTCGCCCCCAACCGCCCCGTGCACTTTACGGGTTTCTTTACGCTGGGCGCCGATAAGCCGTTCATTATGGTCGAGAACCTGGACACCTATGACGAGATCGTCAGGCTGCTGCGTGGCCGCAAGCACGCCAAGCTCTTTGGCATCAAGGTGGGCGGCGTGATTTTTGGCGGCGGATGCAAGGCGAGCGTCTCGCATGCCCTGGACGATTATCTGGCTGAGATCGGCTATCGCTTTAACTACGTCTACTACGTGGGCGATATCGACCGCGAGGGCGCGCGCATCGTCGAGCAGGCTCGCAATGCCAATGTGGTTGAGATTCGCCTGCATGCCGGTATGTACCGCGCCATGCTCGCCGAACATAAGCGTCGCGTGAAGGCCGGCGGCGAGTGCGAGCGCGCGGCTGCCAACCAGGGCGTGCCGCAGAACTTGGCGGCGACGATCAAGGATCTGCCCATGGTCACGCGCGTGCAGTTCCGCAATGTGCTGCGCGAGGGCGGGCGCATTCCGCAGGAGATTCTGATGACCGCCGACTATCGGGATGGCGACTCGGGAAGCTTCGACCGCATGCTGAACAACTAAATTCCGCCGGCCCCGGGAGAGCGGGGACACCGGCTTAGGTTT
>UQZI01000113.1 GCA_900545555.1 uncultured Collinsella sp.
GATCCGGTCGCACGGAGAGCATTTCCCAGTTGACAAAACTATAGGAACACCCCCCGGGCGCTACTCGCCTACTCGCCGCTGGACGCGACCGTCTGACCCTCGACGCCGTTAAATCCAAACAGCATGTCGAGCGTCTGAATGTACCACGGCGCGTCCTTGCCGACTTCTTCGATCTCCTTGGCCACCTCGCTGGCCTTCTTGGCGTTCGACGACTTCTTTTCAGCCGACGACGAGTCCGAATCATCGTCCAAGCCCAAGACATCAATCCTAGTCTCGCCAGGCATTACCAGGCCCAGGTCCTCGGATGCCGCGTCCTTGATACCCTCCTCCGAGAGCAGCTTGTCGACGCTTTTTTGCAGCTCATCATTGTATTGCTGGCGAATCTCGACCTGCTTGGCCAAGATATCGCTCGAACGCTTTGCCACGTACAGGTCGCGCACGGGGAAATACAGGCTCACGAGCACCAGGGCAACGACGATGCCGATGAATAGCCCTCGCTGAGGACCGTGGGTAAAGTCGTAGATCGCCTTGACCACCGCGTTGTCGTTGGCGTAGCGCATAAGGTCCGAGCCCGAAAGACGGTTCGAGGGCCTGCTCGACCTATCGTGCGTTTGAGCCGACGAGCGCTGAGCATGCGACGAACGTGCCGGGCGCACTGGTCCATCTGTCGAAGTATTCACTTGAGCATTGGGGCGCGAGGTACTTGTCGGGCGCTGCATGGAGCGGTCGGCGCCGGCGTAGGCGGACCCACCGAGCTGCACCGTGCGCGCACGGCGAGGCGACGGCTCACGCGAACCGGCGGAATAGTACCTGTTGTCGTAAATCTGATCCATGTGCGCCTTGTGCGGTTGAGGTTTGTTTGCGCTAAGTCTTTTAGTTATAGCACGAGCGCCCGCACCGCCTTCGCCAGCCTTTGCTCGACATAAAAAAGGCGCTGAGCCATATGGCCCAGCGCCCAATGGTACTCAACAGTGCCCGACGGGAGCAAGGCGAATCCGAGTCAGCCCCGCCCCCGCACACGCCGCTGCCTAGCGAATGTTGTAGAACGCAGACTTGCCGGCGTAGCGCGCGCTGTCCTCGAGCTCGTCCTCGATGCGGATGAGCTGGTTGTACTTGGCAATACGGTCGCTACGGCACGGGGCGCCCGACTTGATCTGGCCCGCGTTGACGCCAACAACCAGGTCAGCAATGGTGGAGTCCTCGGTCTCGCCGGAACGGTGGCTCACGATGCAAGCGTAGCCGGCCTCCTTGGCAGTCTCGATAGCCTCGAGCGACTCGGTGAGCGTGCCAATCTGGTTGACCTTGACCAGGATCGCATTGGCGGCGCCCAGCTCAATGCCCTTCTTAAGGCGCTCGGTATTGGTGACGAACAGGTCGTCGCCTACGAGCTGCACCTTATTGCCAATGCGGCGGGTGAGCTCAACCCAGCCGTCCCAATCCTCTTCGGCCATGCCGTCCTCGATGGAGATGATGGGATAGGTGTCGACGAGCTTCTCCCAGTAATCGACCATCTGGGCGCTCGTGTACTCCACACCCTCGCCCTTGAGCTCGTACATACCGGTCTCGGCGTTGTAGAACTCGGTGGATGCCGGATCCATGGCATACATGAAGTCGACGCCGGGCTTAAAACCAGCCTTCTCGACGGCCTTGGTGATGTACTCGAACGGCTCGGCATTGGTCTTGAGATTGGGCGCGAAACCGCCCTCGTCGCCCACGCCGCCGCCCAGGCCGGCCTCGTGCAGCACGCCCTTGAGGGTGTGGTAGACCTCGGCGCACCAGCGCAGGCCCTCGGCAAAGCTCGGGGCGCCCACCGGCATGATCATGAACTCCTGGAAGTCAACGTTGTTGTCGGCGTGCACGCCGCCGTTGAGGATGTTCATCATGGGCGTGGGCAGCAGATGGGCGTTGACACCGCCCAGGTACTGGTACAGCGACAGGCCCGCCGACTCGGCTGCGGCGCGAGCAACGGCCAGCGACACGCCCAGGATGGCGTTGGCACCGAGCTTGGTCTTGTTGGGGGTACCGTCCGCGGCAATCAGCGCGGCATCGACGGCGCGCTGGTCGAAGGCGTCGAGGCCCACGACGGCGTTAGCGCACTCGTTGTTGACGTGCTCGACGGCCTGCGAAACGCCCTTGCCCAGGTAGCGGCCCTTGTCGCCATCGCGCAGCTCGCAGGCCTCAAAGGCGCCGGTCGAAGCACCCGAAGGCACCATTGCGCGGCCAAAGCTGCCGTCCTCGAGCACGACCTCGACCTCAACGGTGGGATTGCCGCGGCTGTCGAGTACCTCGCGACCGTAGACGTCCAAAATATCGCTCATGTTGTCTCCCTCTCACTTGGAAACGTAGTGGATGCAAGCGACCGGCTGACCGTGCACCGTCGGTGCGCCTCCGTAAGTTAGCCATGTCGCACTTTTTGCATTATGCCCTAAGTTAGCCGAGGGATACATATGAATTGGAGAAATCATTCTTTGGGGCGCTTGTTTTTGCAACGAGCATTCATCTCTAGAGGTCGCCCCCCCATTAAATTCTTCTATCAGCATACCGTCTTTACCTGGCTTGCGAATGAAAGAGCCGATAATGTGCTTTTACATCGTGCAAAGTTCTGGATATCGTGCAATTCTAAGGGTCTGAAGTTCTGAATATCGTGCATAATCAGGTTATTAAAGTTCTGGATATCGTGTACGAGGTAGCCATGCTTAAACGAAAAGCCTATGACAAACTACTAAAATGGAAGCATGAAAGCGCTGGCAAAACAGCACTTCTTATTGAAGGAGCCCGCCGCGTCGGCAAGAGCACGCTTGCCCGCACGTTTGGAGAAACCGAATACAAGTCCTGCCTTGTCATTGATTTCTTTCAAGCACCTGCCGAAGTTAAGCAATATTTTGAGGACTATCGCACTGACTTCGACTCGCTCTTCCTCTATCTCTCGGTTTTCTATAACGTCAAACTCTATGAACACGAGACGCTTATCGTCTTTGACGAGGTCCAGATGTACCCGCAAGCACGCGGACTCATCAAGTATCTCGTTGCAGACGGACGTTACGACTACATCGAAACTGGATCCCTGCTCAGCATCAAGCAGAACATTAAAGATATCGTAATCCCATCCGAGGAAGAGTCTCTGGAACTTGAGCCCCTCGACTTTGAGGAGTTTCTTTGGGGCATGGACGAAAAGGGGCTGGCCGATCTCATTCGCATGAGTTTTAACAAGATGAAGCCGCTCCCCGATGCCCTGCATCGCAGAGCGCTCTCCCTTATGCGCGAATACATGCTCGTAGGCGGCATGCCTGAGCCGGTATCCATCTATGTTGAACAGCGCGCTTTTGCGCCCGTCGACGCTTCGAAGCGCCGAATCGTCCAGCTCTATCGCAACGATATCTCTCGTTTTGCAACCGGTTACGAATTCAAAGTCGTCTCCGTACTCGATGGCATCCCGGGTCAGCTCTCTAGGCACGAAAAACGATTCAAGCTTTCCTCACTTGATAAAAACGCACGCATGCGCACCTACGAAGAAGCCTTCTTTTGGCTGGCAGACGCGCGAATTGCCAATATCTGCTATGCCGCAAGCGAACCGAGCGTGGGCCTTTCACTCAGCATGGAGCAAACGGCCCTAAAGTGCTACATGGCAGACACCGGCCTGCTTGTAACGCTTGCCTTCTCTGACAACAACGATACCGATGAAGACGTTTACAGGGCCGTGCTTCGCGGTGACATCGGATTGAACGAAGGAATGCTTACCGAAAACTACGTTGCCCAATCTCTAAAGGCCAATGGACACAGGCTCTTCTTTTATTCCCAAAGCGGAAAGAAGGAGGGGGAGGAGCGCATGGAAATCGACTTCCTCGTTACCCGACCCTATGTCAATGCCGCCGGAAAGCCGCGCATCAGCCCCATCGAAGTTAAGTCGCCACGCAGATACGGAACCATCTCCCTCGACCGATTCCGCGCGCGCTTTAACAAGAAGATTGGGATGGCTTACGTGTTGCACCCTAAACAACTCGAGTGGGATGCCGAAGCACAGCTGGCACATCTTCCGTTGTATATGGCTTTTTGCTTGTAGAGATCTCTCTACGAATGGATGCCGTGAGAGACGCAGGCCTCACTCGCTTGCTTTTGCTTGGTCCCACAGGTCGTTGAGTTGAGCGGTTGAGCAGGCGGCGAGGTCATCGCCCGCCTCGTGCACGGCGGCCTCCATCGCAGCCCAGCGACGGCGAAACTTGGCCGTGCTCGCACGCAGGGCGCTCTCGGCGTCGATGCCCTCCTTGCGCGCAACGTTGACCAGGGCAAAGAGCAGATCGCCAAACTCCATTTCGCGCTCGGGCGTTCCGGGGGCCTCGGCCTCAAACTCGGCACGCTCCTCGGCAACCTCGTCCCACACGTCCTGGACCGTCTCCCACTCAAAGCCTACGGCGGCCGCCTTGCGTGACACCTTCTGCGCCTGCATCAACGCCGGCAGATGCGTGGGCACGCCATCGAGCAGACCCTCGGGCGCGGCCTCGCCCGCCGCCACGGCCTTGTCCTTGGCGGCCTTCTCGGCAAGCTTGACCTCGTCCCAAATCTTGAGTACCTCGTCGGAGCTGTCGGCATCCGCATCGCCAAACACGTGCGGGTGACGACGGATGAGCTTGGCGTCGATATCGCGCGCCACATCGGCCAGCGTAAACTCGCCGGCGTCAGTAGCAATCTGCGCATGCAGTACCACCTGCATGAGCACGTCGCCCAGCTCCTCGCGCAGATGCGTGGCATCGTCGGCCT
>UQZI01000114.1 GCA_900545555.1 uncultured Collinsella sp.
GCGGTCAGCGCGGCCATAGCGGCAAAGTCGCTGGCGGGGGCCTCCACGCCCAGAGCCGTCAGGACGTCGCGCGGGAACTTGAACGGGCTGGCCGTAGAGAGCACGACCATCGGCGCGTCGGTGCGCCGGGTCTCGGCCACGCGGAAGGCCACGGCGGTGTGGGTATCGCAGAGGTAGTGGTCGCCGTCAAAGCGGGCCTTGATTTCAGCAGCACCGTCGGCATCGTCGGCGTAGCCTGCGGCGAAGCTCTGCTGGATTTTTGCCAGCGTCTCGGCGTCAACGGTGTACTTGCCGGTGGCGGAAAGCTCCTGCATCCAGCCTGCAACCTTTTCGCTGCTGCCGCTGACGTGGTAGAGCAGACGTTCGAGGTTCGAGGAGATCAGGATGTCCATCGACGGCGAGGTCGTCTTGTAGAAGGTACGGCGGGCGTCATAGATGCCGGTGCGCAGGAAGTCGGTCAGGACATTGTTCTTGTTGGACGCGCAGACCAGCCTGCCCACGGGCAGCCCCATCTGCTTGTTAAAGGCTGCGTAGCGCTCAAGGTTCTCGGTATCGCCCGTGTAGGCAAACAGCACGAGCACGCCCAGGCTCACGACCTCGCCGTGCAGGTAGGTGCCCTCGCGCGGAATGCTGCACGTGGCGTTGTAGAACGCATGCGCCACGCTCGAGTTGTAGTAGTAATCGTTTTGGTTGGTCAGGTTGGAGACGTAGCCCGTGTTGACCACGATATCGAGCGCGATCTGCTTGACGGCCTCGGTCGACAGGTTCTGGCGAACGTCCTCAAGACCCTGCACGCCATAGGTAAACAGCGGCTCGGAGCAGGTGTGTGCGAGCGCCAGGCCAAGACCGGCGGTGTGCTCCAGGTTGCCGGCGCTCGTGGCGTATTCGACCTCGGGCTGCTTGGACAGGGCATCGCCCACGCCGGCCCAGAAGTACTCCGCCGGAGCCTCGGCAATGATCTTGGGGTTGATGAAGATGTGTGCTGGGCGGTTGGGGTACGAATAGCCCTCGAGCGAGCCGTCGTCGTTGTAGACAACGGCAATGGCGGTCGCGGCCGAGCAGTTGGAGCAGATCGTCGGTACCGTAAAGACGATCTTCTTGAGCTCGATGGCAGCGGTCTTCACGGTGTCGAGCGCCTTGCCGCCGCCGCATGCGATGAGCACGTCGGCTTCCTGGCAGGCGGGGGAGTTCACAACCTTGGCGATATTGGCGCGCGTGCTGTTGGTGCCGTAGACGCGCGTCTCCAGAATCTCGACGTCGGTGCCTTCCAGCGCCGCTTCGATACCGGGAAGCGCCGCTGCCAGTGCTCGTTTACCACCGATAATCGCGACCTTGGTCGCTCCGTACTCGTCCAGTGCGCCGGGCAGCTCGTCAAAGCAGTCCTCGCCGACGGTGTAGTCGCTCATTCCAATCGTGCGCATAGCGGCCTTCTTTCGTTCGATAAAGTGCTTTCAGGTATTTTGCTCCAAGTGAGTGCTTGCGACCGCGAGAAGTTTCTAAAGTATGAAACCGATGTTGAGGGTTTTTCGCCGGCGTTGACCGTGCTACCATACAGCGCATAAGCGTTGATGGGGACGAGTAGTCGGCCGTCCGCATGCTACAGAGAGCGGGGAGCGCTGAGAACCCGTGCATGCGACCGATGAAAATCACCCCGGAGCTGCGGTCCCAACGGACGCGCCGTGTAGGCACGTCTTAGTAGACATCGCCGAGATGGTCGTCGATACAGGCCAGCCGAGTAACGGATGCGAGCGCGCTATAACGCGGGCGAGGGCATCTAAGCTGGGTGGTTAAGCGAAGAGCTTTTGCGGGCACATAGTCCGTTTTGTGGCGCTTCGTCCCAGCTTGTAGGGACGGGCGCTTTTTTGGTGCCCAACGGGCGTGCGCGCCCACGACATGAAAGGGGTACCGTGGCAAACGAGTACAAGCAGACGATGAATCTGCCCAAAACCGGTTTTCCCATGCGTGCCGGTCTTTCCAAGTCCGAGCCCAAGCGACTCAAGGACTGGCAGGACAACAAGGTCTACGAGCAGGTTCTGAAGAAGAACGAGGGTCACAAGAAGTTCGTGCTGCACGACGGCCCTCCGTACGCCAACGGTCCGATCCACATCGGCCACGCCATGAACAAGATCTCCAAGGACATGATCAACCGTTACTGGATGATGCAGGGCTATGAGGTCCCTTATGTCCCCGGTTGGGACTGCCATGGCCAGCCGATCGAGCACAAGGTCGAGGAGAAGCTCGGCACCGAGAAGTTCAACCAGACCTCCACGGCTAAGATCCGCGAGCTCTGCAACGAGTTCGCTGTCGAGAACATCGAGCTGCAGAAGGCCGGCTTCCGTCGTCTGGGCGTGCTCGGCGACTGGGATAACCCCTACCTGACGCTCTATCACCAGCATGACGCTGCCGACATCGAGGTCTTTAAGGCCATGTTCGACAAGGGCATGATCTATCGCGGCCACAAGCCGGTTCACTGGTGCAAGCACTGCCATACCGCGCTGGCCGAGGCCGAGATCGAATACTCCGACGAGACGAGCCCTTCCATCTTCGTACGCTTTGAGATGACTTCCAAGCCCGTCGGCCTCGAGAGCTTCGATGGCCCGGTCGACTTTATCATCTGGACGACTACGCCGTGGACCATCCCTTCCGACCAGGCAGTCTCCCTTAAGCCCGGCGCTGCCTATGTCGCCGTTGAGCACGATGGCCGTGCCGAGGTCATGCTCGAGGACCTAGCCCCCAAGTGCTGCGAGGAGTTTGGCTGGGAGTACACCCCGGTCATGGTCGACGGCAAGCCCTATGTGGTTCCCGCCGAGACCTTCCACCACATCCACTACAAGCAGCCGATCTTTGACGGCGTTGAGGGCGTGGCGCTGCTGGCCGATTACGTTGGTGTCGATGACGGTACCGGTATCGTTCATAACTCGCCCGGCCACGGCGTCGACGACTACTTTGCCTGCCTCAAGGAGGGCATCACCGACATCTGCATGCCGGTCGATGACGACGGCAAGTTCTACACCGGTGAGGAGTTTGGCACCGGCGGTCCCTTTAGCGGCATGGATACTGACGAGGCCAATCCGCACATCATCGAGTTCCTGCGCGAGCGCGGCACCCTGGTCCTCGAGAAGAAGATCACGCACAGCTATCCGCACTGCTGGCGCTGCAAGCACCCGGTGCTCTTCCGTGCTACCGACCAGTGGTTTGTCTCGATGGACAAGACCGGTTTGCGCGAGCAGGCTGGCAAGGAGGTCCGTGAGAACGTCAAGTGGTATCCGGCCCACGCGGCCAACCGCATCGGTGCCATGGTCGAGCAGCGTCCCGACTGGTGCATCAGCCGTCAGCGCAACTGGGGCGTGCCTATCCCCAGCTACACCTGCGCCGACTGCGGCGAGAAGGTCATGAACGACGCTACGCTCGACGCCGTCATCAAACTCTTCCACGAGAAGGGCTCCGACGCCTGGTTCACCGACGCTCCCGAGAGCTACCTGGGCGAGGCCTGCGTCTGCCCCAAGTGCGGTGGCCATCACCTCAAGGCTGATAAGGACATCCTTGACGTGTGGTGGGACTCCGGCGTGTCTTGGAAGGCCGTCTGCGAGTACCGTCCCGAGCTGGAGTACCCGGCGGACGTCTACCTCGAGGGCTCTGACCAGCACCGCGGTTGGTTCCAGAGCTCACTGCTCACCTCGGTGGGCGCCAACGGCCACGCTCCGTACAAGGCGGTCGTCTCGCAGGGCTTCACCCTCGACGGCCAGGGCCGTAAGATGTCCAAGTCGCTCGGCAACGTCATCGACCCCAATAAGGTCTGCGACGAGATGGGCGCCGACATCATCCGCCTGTGGGTCGCCTCGGTCGACACCAGCTCCGACGTCTCCATCGACCACGAGATTCTCGCTCGTACGTCCGATGCCTACCGTCGTTTCCGCAACACGCTGCGCTTCCTGCTCTCCGAGCTCGAGGGTCAGTTTGTGCCCGAGACCGACGGCGTCGCCTTTGCCGACCTGCTGCCGCTCGACAAGCTCATGGTTGCTCGCCTGACCCAGGTCCAGGCCGAGGTTGACGACGCCTACGCCAGCTACGAGTTCCCGCGCGCCTACCGTGCGCTTTACGACTTCGTGGTTACCGAGCTTTCCAGCGTGTACCTCGACGCCCTGAAGGATCGTCTGTACTGCGACAAGCCCGGTTCGCTCGAGCGCCGCAGCGCCCAGACCGTGCTCGCTGAGCTCTTCTCGATGCTCATGCGCGATCTGCAGCCGATTCTGTCCTACACCGTCGACGAGGCCATGGCCTATGCGCCCGCCGGCTGCGTCGACCACCAGAAGTACGCCGCGCTGCTCGATTGGTACAAGTCGCCCATCACGGTCGACGAGGCCAACGAGTTTGAGGGCGTGCTCGAGGCTTCGCTCGAGCTCCGTAGCGCCGTGACCAAGGCCCTTGAGGACTCCCGCTCCGCCGGCACCTTCACTAAGAGCCAACAGGTCCGCGTCAAGGCGGTCGTTCCCGCCGAAATGTATGCGCTGCTGACCGGCGACAAGGCCGTCGACCTGGCCGAGTTCTACATCGTCTCCGCTGTTGAACTGACCCAGGGCGAGGAGCTCTCCGTTGCCATCGAGGCTGCCGAGGGCGAGTGCTGCGACCGTTGCTGGAACTACCGCACCACCGTCGGCGAGTACAACGGCCACGCTCACATTTGCAAGAGGTGTGCGAATGCACTCTAGTTACGCGGTTTTACCAAACCGCGTAACCAGTTG
>UQZI01000115.1 GCA_900545555.1 uncultured Collinsella sp.
TTCTCAAAACAAGACAGGCGCCCCGGCCCTCGTGGAACAGATAAGGGGGAAGCATGAGCTTTACGAGTGTGGCGCTTCAGATGTTGACGGTTTCGCTGCCTATTTTGTTGGGGTGGTGTATCGCCAAGCTGGGGTTTATGAAAGCGGAGTTCGAGCGCGAGCTGTCGCATCTGCTGTTGCAGGTGGCGCTACCGTGCTTGGTGCTTTCGTCAGCGCTGGGCGATGATGTGAAGCTTCCGAGCATTGCCGAGACGTTTTCGCTCATGGGTCTGTCCTTTGTGATGTATGTAGTGGCGACCGTTATCGCGTTTGCTGTCACCGCTGCTCTTCGCGTTCCCAAAGGGACAGAATGCTCGTATCGCTTCGCCGTGCTTTTCGGTAATGCCGGGTTTATCGGTTTTCCGGTTATTTCGGCGGTGTTGGGAAAACAAGCGCTGTTGTATGCATCGATTGCGCTTATCCCCCTAAACCTTCTTATGTTTACCGTCGGTGCCATGTTATTTAGCGGAATGGATGGCGGCCTTAAAAAGCAGATGCGCAATATTGCCGCCTGCTGCAAGAGTCCTGGTCTCATTGCAAGTGCCGTTGTGCTTGGGATCGTGCTAACCGGATGGACCGATTGGGGCGTGTTGGGCGACTCGATTTCCATCGTTGGCACCATGACCACTCCAGCGGCATTGTTGCTCATGGGATCGTCTATCGCCAAGTACCGTCCGCTCGAGATGCTCACCAACTGGCGTGCCTATGCTGCCGTGGCATTTCGCCTGGTTGTCGTGCCGGTGGCATGTCTTGCCGTCGCGCGCTTGTGGCCCGGCATGACGCCCATGTTTATCGCGACGCTTGTTCTCGATATGGCAATGCCGGTGGGTAGCAACGGTACGCTGTACTGCCTTCAATACGGTAAGGATGCACGCCCCATGATGCAGTGCACGTTTCTGTCGATCATCTGCTCCATTCTGACTATCCCGCTCGTAGCCACGCTGTGCGGGTAGGCATCCGGGACGGTCTCGCGCTGGGGCCGCCTCCGGGCTGGTGCCCTTCCTCGGAGAAGTTCGCGAAGCCCACTTCTCAAAACAAAGTATGCCTCCCCGGCCCTCGTCCGTGAACTCTTCCGCTGGGCGAGCCATAGACGCCGCGTACCGATAGGGTGAGGTGGCGGCTTGAAATTGGTGCTATATTCAGCTTGAGTTGTTAAATGTTAGTAGGAGAGGCTGATATGGGGCTGTTCAAGAAGAAAAACCCGCAGGATGCCTTTGATCCCGATGTGTTTACCATCACGGATACGATTTTGGACCCGCCGCGGTTTACGTTTTTGCCGGCTATCTACCAGGATGCCACGCGTCGCAAGTGGGCCGTACATCAGCGCGGCGGCGAGCCGAAGATTTTTGACTATGCGGACGTGTTGCAGTGCGAAGTGGCCGAGGCGGGCGATCCGGAGGCCGATGAAGCGGTCTCTAAACAGGAATTTGCCCAGCGTATTCTAGCAAATCCCGCTAGGGCGGCAAAAATGAACGCAGCCAAGCGTAATATGTGTCTTGGTATGGGCGTTGTTGTGGCGGTTCAGACGGGAAAAGACGAGGTTTCCAAACTAGAGATTCCCGTTATGACCGATGAAGTCAAACGCGATTCAAGCCTGTATAAGTCGTATCGGAATGTCGCCGAGAAGATCAAGGCCGAATTTGATGCCATGGGTGGTCTGGCCTAATTTTGGCGACATACGTTTCTGAACGAGGGGTCTGTGCAATGGCAGGCGAATCTTATGCAATTCCCCCCAAAGATCGTGCTGTTGAGGGGATTCTTTGGTATATCCAGCACCATCAGCTTGCCGGCGGGGATCGCCTGCCGGCCGAGCGCGTGCTGTGCGAAGAGATTGGCGTTTCGCGTACGGCGTTGCGCGCCGGTATCACGCGGCTCATCTCGTGTGGAACGCTCGAGAGCCGTCGCGGATCGGGTACGTATGTGTGTCCTCCCAAACCGCTCAATATCTTTCAGGAAACGTATAACTTCTCCGATGCTGTGCGGACTGCCGGCCTGCACCCCTCTTCTCGTCTGGTTTCCACCGGGGCCATCGAGGCGGATGAGGCGCTTGCCGACAAGCTTGGGGTTGCTGTAGGCGCTCCTTTGCTCCGCATGCAGCGTGTTCGACTTATTGAGGGCGAGCCGGCGTCAATTGAGACGGCTCACGTTAACCTGTCCCTGTGCCCCTCGCTTCCCGATCACGATTTTGAGTGTGAGAGCCTTTACGATGTCTTGCTCAAAGAAGGTGGCGTGCGCGTTGAGCATGGACGTGAGCATATCTCCATCTCGCGTTTGAACGCCGAAGAGGCCGAGTTGCTCCAGCAAGAAGAGGGAACGCCGGTGTTCTATGAGAGCACGATAGAATTTGATAAGGACATGCGTTTTGTGGAGCATTGCAAATCGGTGATTTTGCCCACAAAGTTCCGCTTTGCCGATAACGGCGAAAAGAACGGCATGAGGAGCGTGGCAGGTGAACAATGGCTGAAACAGTAGATGCCACCCCGGTTTATATGCGCATTCGACGCCGCATCGAGGAGCGTATCGAGCGCGGTATATATCCCACGGGTTCCATGATTCCGTCCGAAAAAGACCTCGCCGAGGAATTTGGTACGACGCGCTTGACCATCCGAAGCGCTGTCGATGAGCTGGTTCGGCGCGGGCAGATTCGCCGCGCCCGCGGAAAGGGCGCGTTTGTGGCACAGAAAGTGCCTGTTGCTTACGAGCGAACAGGAGGCTTTCGCGAGTCGGTTCGTGCTTCGGGCGGCGAGCCGTCCGTCCGCATCCTCGCGCGTTCCAAGCGTTATGCGGGTCCATATTATGCCAACCTGTTTGGCATTGTCGAGGACGATTTGCTGTATTCGATTCGGCGTTTGAACTGCGTCAACGGCGATCCCGTATCGATTGAGATGGCGTTCATCCCGTGCCTGCTGTTTCCCACAATTGAAGATATTGACGTGTCGGTCTTCAGTTTGTACGAGACCTATGAGATGCTGGGCCGAAAGCCGGTCATGGCACAGGAAAAGCTCGATATCGAAGCACTGGGCGCGCGAGATGCCGGCCTGCTTGGACTGGAGCAGGGCGATCTTGCCTTGACGCTTGAGTGCGTGAGCTTCGATGCGAGCGGCCAGGCGATCGAGTACGTCAAGTCGTTTAACCGCGGTGATGCGGGTGGATATACCTATACGTACTAGCTGGTTTTTTGCATAACGGGCTGAAAAGCTGACGGAATTTTGATTCGTTGGGCAGACTGCATATACGACCTTACATGGCTCAAAATCGACCGTTCGCCGATGGGGATAAATTAATCGACAAAGAGGTATCAAAAAGCCGTAACCTATAACTGTTATTGGTATCAAATACTAATGATTTGTTACGAGGTGAGACGATGAAGATGCTCGATTACGTTCAGCTTGCCCATGTGCGTATGGGAGAGAACCTCGAGCGTTCGTCTGAGCTGGTAGCGCAGCTCGTTGATATTTTCCAGTCCGGTTCTTTTGACGCGCTGCGCATCGTTGCTTCGGGTTCGTCGCGCCATGCCGCCGATTGCGCCCGCGATTACCTGCAAGATGCGCTGCAGATGCAGGTGTCCGTTGTGACGCCCGAGGCCTTCGTCGATTTTGAACACACCTATCCGCAGCATGCGCTCAACATTGCCGTTTCGCAGAGCGGCTATTCGACCAATACGATCGCGGCTCTTGATTACATGCGCGCGCACGATATGGCTGCAGTTTCGCTCACGGCAAACGTCGAGGCACCCATCAAGGAACACGCTGACATCATTCTTGACTACGGCGTGGGCGTCGAGTCGGTGGACTTTGTGACTCTGGGCGTCGAGGTTCTCGTTGAGTACCTGGTGCTCTTTGGTATTTACGGTGGTCAGGCGCGCGGAACGATTGATGCCAAGAGTGTTGCCCAGCGTCTTGCCGACCTGCGCGAGGCTATCCAGGCCAATGCCGTGATGTGCAAGACCGCCGAGGCGTATGTCCAAGACCGCATGCTCGAGCTTTCTGAGCACATGCCCGCCATGGTCGTCGGCAACGGCCCCAACTATGGCGTTGCCGAAGAGGCGGCCCTCAAGCTGAGCGAGACCATCAAGATCCCTGCCATGCATCACGAGGGCGAGGAGTTCGTCCACGGTCCCGAGATGCAGATAACCCCAGGTTACCTGGTGTTTATCGTCGACGATCCGCAAGGATCGGAGCGTCTTGCGAATATCGCCGATGCGCTATCGAACGTTACGACAAAAACGGTGCTGCTCACGGCCCATCCCAGGGGTAGGGCTCACGAGGTTGCGGTGCCTCAGGTGGCTCCGCTGCTCAGCGCAATTCCCAATCTTGTGTTCTTCCAGACGATTGCGGCCATAATCGCCGAGCGTCTGAAGTCATGGGACGTGCACCCGTATCTCGATGCCGTCTCCAAACAGATGGAGGTCAAGGCAGAGGGCTACGAAGAGTCAGTCAATGCGCTTAAGGCCAAAGCGGCTGAGTGTTACGGAATGTAAGCGGGTTTGATGCCCGTTGGCATGGGGGATGTGGAGACAACCCCAGAAAGGAGAGACAAATGAAGGAAACCGAGAAGATCGAGATCATGCATTTCGACCAGGAGGGCTACCTCGAGGACGGCAAGGCGCTCTACGAGACCGGCAAGAAGATGACCGCGCTCGCCGA
>UQZI01000116.1 GCA_900545555.1 uncultured Collinsella sp.
GGATGCGACACTGAATGTGTCCATCCTCGCAGTATCCGGTTCTCAAGGTGCACGCCTGGCGGCTGATCCGGTCCGACCGGGCCGCGCGGCAAGGAGATATATTGCCAGACCGGAGGGGCCCCGTGGGCGGGAATCTGGGCGTACACATTTCCTACACATCTTTGAATCCGACTAACGTTTGCCAGCCGTTACCTACCGCTCGCCGAGCATCTCTTTATATAAGGCAGTCTCATGGTTAAAGCGGATACGTCCCCCTAGCTAAAGCACAGCCAGCATCGAGCAACTCATCACGTTCTTCCACCGAGAACCCCTCGGCGTAGACGCGCACCACTGGTTCGGTCCCGCTAGGACGGACCAGCAGCCACGTGTCATCCTCGAATGCCAAGCGCAAGCCATCCATATGACTAACGTTTTGCGGCACCTTGCCACAAATCGACTTGGGGTTTACACCCGGCAGCAGGGTTCGTAACGTTTCGGCATCTTCGGCCTCAAGGCGCAAATCGCGTCGACCGTAACTCGTCTTACCAAAACTGTCCTCGAGTTGGTCGACCAGAACGCCCAAAGGCGCGTCCGTCTTTGCCATAAGCTCGCACAGAATCAGACAGGCGAGGATTCCATCGCGCTCGGGCATGTGCGCGGCGATGCCGATACCACCGGCTTCTTCGCCGCCTATGAGGACGCCGCCCTTCTTCATCTCCGCCGCTATATATTTGAAACCGACTGGTTTGACGGTCACGCGGCAGCCAAGCGCCTCGGCAATGCGGCGCACGAGCGTCGAGCATGAGAGATTGACGACGACGCGCCCCTCCAAATTACGAAATTGAACCAAGTCGCCCAAAACGAGCGCCATGATCTGATGCGGATGTATATATCTGCCGCGCTCGTCAACCGCGCCGATACGGTCGGCGTCGCCGTCGGTCACCAGGCCAGCGCAAGCTCCGTCCTCGATAACCGTGCGCTCGCAAGCGTCCACCCACGGCTCAACGGGGTCGGGGCAGATATCTTCTTGGTCAGGTGCCTGCCCGGCATGGATCTCGTGCACCTCAACGCCAAGCTCGCGCAGCAAGTCGGCTAGATAGCCCTGGGCTGCACCACCCATGGGATCAACCACCACGCGCAGGTGCGCGGCGCGGATGGCTTCGGCATCGACAAACGATGCCACCGCCTGCATATAGTCAGGAATGATATCCGCGGTGCGATATTGCCCCTCGATCCCCATTGGCTCGGGAGCCATGGTCTCTTCGAGCTCTTCGATGACATCCTGGTTGGCGGTCGAGCCGTCACCCATGCGAATCTTGAGGCACAGATAACCCTGCGGATGATGGGACCCCGTCACCATGAGCGCGCCGCACGCCTCACCGTCATAAGCCGCCGCCCACGTAAGGGCAGGGGTCGGGACAGATCGCGAAGCGAGCACGGCGTCTAGCCCGTGCGCTGCTAGCACACCCGCCGCAAGCTCAGCGAACTCGCGCGCCAGGGGCCGGGTGTCGAACCCTATATATACCGTTTTGCCCGGATTGGTCTTTTGCCACAACTCGCCGACAGCATCGGCGATACGGGCAACGTTATCGGCAGTGAAGTCCTCATCGACGCGAGCGCGCCAACCGTCAGTTCCAAAATGAATTATCGCGCACACGCGCAGACACCTCACAGTGTTTGGATCATGGTACGCATGAGGTATACCCGCAGCACGCACTCGGCAACCTGCCGGCACCAGCATTCACCATTTGGGCAAATGCTGCCGAAGACATGCAGGCAATAAAAAAACCGCCCCGTATGGAGCGGTTTTGCCCTTTATATATCGAGCGCCTCGGCCATCGCTGCCGTAGTGATTGCCGTGGTTCCACAGCAACTGCCCACCATTGCGGCACCGGCATGTCTCCATTCGATGCATGCGCGCGCGAAAGCTTCGGGGTTCTCGTGCCATACGGGGCCATCCTGAGTCTGGACCGGATCGCCTACGTTGGGACGCACCGTGACGGGAGTAGTCGCCGATGCAACCATCCTGGGCACCGCCGCGTTCGCGGCCGCAAGCGAACAGCAATTAACACCAACCGAGTTTGCGCCGTGTTTTTCGGCGTACAAAACGGCTGCCTCGATGTTGAGGCCATCGCCCAACAGGTCGCCTTTATCGTCAACGACAAAACTCACCAGAACAGGCATGCCGTCGGCGGCATCTCGAGCGCCGGCAAGCATGGGCTGCACATTACGGATAGACGTCACCGTCTCGATCAGCAGACCGTCAACGCCAGCATTGAGCAAGGCGTGCGCCTGTTCGCGCGCAATGCCTCGGATTTCACGATACTCGGCAGAGTCCTCGGCAAACCACTCAATACCGATCGGGCCCATCGAGCCCAGCAGCAGCTGAGGGTGCGCCTGGCGGGCATCGTCGACGGCCCCGCGATTGACCTCCGCCACGGACGGCGAAATCTGGTCGTGCTTGAGGGCATAGCTCGATGCCTGAAAGGTGTTGGTAATGAGCACCTGCGCGCCGGCGGCGACATACAAGCGATGGATGCGAGAAACGGTCTGCGGCTCTGCCAGATTCCAAAACGCCGGTGGAATATCGGCGGCGTCGTACTCACTCAACAGAACACTGCCCATGGGGCCCTGCGCCAACAAGGTCTCGCTCGACAAGCGGCGCGTAAGTTCCTCGGCACCAAAGCGGTTGTAATAACTCGTATCCATATATATCCCGCTATTCCTCGACGCTGATTCCTTGCTTTTCGAGATAGGCGAGCCAGCGGTTCATCGTGTCCTCGGATAGCGCATGCTCCATCATGCAGGCCTCGGAATCGGCACGCTCAAATTCGACGCCGAGCTCCTGAACCAAAAACGTGCGGATGAGGCGATGACGGTACCAGATAGCCGTGCCAACCTCGCGGCCGCGATCGGTCAGGACTACCTTGCCGTAGTGCGATTGCTCGACAAGTTCGGATGCTTTGAGCGCCGAAACCGCTTTATTGACCGATGCCTTGGAGACGCCAAGGCGCTGCGCGATGTCGACCGATCGCACGCCGTTGGTTTCCCCCTCTTCGCTTTCAATGCGAACCATGCACTCCAAGTAGTCTTCGTTCGCCACCGTCAGATGTAGTTCGCGCGAGCTATTTGTCGTATCCATGATCTTCCGTCCCTTCTGCATTCATTGGCTGATTCTACCCCATCCAAGCGTCGTGGTATGCCGTGGCATACCGTGCTAGAGTTCTTGTTGCACACGACGACCAAGATTGGAGCGGTCTTTATGGAAAACACCACCACGAACCCCGATGTCCTCGAGCGCTTTTTGCGCTACGTCCAGATCAACACGCAGTCCGAGGATGCAAACTGCGACCAGGTACCCTCGAGCGCCGTTCAGTTTGACCTTGCCAACGTGCTGGTTGAAGAGCTGCGCGAGCTTGGTGCGGAAGATGCCCACGTGACCGAGCACGCCTATGTCTGCGCGCATATCCCCGCAAGTGCGGGCGCTGAGGACAAGCCCGCCCTGGGCCTGATCGCCCATCTCGACACTACCGAAGTTGCACCGGGCGCCGGCGTGAAGCCGCACATCGTACACTACGAAGGCGGCGACCTGGTCTGCGGCACGGTTGACGGTAAGCCCGTTGCCATGAGTACCGCCAAGCTTCCCGCCCTGAATGACCTCGCGGGTGAGGACTTGGTCTGCAGCGATGGCACCACGCTGCTGGGCGCAGACGACAAGGCGGGCGTCGCCGAGATCATGTCGCTTGTCGCGCGTATCGCTCAGGACCCTTCTCTGCCCCATCCCGCACTCGGCATTTGCTTCTGCCCTGACGAGGAGATCGGCCACGGAGCCGAGCTGTTGGATATCGATGCCTTTGGCTGCAAGTACGCCTACACGGTCGACGGCGGCCCCCTCGGCGAGCTGGAGTGGGAGTGCTTTAACGCCGCCGAGGCGACCGTCCGCTTTGAGGGCCAGTCCATCCACCCGGGCGACGCTAAGGGCCGTATGGTCAACGCAGGCAATCTGTTCTGCGACTTCAACGCGTTGCTCCCCTACGCGCAGCGCCCGGAGTATACGGAAGGCTACGAGGGCTTTTATCACCTTGAGGGTGTATCTGCGACCGTCGATCACGCCACAGCGCGCTATATCGTCCGCGACCATGACGCCGCCAAGTTCCGGCAGAAACTCGACCTTATTGATGCCGCCGCCTCGATGCTCAACCAGCGTCTGGGTGAGGAGTGCGTGACGGTCGAGATTAAGCAGCAGTATCGAAATATGGCCGAGATCGTTCGTGACTATCCCGAGCTTATTGATGTTGCCAAGGAAGCCTACCTTGCCTGCGGCGTTGAGCCCCAAGTGCTGCCGATTCGTGGCGGCACCGACGGCGCTCAGCTGTCGTTCCGCGGTCTGCCCTGCCCCAACCTTTCCACCGGCGGCTATTGCTACCACGGCGTCAACGAGTTCGTCCCGGTCAGTTCACTCGTCAAGATGACCGACGTGCTCCAGGAGCTCGTCGCCCGCTTTGCATAAGCCTGGCTGCACAAGTCCAAAAGACGAATCGCCCCGTCCTCAACCGAGAACGGGGCGATTTTTTGCTGCAATGAGAACAGGTTGACGCACGCCAGCCTCTTAACGCAAGGAGTGTCCCAAACTGCCGGCACAAAAGGAACGTCCCCAAGTGCCAAGTGCATCAAGAGTGTCCCCTTT
>UQZI01000117.1 GCA_900545555.1 uncultured Collinsella sp.
GCCCCGCCGCCTCGGCCGCGGCGCCGAGCGCAGGCCGTTCCACACCTCGCGCCTGAGGGCGTCGAGGGCCTCGGTCGCCCAGGAGACCGCGTGGAACGGGTCGACCGCTAGCTCGGCGCGCGGCAGCCGCTCGGCCACGGCGTCGGCTATCCAGCGCGCCCCGTCGGCCGTGACCACCTCGATCGCCTCCCTCTGCTCATCCGTCAGCAGGTCGAGGAACTCGTTGAGCCTGTCCTTCCCGTGGCCCCTGCAGGCCCACACGACCCTCCCGCGGTCGTGGTCCACCACGACGGTCATGTACCTCTGGCCCTTCTTGTAGCTCGTCTCGTCGACGCCGATCCGGCGAAGCCCGTCGAGCCTGCCGCGCCCGTCGGCCTCCTCCAGCGACGCCTCGACGCGCGCGCAGATGCCCCCGACGGTGTGCCAGTCGACGCGCGCCAGCTCGGCCAGGGCGCTGCGGCACATGTGCAGCGCGAGCCACGCGACCCAGTCCTCGAAGGCCGAGGCGAACCTGCTCGAGGCGCACCTCGCCCAGGGGACGGGCGCGGTGCGCACGCCGTGCTCCGGGCAGCTGGCCCTGACGGGGGCGTGCTCCAGATAGCAGCGGGCGGCGCCGAGGTCGGGCGCCCTCCAGCGCCTGGGCCCGAGCCTGTCGTAGGCGGCGCAGCGCCGCCCGCACACCGGGCACCTCGGCGCGGCCCTCCTGGGCCTCACGGAGACGATTATGGAATCGCCCTCGATTCTCGCTCCCTCGATTACGGTGCGCTCGAGCCCGAGCGCCCTTTTGAGTAGACTGTTCAGCATGGCGGCGTTCCTTCGCGCGTTCATTTTTTTCTTTGGTCGGAAAACAACGATACGCGAGGCGCGCCGCCGCTGCTAGGCGGGCACTTTTACCGGGCGGCTAACCCACACAAACCCCCGAAGAGCCCTATTAAACGTAGTAGATGGGCCGTTTTCGTGGCGACCAGCTCGGACATAAGCGCGGCGGGGCAAAGTTACCCTGGTAATTTCGCCCCACGTGCATTGCAGATCGAAGGCGCCCGGCGTCGAGGCCTAAGCAAATACAATCAAGTTGTCTCGATGGATCGCCGGCTTCTCGGCTAGGTCTGCCAGTAGACGGTTGCTGGCGATCTGGTCCTGGCGGCGGCCGGCGGCAAGCTCCAGCACGTCCGAATCGGCCTCGGCGATACCGCGGGCGACGACCATACCGCTCGGGTCGCACACGTCGAGCACATCGCCCTCGGCAAACTGGCCATCGACCTCGCGAATACCCACCGCGAGCAGCGACGATCCGCGGCTGACCAGCGCCTTCGCGGCGCCGTCATCAACCGTCACCGAGCCGTGCGCCTTGTCGCCCAGTGCAATCCACAGCTTGCGGGGTGCAATGTCCAGGCGCTCCGCCGGCGGATCGAACAGCGTGCCCACGCTCTCGCCGCGGGCCAAACGCACGAGCGCATCGGGCTCCTCGCCCGAGCAAATCACGCTCTGAATGCCGGCCGTCATGAGAATGCGGCTTGCACGGATCTTGGTGATCATGCCGCCCGTGCCCACCGATGTGGAAGAATCGCCCGCCGAGGCGATGATCTTGGCGTCGATCTTATGCACGACCGGGACGAACTCGGCCGTCGGATCCTCATGCGGATTGGCGGTGTAGAGGCCATCGATGTCCGAGAGCGTCACGCACAGATCGGCAGAAACCAGGCAGCTCACAAGCGCCGCCAGCGTGTCGTTGTCGCCAAACTTGATCTCATCGACGGTGACGGTATCGTTCTCGTTGACGACCGGCACCACACCCAGCTCCACAAGGCGAAGCAGGGCGTCGCGCGCGTGCAGGTAGGACGTGCGGCGCGCCGTGTCGTGACGCGTGAGCAGCACGAGCGAGGTGAGCAGGTCGCGCGCATGGAACTCCTCGTCGTAGGCCGACGAGATGATGCACTGACCGGCCGAGGCGCAGGCCTGCAGGCTCGGCAGGTCGCCGACCGGCTTACGGTCGAAGCCCAGCACGGGATAGCCGCAGGCAATGGCGCCCGAGCTCACCACGATCAGGCGCCAGCCAAGCTCGCGCAGCGCTGCGGCCTGGTCGGCAAGCCCGCCGATAAAGGCGCGGTTGACCTTGCCGTCGGCGCCCACCACCGTGGACGAACCGATCTTTACCACCATCGTTTTATAAGAAGTCGTCATACGTCAAACCAATCAACTGTTCAGCGAACGGCCGAGCCGGCGGCCAGGGAAGCGTGACTCGCCCCTACCGCCCAAGGAATTAGTGAGCCCAGGGGAAGGCCGAAGCCGCGGCCATGTTCTTGCGCACGAGCTCGTCGCGCACCTGAGCCAGGCCCTGTTCCATGCCCACCACATAGGTCTGCGGGTACAGGAAGCGCTTGAAAGCTGCGTCCAGATGATCGAGTGCCCAAGCACAGCGCTCGCGCGCGTCCTGGATGCTCTCACGCGGAGCCACCGCGCTGCCATCGCGCACGATCGGCACCAGCAGCTCGCGATACTCAAGTTCGGACACGTCGGTCACCAGGGCGGCATCATTCACGGCCACGAGGGTATTGCCGCGCGCGGCGCCCTCCCCCGCCAGATGGTCCTCGTCGTAGATCATGTCGCAGACCGGGCCGCCAAAGCCGTCGTAATAACGGCGCACGCGTTGCACACCCGGGATCGTGCGCTTGTATGGCTGCTCAGAGAGCTTGACCACCGGCGTCCATGGATCTGCCTCGCTCGCACGGCGGGCGGAAAGCTTGTACACGCCGCCCAGCGCCGGCTGGTCATAGCAGGTCGCAAGCTTGGTACCCACGCCAAAGCTATCGATGGGCGCGCCCTGGTCGAGCAGCGACTGAATCGTGTACTCATCCAAATCGTTAGAAACCGAGATCCCCACATAGGGCAGGCCCTCGGCATCAAAACGGCCGCGCACATACTTGGAGAGCTTGGCGAGGTCGCCGGAGTCGATGCGAATAGCCGACAGACGCTCGCCCACCGCCTCCATCTCCTTGGCAACCGTAATGGCATGCTCGCAGCCCTCACGTACGTCGTAGGTGTCGATGAGCAGCGTGCAGTTCTTGGGACTCGACTTAGCAAAAGCCCGGAATGCCTCGAGCTCGGAATCGAAGCTCATCACCCAGCTGTGCGCATGAGTGCCAAAGACGGGAATACCGTAGCGGCGGCCGGCGAGCACATTGGACGTAGAGGAGCAGCCGGCAACGTAGCTCGCGCGCGCGACGGCCAGCCCGCCATCGGGACCCTGGGCGCGGCGCAGGCCAAACTCGGCAACGGGACGGCCGTCCGCCGCCAGCACCACGCGCGCCGTCTTGGTAGCGACAAGCGTCTGGAAGCCGACAATGTTGAGCAACGCCGTTTCGAGCAGCTGGCACTCCAGCGCGGGGCCGGTGACGCGCACCATGGGCTCGCGCGGAAAGACGAGCTCGCCCTCGGGCACGGCGTCAATGTTCACATGCGCGCGGAAGTTGCGCAGGTAGTCGAGGAATGCGGGCTTAAACATCGAGCCGCCGGCCGGAGCCTGGAGCGAAGCTAGATAGTCGATGTCCTCGGGCGTAAAGCGCAGGTTCTCGACAAGCTCGGGCAGCTCGGCGGTGCCGCACATGACGGCATACGCGCTGCCGAAGGGATGGTCGCGGTAAAACGCCGTAAAGCAACCCTGCTCATTGGCCTTGCCGCTCTCCCACAGGCCCTGGGCCATAGTGAGTTCGTACAGATCAGTGAGCATTGCAATGTCGGTGGGATGCGAGATGTCGGTCAAAGCCATGGGGCGACCTTTCGGATGCGTTGTGCAGAGGTTGAGGGTTGGAAAAGGGCAGAGTGTTCGGGCATGGCACCCAGCGCGAATGGGCTAGAGCAGGCCCATGCTGGTCAGGATCGTGTAGCCCATAAAGATGACAAACGCGATGAGGGCAAGGACAATGATGATTTTTTGAGCCGGCGCCATACCGGGGATCTCGTTCTCACCCGCAGGCTCCTTGGAGGTAACCATGCGCTGGGCAAAGCTCATCTCGTCACGGCTCGGCTTGGGATCGACGGACTTGGGACGAGCGACCTTTTTAGGCTGAGGTTTAGGTGCGGTGGGCGCGGGCTTCGCGGCGGCGGGCTTGGGCGCGGGGGCGACGTTCGCGGCGGCCTCCTCGGCCTTCGCACGCTCGGCACGCAGGGCGGCCAGCTCCTCACGCTCGCGGCGTGCCTCTTCCTGGGCCTCGCGACGAGCTTTCTCGGCGCGGAGCTCTTCCAACTCGGCGCGTTCCTCGGCAGACAGTGGTTGGGACTCAAGCTTGGCCATGGTACAGCCCTTTCTTTTAAAAAAAGCCGCCGACACAATGTCAGCGGCTTATCAAATCCAATGGTGGAGACGAAGGGAGTCGAACCCTCGGCCTCTGCCATGCGACGGCAGCGCTCTCCCAACTGAGCTACGTCCCCAGGACAAGTCGATATTTTACCTACGGCTCGCCAACTGTCAACGCCCAATACCCAGTCTTTTTGGGACGCGGCTGTTTTAG
>UQZI01000118.1 GCA_900545555.1 uncultured Collinsella sp.
GAAAATAACTTCTCTGATGAATTGCTAGAAAAACTGAATGGAATTGAGGAACATGAGACAAGTCGGTGAAACGTCGACCGAATGTCTCGATCTGTAACATCAAGGGGGCCAATAACCCTGTACCTGTTACAGATCGAGACATTTCCCTGGTGTCGTTGGGGTGGGGCTGCAGCGTATTCCGTCTCCCACATCCCCTCTTCCTTCCGTTAACCGATATGCTCGACTTTAGGTCGCTGCATTAGGTGATAATGGACAAATGTTCAAGTTAATCGTGAGGGAGGAGCTCGATATGGCATCTGCCGATCGTTCCACGTTGTTTATCAATGCGACCATTCTGGATGGTTCGGAGCATATGGAGCCGCAACCCGATATGGCCGTGACTGTTGAGCGCGGCGTCATCACCTGGATGGGGCCGAGTGCTGTGGCGCAGGCGCCTGCAGGTGCCGAGGTTATCGACCTGGGTGGTGCGTATCTCATGCCCGGTCTCATCAATATGCACGTGCACCTGTGCGGCTCGGGCAAGCCGGTTTCGGCGGGCGATGCGGGCGCGCTGATGAAGAAGCTCGATAATCCCGTGGGGCGCGCCATCGTGCGCCATATTCTTAAGGGCAGTGCCCAGCAGCAGCTGGCAAGCGGCGTGACCACGGTGCGCGGCGCGGGCGACCCGCTGTTTGCCGACATTGCCGTGCGCGACGCTATCGACGCCGGCAAGTATCAGGGTCCGCGCCTGGTAGCGCCGGGAACGGGCGTCACGGTGCCGGGCGGCCATGGCGCGGGCTTGTTCGCCCAGGTGGCCAACAGCCCCGTCGAGGCAGCCGAGCAGGTGAGAGACCTGTATGCGCGCGGCGCCGATGTCATCAAGCTGTTCGTGACGGGCGGTGTGTTCGACGCTACCGAGGTGGGCGAGCCGGGCGTGCTGCGTATGCCGGTAGAGGTTGCCGCGGCGGCGTGCAAGGCGGCGCACGAGGTGGGCCTGCCGGTTATGGCTCATGTCGAGAGCACCGAGGGCGTGAAGGCCGCGCTTGAGGCCGGTGTCGATACGATCGAGCACGGTGCCCCGATGACTCCCGAGATCCTGGAGCTGTACCGTGGCGCCGCGGGTACACAGCTTGAGGGGCGTGCGCCGAGTGTGACCTGCACAATCAGCCCGGCGCTGCCGTTTGTGTTGCTCGACCCGGAAAAGACCCATTCGACTGACACGCAAAAGAAGAACGGCGACATCGTGTGCTCGGGCATTATTGAGAGTGCTCGTGCGGCGCTGGATGCCGGCGTTAAGGTGGGCTTGGGCACGGACTCAAGCTGCCCGTTCGTGACGCAGTACGACATGTGGCGCGAGGTGGCCTATTTTGCCAAGTACGTGGGCGTGAGCAACGCCTTTGCGCTGCATACGGCCACGCAGGTCAATGCCGAGCTCCTGGGGCTGGGCGGCGAGACCGGCACGATCGAGTGCGGCAAGGCCGCCGATATCCTGGTGACGCGCAAGAATCCGCTCGATGACCTGTGCGCTCTGCGTGAGCCGATACATGTGATGTGTCGCGGTGATCTGGTACGCAAGCTCAAGGTGAAGCGTATTCCCGAGGTGGACGCCGAGCTCGACGCGATTATGGCCATGCCTGCCGAAGCGCTGGCCGAGGAGCTGGCCCGCGACGGTGTGGCGTAGATGTGACAAAGGTGCAGCTCCGTTGCCGCATACAAAAAGCCGAGGTCTCAACACGAGGCCTCGGCTTTTTTATCGAACAAATACTTAAGATTTGGGACAAACAAACCTGATTAATTTGTCCCGCGTGCGGGCGCTAGGAGCGGGTTTCCATCTTGGCGTGGCACTTGGGGCAGGTGACGCGGATCTTGCCTTTGCCCTTGGGAACGGAGAGCATCTGGCCGCAGTTGGGGCACTTGAGATAGGCCGTGGTTTTGCGGCCCTTCCACATCTTCTTGGCCGTGCGCTTGGCACGTTCAAAGTCTTCCTTGCTAGTACCGGCTGCACGCGAGGCGTTGGCCGCTGCAGCTCCACCGCCCAAGCTAGCTACAAACTTGCCCAAGCCGGGTACGTTTGCAGTCGCGGCGACAAAGGCCTCGTTCTCCTTGTGACGTGCGTCGATATTTTTGGACAGGCCGCGCAGCACGCCAATCACGATTACGGCGATGGCAATCCAGCTGAGCCACTGGATGCGGGCTATCGATCCGATCATCGCGATGACGATGCCGGCAAAACCCATCACGATGGTGAGTTCATCGGCACCATTGCGACCCTTCATAAAGTCATTCATGCGAATTGCCTTTCGTTCGATATGCTGCACGCCTTTATACCCGATTTAGAGCAAGGGGGACAGGTCAATCTGCACCAAGGTGGTGCAAACATACCTGTCCCCGATGCACCAAGAAGGTGCAAAGCAGTCCGTCCCCAATGCCCCAATTACTTGGAGAGCTTGTCGACGACGCGTTCGATCTCGGCGAGCTTGGCGGCCTTGAGGTCTTCGTCGCCCGATTCGATTGCCGAAGTCACGCAGCCCTCGATATGCGCCTTGAGCACGTCGGCGTTGATGCGCGCAATGAGCGCCTGCGTTGCCATGAGCTGCGTGGAAATATCGACGCAGTAGCGGTCCTCATCGACCATCCGCAAGATGCCGTCGATCTGGCCGCGTGCCGTCTTGAGCATGCGGGTCACCGATTTGTGGTCTGCCATCATGGCGGGTCCTCGTTTCTGGTCGATGGGGTCGAATGCTTCTGGTAGCTGCTACGCGGCGGTCACGGACAGGGCGTGGAACTTCTCGCCGGCGCCCTCGACGGCGGCAGCGAGCTGCTCGGCGGTCACGGTGTCGGCGCACTCAACCTGGACGGTCTGGGTCTCGTGATCGGCGTCGGCGTCGGTCACGCCGGCAACGTTGAGCAACGCCGTCTCGACGGTGGCGTCGCAGTGGCCGCACATGAGGCCGGAAGTCTTGATTGTGTATCGCATCGGTATTCCTCTCTGTTGTGTCGGCTTTCCCAGGCACCCGACCTTGGCCTTCAAGCCGTCGCTCGCGTACCAAAGTACGCGTCGCTCCTCTTTCAGGTCAATCTCGGGCACCTGGAAAACCCGTTCTAAATGGACTTAAGGGTGAACCTATTTTGCCACTTTAGGCTTAAAGGTTCGTAGGCGCAGCGCATTGCTTACGACGCACACGCTCGACAGGCTCATGGCCGCGGCGCCGAACATCGGCGAGAGCTGCCAACCGGTGAGGGGGAAGAACACGCCTGCCGCCAGCGGAATGCCGATGCCGTTGTAGAACAGCGCCCAGAACAGGTCCTGCTTGATGTTGCGGATCGTGGCGCGCGAAAGCTCGATGGCGCGCGCAACATCCATGAGGTCGCTGCGCATGAGTACCACGTCGGCGCCCTCCTTGGCGATGTCGGCGCCGGTGCCGATCGCAAGGCCCACGTCGGCGCGCGCCAGGGCGGGGGAGTCGTTGATGCCGTCGCCCACCATGGCGACCTTGCCGCCCGCATCCTGCAGTTCGCGCACGTGGCGTTCCTTGTCGGCGGGGAGGACGTCGGCGATGACCTGTTCGCTGGTGAGTCCCACGCGGCGGGCGATAGCCTCGGCCGTCACGCGGTTGTCGCCGGTGAGCATGCGCACGTCGACGCCGAGCTTGCGGAGCGCGGCGATGGCCCCGGCGCTCGTCTCTTTGACCTCGTCAGCCACGGCGATGGTGCCGACAAGCTCGCCGTTCTTGGCAAAGAACAGCGGTGTTTTGCCCTCGGCGGCAAATTGCTCGGTAAGACCCGCGGGCACGGTAACGCCCAACTCGTTCATCAGGCGTACGTTGCCGGCGGCGATGACATTCTGCCCCTCGCGCGCCGTTACGCCACGACCGGGCACGGCGGCAAAGTCCTCGACCATGCGCGCGACAATTCCGCGTGCCTCGCACTCGGCCATAATCGCCTCGGCCAGCGGGTGCGCGTAGTCGGGGTAGTCGCAGCTCTCCTCGCTGTGGCAGCCGAAATCGTGCACGTCGTAGCCTTTCGAGTCGAGGTAGCCGATGATGAATTCCTTGAGCTGGTAGCCGGCGTGGTCGCTGGCGATACCGATTTTCTTATCGTCCATGTCGTTCGTCTTTAGCTGAATGGTTTGAATACGGTCCTAAAGGTAGCAAAATATCCGCATTTTGCGTGCCTATTTGTGCCTTTTGGCCAGTTCCTCCTCCAGATCGGCGATCGACAGACCCTGATTCTCGAGCAGCACGAGCAGGTGGTAGATCAGGTCCGATGCCTCGTAAACCAGATCGGGATTGTTGTTCGCAACGGCCTCGATGACGGTCTCGACGGCTTCCTCGCCCACCTTTTGCGCGATTTTGGCCGCTCCTTTCGTAAAGAGCTTCGTCGTGTACGAACCCTCGGGCATGTCGCGGTGACGCTGCCGGATCACCGACTGCAGCAGCCCGATGAAGCCCTCGTTCTCGCGGCC
>UQZI01000119.1 GCA_900545555.1 uncultured Collinsella sp.
TGGATGGTGCCGGTGGCTGTTTGAGATTGCAGTCGCGCCGACGGGATTGGTTGGGGTCGGTACAAGGCGAGTACGCCCCATGCCGTTATGGTAGATGCATCTTTGTCGATAGAGCACTCGATTAATCTACGCGGGGCGCTGAGAAGATCTTCCAGCATCGGGTTTACCCCGGCGGCGACCATGCCCTCGATCAGGTGCTGGGCGTGGAACCGACCAACTGTCCATGCGATATATGAAAGCGTCTGACAAGCGCGCTCCTTGATATCAAATGCAGCTTTGCTTAGAACGATGGCCTCCGCGATGTCGGCAAATGCGTCGTGATCTCCCCATGTCTTACAGGCTTGTATCATGCCCTGGCCGATAGCATCCATAACAAAGGCGCCGGATCCGTCCGCAACGCACATGCCGTCGGCGAAGAGCTTCCAGCTAGACGGCTCGCGCGAATCGTCTCCAAGCAGCTTGATCTGCAGCACATGCGGATTGCCGGCAGCACAGAGCTCTTCCTCGAGCTTCTGTACCGTAAGGCGCATCTGGTGGGAGAGGCTGCTCTTGACCATGGCCGAGGCGTAGCCATTTGGCTTATCCAGAAGATGCATGTGATTCGGTTTGACGACCAGGTTGTGGAAGTTGCGCTCGCTGCGCACGGAGAAATTGTCCATACGGACTCCTTTCATCGATGTTGGCAGGGCCACCGCGCCTCTTGGCCGGTTGGCGTCGGGATCGTGGAGCCAACTCTCTACCCCGACTCTGGATAAAACGCGCCCGCTCCTTGCGGGCAAGAGGAAGTCTATCAACGTGTACGGACGGAAATATAGCGCCGCCTGCGAAATGATGCGTGAACGGCGTTGGTTTCCCAAGTGATTGTTCGGCTTTCATCCGGAAAAGTGTCGAAATCAGCCGTGTAAAAGTACGGAAAAGTGTCGAAATGGGCACCTTAAAACTTCGGAAAAGTGTAGCTGGATGACAAAACAGCACTTAGAAGCCGGTGCTGGATGCGGGATTCTGCGGCCGCCTTCAGCCCTCGCCTTCAGTCCTCGCTACTCGTCGTCTCCGTCGTTGGGGTCGCCCTTGAGGGTGTTGATGTCCAGGTACTCGTCATCGTTCTCTTTTTGCTGGGTCTCCGACTCCGCTTGGGTGGGGCCGGAGAACAGCCGGAATCCCTCAAATGCAATGACGCCGAGCAGGGCAATGACAATGGCGATAAAGGCAACCTTGACTGCTTGCGGAAATTCCGAGAAACGCAGCGCCTTTTCCTCGGCGTAATAATCGGCGAAGCGCTCTTCGCCCGTGCTTTTGGTATACGCCGGCGCGGACGCGGCCTCCGGGTCATATTCCGGTGCAGGCGTGGCAGCGTACGGATCGTTGAGATAATCGCTCGATGCGTTGCCATAGTCCTCGGTCTCGATGCGACCGTTGCCAGCATAGTCATCGGAATAATCGGAATATGTCGCACCGCCCTCATAGTCCGCGGCGCTCGTGTTGGCGGCAAAAAGCGGGTTAACTGGAACGTCGAGCGCCGGCATGCCGGTAGAGGTCTCATCCAGATCGGCTGCAGCCCACGAATCGTAGGCAACCTGACGGGCAACGGGCTCATCGAGCCTTGCGACCGGAGGCTTGCGTGCCGCAGGAACAGGCAACTGCTGGGCGCTGTACATAACAGTGCTGTCGGCCGATTTGCCCTGCGTCGCTGCAGCGAGAAATGCCGCCGTCTCGGACGGGTCGCTTGCGGGGCGGGGAGCGGGCGTGGGCGCCGAAGTGGGCGCGGGCGTAGGCGCGGGCGTCGAAACGGGCGACTGCGCAGGAGTCGGCGCAGATGCGGGCTTAGGCGCAAGTGCGGGATTGGGGTTTGACGGGCGAGCCCCGCCGCCCATGAGTTCGTCGGCGGTCCACGGGCGATCATTCATCACGTCGTCAAGGCTCAGCGAAAACAGGTCGTCTTCGCCCTCATCGAACATGCGGTGCACATGTCCACCAATTGCCGGAATCAATCCGCGACCGGTGCATGATGCCTTGCTCAACGCCATTCTGTTCCATCCTTTCGAAATATTAATGACATCGATTATATGGAACTTCCCAAGCGGCTCGGTCTTGGATTCGTGCTTTCCAGAACTCGCGCCCAAAAGGGGAGGGGCAATCCGGGCGAGTGCCTACTTGTCGCCGGCCGCCGCCTTGGCCTCATTGAGGTAGCTATAGAAGCTGTATTTGGAGATGCCAAAGAACTCGCAGGCGCGCTCGCTCGACTTGGAAATGAGGAAGGCACCGCGACGGTCGAGGTAGCCAATGGCACGAATGCGCTCGTCTTTGGTCATGAGTGCCGCGGGCTTGCCCACAAACTGCTCGCACTCGTGCAGCAGGTCCTCGAGCAGGTCGCCGATGTTCTTGGTAATGGGCTCGGGCTCGGTATAGCCCGTGCCGCCGGTGCCGGTAAAAGCGTCGAGTGAACGCTCAAAAGCCTTCATAAGCGTAATGTCAAAGTTGATGCCCAAAATGCCGACGGGTTTGCCCTCATCGTTGCGGATAAAGATGGTCGAGGACTTGAGCAGCTTGCCATCGGTGGTTTTAGTGAGGTACGGCTCGCGGTCGTGTACATCGGTGGCGCCTTCGTGCATGGACTCAAACACGATATGGCTGGGGCCGTCACCCAGTTTGCGCCCGCTGACGTGGCCGTTTTCGATCACTACGATGGAGTGGTCTACGTCCTCGGTCTCCAGATCGTGGACGACGACTTCGCAGTTGGGGCCAAATTGGAGCGCCAGGCCGTGTGCGAGGCGCTTGTAAAACTCAATCTGTGCGGGGGTCATGGGTACCTTCCTAAAAATTAGTTTGGGCTCACTGTGCCATAAACCACACCTGTTCGCAAATAACGAAAGCGTCGCTGCGTTGTGTGACCGTTCGGCGGCGAAAAGGTACCGATTACGGCAACAAACAATTCGTTAGGTATACCAATCAAAAAGTGTGATAGAACATTGCTAACAAACTTTTTGTTTGGCATCCACATAAAAGTTCAGCCGTGTGAATGGGATCGGGCTGAAACGCGTATGCGGGGGCCGGCAAGAGAGGACTTAAGGAGTTCACCGTATGGCCGATAAGATCCAGTGGGCGGGCAACACGATGCCCAAGAGCGATGACAAGCACTTGGGAATCATGAGTCTCGACCACGTGAAGAAGGCCCGTGCCTTCCATCAGTCGTTCCCCCAGTACACCGTCACTCCGCTTGCTCGCCTGGACGGCCAGGCCGCACGCCTGGGCCTGTCCAACCTGTGCGTTAAGGACGAGAGCTATCGCTTTGGCCTCAACGCCTTTAAGGTCCTGGGCGGCTCGTTTGCCATGGCCAGCTACATTGCCGACGAGACCGGCAAGGACGTTGCCGACTGCACCTTCGATTACCTGACCTCCGATCAGCTTGCCAAGGACTTTGGCCAGGCCACCTTCTTTACCGCCACCGACGGCAACCATGGCCGCGGCGTGGCATGGGCTGCCAACAAGCTGGGCCAGAAGGCCGTCGTGCACATGCCCAAGGGTTCCACCAAGCCCCGCTTCGATAACATCGCCGCCGAGGGCGCAACGGTGACCATCGAAGAGGTCAACTACGACGAGTGCGTGCGCATGGCCGCCGCCGAGGCCGACGCCTGCGAGCGCGGCGTCATCGTTCAGGACACCGCCTGGGAGGGCTACGAGAAGATCCCGTCCTGGATCATGGAGGGTTACGGCACCATGGCTTCCGAGGCTGCCGAGCAGCTGCGCGAGATGGCCATCAACCGCCCGACGCACGTGTTTGTCCAGGCTGGCGTGGGTTCGCTCGCCGGCGCCGTGGTGGGCTACTTCACCAACCTGTATCCCGATAACCCGCCCACCTTCGTCGTGGTTGAGTGCGCGCCTGCCGCCTGCCTGTACAAGGGCGCTGCCGCCGGCGACGGCGATCCGCGCATCGTGGACGGCGACATGCCCTCCATCATGGCCGGCCTGTGCTGCGGCGAACCCAACATCCTGGGCTGGGATATCCTGCGCAACCACACCACTGCCTTCGTGTCCTGCCCCGACTGGGTCACCGCTCGCGGCATGCGCACCCTGGGCGCTCCCGAGAAGGGCGACCCGCGCGTCATCTCCGGCGAGTCCGGCGCTGTGACCACCGGCCTGGTCGAGACTCTCATGCTCGATCCCGAGTATGCCGAGCTCAAGGAGCTCATCGGCCTGGACAAGACGAGCTCCGTGCTCTGCTTCTCCACGGAAGGTGACACGGATCCAGATCAGTACCGTCGCATCGTCTGGGAGGGCGAGTATCCGACCTGCTAGTGGATCTGACCTGTCCGGAGGCAGCCGGAGGACTTTACTCCCTGCTCGGACAGTCCTGCTCGCACGGAGAGCACA
>UQZI01000120.1 GCA_900545555.1 uncultured Collinsella sp.
GACCTTCTGGTCGCGCCCTTGAAGTTGAACGTCAGATTGTCCAAATGCGGCCCGCGCAGCGTCGACTGGTCCGCCGTTCGGTAGAACGGCGGAACCAATTAGTACATCTTTGCGCCGGCAGGGATGGAGGCGTCGAGCTGAATCAGGTTGAGACGCTCCTCGCCCTCCTCCTCGTGGATAGCGCTGATGAGCATGCCGCAGCTGGGAATACCCATCATCTTGCGCGGAGGCAGGTTGGTGATGGCGAGCAAGGTCTTGCCGACCAGGTCCTCGGGCTCATAATAACCGTGAATGCCAGAGAGGATGGTACGGTCGGTGCCGGTGCCGTCGTCGAGCGTAAAGTTCAGCAGCTTCTTGGACTTCTTGACGGCCTCGCACGCCTTGACCTTCACGGCGCGGAAGTCGCTCTTGGAGAAGGTATCAAAGTCGACGAGCTCCTCAAACAGCGGCTCGACGGCAATCTTGGAATAATCAACCGTGGGCTTAAGCGGCTTGACGAAGGGGCTCGCGGCGTTGCCGGCCTCGGCGGCCTTGGCAGCAGCGGCACCGGACTGGAAACCCTTCTCGGGCTTCATGTGTGGGAACAGCAGCACGTCGCGGATGGAAGCCTGGTTGGTGAGCAGCATGACCACGCGGTCGATACCGATGCCGATGCCGCCCGCGGGAGGCATACCGTACTCGAGGGCACGCACGTAATCCTCATCGTACTCCATGGCCTCATCGTCGCCGCCGGCCTTCTCGGCCATCTGGGCAGCGAAGCGCTCGGCCTGGTCGACCGGGTCGTTGAGCTCGGAGAACGCGTTGGCGTACTCGTGACCGGCGATGACCAGCTCAAAGCGATGGGTCAGGCGCGGATCATGCTCAAAGCGCTTGGCAAGCGGGCTAACCTCGATGGGGTAATCGCACACGAAGGTGGGGTTGACGATGGTGTCCTCGCCCAGCTCGTCATAGATCTCGGCGATGATCTTGCCGGCGGTCCACTCGGGCTTGATCTCCAGGCCCTTCTCGCGTGCAGCGGCAGCAAGCTCCTCAACCGGCGTGTCGATGGTGACCTGCTTACCAATCACGTCAGAGACGATATCGGTCATGGAACGGCTTGCCCACTCACCAGAAAGGTCGATGGTCTGGCCCTGGTACTCAATAACCTCGGGGTTGCCGATAGCCTTGTTAGCGGCCTTAATGACACCCTGGGCGAGCGCCTTCATGCCCTCGAGATCGGAGAAGGCGCGGTAAGCCTCCATCGTGGTGAACTCGGGGTTGTGGGTGAGGTCCATACCCTCGTTGCGGAAGATGCGGCCGATCTCGAAAACGCGCTCAAAGCCGCCGACGATGCAGCGCTTGAGGTGCAGCTCGGTAGCGATACGCAGGTAGCACTCCTGATCGAGCGCGTTGAAGTGCGTGATGAACGGCTTGGCAGTAGCTCCGCCCTGGATGGTCTGCAGGATAGGAGTCTCGACCTCCATGTAGCCATCGGACTCCATAAAGCGGCGGAACGTGGAGAGGATCTGCGAGCGCTTGCGGAAGGTCTCGCGAACGTCGTCGTTGGCGATCAGGTCGACATAGCGCTGACGATAGCGGGTCTCCTTGTCAGAGAGACCGTGGAACTTCTCGGGCAGCGGGCGAACGGCCTTGGACAGTAGCGTCGCGCTCTTGGGGGCAACGGAAAGCTGACCACGCTTGGTACGCACGACCACGCCGGTCACGCCCAGGATATCGCCCAGGTCGAGGGACTTGAGCGTATTCCAGGCGGCCTCGTCCATATCGTTGATGCGGCAGAACAGCTGGATCTCGCCGGTCGCGTCGCGCACGACGATGAACATGATCTTGCCCTGACCGCGCTTGGCGACCACACGGCCGCCGATCTTCACGACGTCCTCGGTGTCCTCGCCATCGGTGAGCTCGGCGTACTTAGTCTCGATGTCGACGACGTAGTCCTCAATCTCGGAGTGCTCGGGATAGGGGTTCTGGCCCGCCTCGAACAGGGCGGCGCGCTTGGCCAGGCGGGTGGCGCGCTCGTCGTTGAGCGTCGATGCCTGATCGGCGGCGTTCTGGTTCTCTGCCATAAGTTAGCTCCTCAAATTAAAACGCTCCCCAGGATTCGGTCCCAGGGAGCGAAAACATACCTTTACGCGGGACCGTGGTCTAGCGTGCAATCTTGGCGATGGTGTAGACGCGAGTCTTGCCGGAAGGCGTAACGACCTCGACGGAGTCGCCCTCGCCGTGACCGATGATGGCGTGGCCGACCGGAGACTCGTTGGAAATCTTGTGCTCGAGCGAGTTGGTCTCGGTGGTACCGACGAGCGTGACTTCCATGACCTCACCGTTGGGATCAATCAGCGAAACGGTGGAACCGATGGAGACGGTCAGATCACCTGTGGTGGCAGCAACCTGAGCGTTGGCAAGGATGGCCTGGATCTCGGCAATACGAGCGGCGTTCTGGGCCTGCTTGTCCTTGGCGGCATCGTACTCGGAGTTCTCCGAAAGGTCGCCGAACGCGCGGGCTTCCTTGATGTCCTCGACGATCTCCTTGGCGTAATCGCCCTCACGCCAAGCGAGCTCCTCGACGAGCTTCTGGCGGCCCTCAGCGGTCAGTACGATCTGGCTTGCGTCCATACGGATATCTCCCCAACTCTGATCAAACAATCAACTGTCAACAAAACGAAAAAGACCGGCTAGCCTGCGGGCAAGCCGGTCAGGTGCTCACCCCAAAGGGATGGGACTACTCTGCGTCCGCGTCGCTGTCCTCTGCCTGCTTCTTCTTGGCAGCAGCGAGCTTGGCCTCGAGCTCAGCGATCTCCTTGTCCTCCTCGGACTGCTCGACCACGACCTCCTCGGCCTGCTTGGTCTCGGCCTTATCGTCGCCCTCCATACCCTCACGGATATTCTTGACGGTAGAGCCGAGGGACTTGCCGAGCTTCGGCAGGTTCTTGGGCCCGAAGATAATCAGGACAACGACGAGAATAATGATGAGCTCAGGAGCCCTCAGTCCAAACATGTAGACCTCCACAATACAGCGAGACAAGCTCGAATGAGTATACCGCGGGTATCGCGGTATCACAACAATAGCTAAAAAAAGGGACCGCAAGAAGCGGTCCCTCCTCATGCTCTGGTCGGGTTGACTGGATTTGAACCAGCGACCCCTGCGTCCCGAACGCAGTGCTCTACCAAACTGAGCCACAACCCGTTAGCTCGACTATAGTAACAAAGATTTCCGTCGTGTGCTAGAGAAATTTTTACTTCTTTGGCACTTCGATGCGAACCGTGTTGGGAATGAGCTCCGTCGCGCAGGACCACCAGCCGTTTTGCAGGGCAGCGTCGGCAAGCCTTTCGGCCGTGGCGGCGGTGTCGCAAATGGCAAATGAGCAGGCACCCGATCCGCACACATCTACAGCAACGGTGCCGTCCTGTTTACGCAGCCAATCGAGAACCATTTGAATCTGCGGCTCCATCTGTGCGGAAATGACACCTAGGTTGTTATGGATGAGCGCATATGCCGTCTCGGCATCACCAGCATGCAAGGCAGAAGCTATCGCGCCGGGCTTGTCTGCAGGCACCGGAGCCTCGTCAAAACGTCGATAGGCTTCAATTGTTGAAACGCTTGCCTCGCGCGGCTTGACCAACACGACGGGCGTTGCGGGCAGCGCGGGATACTCAGTTGCCAGCACGTCTCCCCCACCTACGTAGAACGCAAGGCTCGCGTGCAAAAAGAACGGGACGTCAGCACCAATACCCCGCGCAATGTCGTCGAGCGCGGGGTCGGTGCGATCAATTCCCCAGAGCTCCGCCAAGGCGACAATGACCGCGGCCGCGTCCGTCGAGGGGCCGCCCAAGCCGGCGCACAATGGAATGCGCTTCTCAATCGTCACGCAGATGTTTGCCTCGCAACCATAATGCTCGGCCATAGCAACCGCAGCCCGATACGCCGTATTCTTTTGCATGGGAAAATCTGATGCCGGAACCGTCTGGACGGTCAGCGCCTGCGCCGGCGCGACCGTCACGGAATCGGAAAGACCGACGGCTGCCATCAGGGAATCGACCCTGTGGTAGCCGCGGTCATCGCGCTCGGTATGAACCCCCAGGTAGAGGTTAATCTTTGCCGGCGCGGAAAGAGTCAGGGACCGATCGGTCACCGTTAGTGCTCCTCGAGCTGATTGCCGAGCGGGGTAAAAATGTGCTCACCGCTCTCGGGGTCGAACAGCTCGACCTGCCCGGTGAGGACATCGATATACTGGTAGGACTGACGCGACTTGCGGCCGCGACGTTCGTCAACCTCGACGATAAAGACGGCGGGGTGGACGCTCTTGATGGTGCCCATGCGCTCGGTGCCCGTTTCGGTCACGCCGACGTGCAGCGGAT
>UQZI01000121.1 GCA_900545555.1 uncultured Collinsella sp.
CCGCACAACCGCCCCTACACAACAAAATCCATCCGCACTGATAGGGCCCACATCTGGGTCCCAGGGAACTTTTGTCAAAAATCCTCTGGAGAAGGAGAACAAAATGTCCAACCTCACCATCCGCCAGGCCGTTCAGGGCATGCTCAAGCTGCAGGACAGCGGCGATCACGCAACCATGGTCGGCATTGGCCCCATGAGCCCCAACCTGATTCAGGCCGTGTTCGAGCTTGCCAAGGACGAGGATTTCCCGCCCATGTTTATCGCTAGCCGCAACCAGGTCGATATGGACGAGATGGGCGCCGGCTACGTCAACGGTTGGGACCAGACGCGCTTTGCCGCCGACATTAAGAAGGTTGCCGACGAGGTGGGCTATACCGGTCCGTACTACCTGTGCCGCGATCACGGCGGTCCGTGGCAGCGCGACGAGGAGCGTAACGCCCACCTGCCCGAGGACGAGGCCATGGAGCTCGCCCGCAAGTCCTTTGTCGCCGACATGGAGGCAGGCTTTGACCTGCTGATGGTCGACCCCACCAAGGACCCCTATCAGATCGGCAAGGTTATTCCGCTCGACGTGGTGCTTCGCCGCACGATCGATCTTATCGACTATCTTGAGCAGTACCGTCGCGAGCATAACCTGCCCGAGGTTGCCTATGAGGTCGGTACCGAGGAGACCAATGGCGGCCTGACCTCCACCGACAAGTACGAGGAGTTCATTTCTCAGCTGCAGCCCGAGCTCGAGAAGCGCGGCTGCCCCATGCCCACCTTTATCGTCGGCCAGACCGGTACGCTCACCCGTTGGACCGAGCAGGTCGGTCATTACAACTTTAAGAATGCCCGCGAGCTCGCCGACATGGCCAAGCGCTACGGCGTGGGCCTGAAGGAGCACAACGCCGACTACCTGGACGACGCGACGCTGCTCGAGCACATCCCGGCACACGTGACCGCTTCCAATGTCGCCCCTCAGTACGGCACCGAGGAGACCCGCGCTTACCTCAAGCTCTGCGCTACCGAGCAGATTCTGGTCGACAACGGCCTGTGCGACGATCCCTCCGATCTGTATCACACGCTGCTGGTCAAGGCCATCAAGACCGAGCGCTGGCGCAAGTGGATGACCGGCGACGATGTCAACCTGCAGGTTGACGACATTCTGGCCGACGACGAGCTCAGCCTGAAGATTCTGGATGTCTCCGGCCACTACGCGTTCAACGATCCCGAGGTCAAGGAGCAGGTCGAGAAGCTCTATCGCAACCTCGCTGCCCAGGACATTGACGGCAAGCGCTTTGTGATCGAGCACATCAAGCGCCCGATCAAGCAGTACGTCGTCGGTCTTAACCTCAAGGGCGTCACGAGCCGCATCGAGAAGGCTCTCTAAGTAGCTTTTCCTACACGACGCCGGGCCTGGGGCATGTCCCAGCTGCAGGCCCGGCACATAGGACAAAGGGACATCCCCTTTGTCCTATTTTTTGAGTTTTGGATTCCTTAGAAGGAGTTTGCACCATGAAGTTCTTTATCGATACCGCCAACCTTGACGAGATCGCCGAGGCCAAGAGCTGGGGCTGCCTTGCCGGCGTCACCACCAACCCGTCCCTGTACGCCAAGACCGGCGGCAAGCTCGCCGACTTTGAGCCCCATATGCTCAAGATTGCCGAGCTCTGCGAGGGCCTGCCCGTGTCTGCTGAGTCCACCGCGACCACTGCCGAGGGCATGATCGAGGAGGGCAAGCGTCTTGCCGCCCTGGCTCCCAACATCGTGGTCAAGCTTCCCGTGTGCGAGGCCGGCCTCGCCGCCTGCCGCGCCCTGGCCGATGCGGGCGTGCGCGTCAACATGACGCTTGTTTTCTCGCCGACGCAGGCCCTCATGGCCGCCAACGCCGGTGCCCGCTACATCAGCCCGTTTGTCGGCCGCTTTGACGACATCGCCGAGGACGGCATCTCGCAGCTCGACAATGTCGTGACATGCATCAAGAACTATGACTGGACCGGCAAGAACGTCGACGACACCGTCGAGATCATCACCGCTTCGGTCCGCACGCCCAACCACGTGACCCAGGCGGCTCTTCTTGGTGCCGACATCGCGACCGTGCCCATTGCCGCTCTCAAGAAGTGCCTGCAACACCCGCTGACCGACCAGGGCCTCGCCTCTTTTGAGGCTGACTGGCAGAAGGTCGTCGCTCAGGCTTAACGACCGGGTTGCCCCCGGCATCGCGCCATCCGGTGCCGGGGTTGTTCTCAAGAGAGGAATTCGTATGACCAACCAGGAGCTGGCGAAGGTCGCCAATGAGGTCAGGAAGGGTGTCGTGACTGCGGTTCACGCGGCCAAGTCGGGACATCCGGGTGGATCGCTCGGTGCAGCCGACATCATGACGTATCTGTACTTTGAGGAAATGAATATCGATCCTGCCGACCCTCACAAGGCCGATCGCGACCGCTTTGTGCTCTCCAAGGGTCACGCGGCGCCGTGCTATTACGCGGTGCTTGCCGCCAAGGGCTTCATCTCCCGCGACGAATACGCGAACTTCCGTCAGCTCCACTCCATTCTGCAGGGCCACCCCGACGCCAAAAAGGTCCCGGGCGTGGACGCCTCCACCGGCTCGCTCGGTCAGGGCGTGTCCATCGCCGTCGGCATGGCGCTCGGCGCCAAGCACCTCGGCAAGGATACGAAGGTCTTTGCCCTCGTCGGCGACGGCGAGAGCCAGGAGGGGCAGATCTGGGAGGCTTACATGGCCGCCGCCCACTATAAGCTGGACAACCTCACCGTCATCATCGACAACAACGGTCTGCAGATCGACGGCTCAAACGATCAGGTCATGAGCCTCGGCGACCTCGGCGCAAAGCTGCGCGCCTTCGGCTTTGACCTTGTGGAGCTGCCGGACGGCAACGATCTCGACGCGGTGGAGGCCGCGCTCTCGAAGCCGACGATGCCCGGCAAGCCCAAGGCGATCCTCGCCCACACGGTCAAGGGCAAGGGCGTTTCGTTCATGGAAAATCAGGTCGGCTGGCACGGCAAGGCGCCCAACGCCGAGCAGCGCGATCAGGCTTTGAAGGAATTGGAGGGTTAACGAACATGGCTGATAAAATTGCGACCCGCCAGGCTTACGGCGAAGCGCTGATCGAGCTGGTGGAAAAGAACGATAAGGTCGTCGTGCTCGACGCCGACCTTGCCAACGCGACCCAGACCTGCAAGGTCGCCAAGGCACACCCCGAGAAATTCTACAACTTCGGCATTGCCGAGGCCAACATGGTCGACGCCGCCGCCGGCATGAGCACGATGGGTCTCGTTCCCTTCTGCTCCACCTTCGCGATGTTCGCCGCCGGCCGCGCCTACGAGCAGATCCGCAACTCCGTTGCCTATCCGCACTTCAACGTCAAGATCTGCGCCACCCATGCCGGCGTGAGCGTCGGCGAGGACGGCGGCAGCCATCAGTGCATCGAGGATCTCGCGCTCATGCGCGTGATTCCCGGCATGACGGTTCTCTGCCCCGCCGATGCGAACGAGGCCAAGGCCGCGACCATGGCGATCGCCGATTTCGACGGCCCCGTGTATATGCGCCTCGCCCGTCTCGCCACGCCTGTTTTTGAGGGTGACATGGTCAAGCCCTTTGTTCTCGGCAAGGCCAATGTCCTGCGCGAAGGCAAGGATGTCGCGATCTTCGCGACGGGCCTGATGGTCAATGAATCCCTCATGGCGGCGGAAGCGCTCGCCAAGGACGGCATCGACGCCGCCATCATCAACGTCCACACCATCAAGCCCATCGACGCCGAATGTGTGACTGCGTGGGCGGAGAAGTGCGGCAAGGTCATCACCGTTGAGGAGCACAGTGTCATCGGCGGCTTGGGCGACGCGGTGGCAGACGTCCTCATGGGCAAGGTCAACTGCAAATTCCATAAGATCGGTGTGAACGACCAGTTCGGCCAGTCCGGTAAGGCAGCCGATGTGCTGCGCGAGTACGGTCTGACCGCCGATCAGATGGCCGCAACGATCAAGGCCAACATCTGACGAGAGAAAGAGAGACAAAGCACACACTTTGTCTCTCTTTTTTAAGGAAATATTTTTCACTTTTCTCTTGTATTTTCCGTTTTCTGTGCTACAATAAAAGTAGTACCAAACGTACCAATCGTTTGAAATAACTTTACAAAAGGAGACGATATCATGCCACTCGTTACCTCTACCGAAATGTTCAAGAAGGCGTATGACGGCGGCTACGCCATCGGCGCGTTCAACGTCAACAACATGGAGATCGTGCAGGGCATCACCGAGGCCTGCCAGGAGGAACACGCTCCCGTTATTCTTCAGGTTTCCAAGGGCGCCCGCGCCTACGCGAACCATACCTACCTCGTCA
>UQZI01000122.1 GCA_900545555.1 uncultured Collinsella sp.
CCGGCGGGCGCCGTTGTCTTGAAGACGAAATGATCCGTTTTCCTCCGTCCCCAAGGGATCATTACAGTGAGTCGATAAAGCGCTGCTGGGCGGCGCGTCCGTCCTCGTCCCACTTAAAGACGCCGGCGTTGTCGAGCACGTGGCTAAACACCACGCCGACCTCCTCATGCAGGATGTCGATGGCGTTATCCGCCGTAAGCTCGTTCGCGCGGCGAGCAAAGACGTCCTCCGCCCATGCGGCGTGGCTGCGGCAAAGGTCGTCGCTCTCGAGAGCGCAGGCAAGATCGTAGCTGGCATCGGCCTTGGCCGCCAGCAGGTGCTCGCGGACAGCACCGAGCTCGGGAACCAAGCGCGGCGGCAGAATGGCCAGGCCCATGACCTCGATCAGGCCGATGTTCTCCTTTTTAATATGGTGGTACTCGGCATGCGGGTGGAACACGCCCAGCGGATGCTCGTCGGTCGTGATGTTGCAGCGAAGCGCCAAGTAGGCCTCGTAGATCTCGCCTCCGGCATTGCCGCGGGAGTCGACGCGGCGGATGACGGGCGTCACGGTGTTGTGCGCCACGCCATCGGCTGTGCGTGCGATGACGCCCACCGACTCATCGGTCCACTCGCGCCAGGCGAGGATAATCTTCTCGGCGGCATCGAGCAGCTGGGCGCGGTCGTGCGAGCGCAGGCGCAGCACCGAGAGCGGCCACTGCAGCACGGTGCCGCTGACCTGGTTAAAACCGGGCACGCTAAACTGCGAGACCTCGGCGGCGTGCATCATGGGGAACTCGTGCGCGCCACCCTGGAAGTGGTCGTGCGACAGAATCGAGCCGCCCACGATAGGCAGGTCGGCGTTGGAGCCGATGAAGTAATGCGGGAACAGGTCCACAAAGTCGAGCAGGCAGGTCAGGCCCTTGCGGTCGACGTGCATCGGACGATGCTCGGAGCTCATGGCAATGCAATGCTCGTTAAAGTACGCGTACGGGCTGTACTGGAAACCCCAGCGCTCGCCGTTGAGCTGGATGGGGATAATGCGCAGGTTCTGGCGAGCGGGGTGAGCGCCGCCGTCGGCTGCGGCGGAGCGTCCGGGATAGCCCTCGTTTTCGATGCAGAGCTGGCAGGCGGGATACTTCTCGCCCGTGTTCTTTGCGGCACCAGCCGCGGCGATATCGCGTGGGTCCTTCTCAGGCTTGGAGAGGTTGATGGTGATCTCAAGATCGCCCCAGTTGGTGGGGGTGCTCCATTTGATGTTGCGCGCGATGGCGGCACGGCGCACGTAGCCGGCGTCGCAGCACAGGCCGTAGAACCAGTCGGTTGCGGCGCGGGGCTCGTTGACGCCCATGCGTCCGTTGAACTCCTCGTTTACAACCGAAGGCCTCGGCATGAGCGCACCCATGATGCGCATGGCGATGCGGTCGCGGCCTGACGCCGTGTCCTCGGCGGCACCGTTGGTAACGGCGGCCTCGGAAAGCGCGGCAAGCGTGCCTTCAAGATCAAAGTCGGGCAGGGTATTGGGGTGCAAGAGCGAGAGTTTCTCAACCTGGAGCGCCCAGGCCATATCGAGTGCGGGACCCGTGGCGCCGATGCACTCCAAAATGGTGTTGTATGCCCAGATCCGGTCGTCCTGGCCGATCATCGATCGGTGGATGGCGTACTCGATCAGGTTCTGCGCGGCCTCTCGCACGTCAGTCATTACAGCCATGCCGCGTAAGCCCCCTTGTCAGAGATGGCGTAGTGACGGGCAGAGCCCTCGCCCAGCCAGCCGTTCATCTTGGCAATGAAGGTGTCGACCAGATCGAGCGGCACGAAGGCCTGGATGGTGCCACCAAAGCCGCCACCGTGGATACGGACGGCGCCGCGGCCGTCGAGCACGTGCTCGGCCAGCGCCAGGGCATACATGGAAGGCTGCTCGGAACCCAGCTTGGCAACAACATTCTGCAGGTACATGGCAGAGCTGGCGCCGGACTCGCGCGTCAGGACCAGGAACTGGTCAATGTCGCCAGCGTTCAGGGCTGCCCAGCGCTTGTCGACCAGGCCGTTCTCGTACCAGTAGTGAACGGCACGCAGGCAAGCGCGGTCGCCCAGCTTGGCGCGCAGCTCGGGGAGCTTGGCGTCAAAGTCGGCAACGTTGACCTCGCACAGGCGTGCCTTGCCAAACTCGGCGGCGACGTCCTGCATCTCGCGCGGAACGGCGGCGTAGTCGTCGGTAGCCGCCACATGGTCGGCGCCAACCTTAACGAGCACGAGCGCATAGCCGTGATCCTCAAAGTTGAGCTCGAGCTTCTGGGTCTTAGGCTGAGCCTGATCCTCAAAGTCCATGTAGGCGAGGCCGCCCAGGCACACAGCCGCCTGATCCATAAGACCGCAGGGCTTGCCGTAATAGTTGTTCTCGGTGCGCTGGCTCATCTGGGCGAGCGCGACGGGCTCAATGGCGGGCGCGCCCCAGAGCGTCTCCATGGCGCGGCCGTAAGCCGCCTCGACAGCGGCGGAGCTAGAAAGGCCGCCACCCGAGGGGACGGAGCAGGTAAAGGCAAAGTCGAAGCCCTGGGGCTCAACGCCCAGAGCAGCGATTTCGTGGGCCATACCGCGCACGAGGCTTGCGGACGTGCCCTTCTCGGACTCTTGAATATCCAGCGTGTCGAGCGTGATCTCAAACGTAGGATAGCCCTCGTCGGCGACGCGAACCTTGTTGGAATCGGTCGCCACGGCAATGCCGTCGACGGCGACATCGAGCGAGCCGGCGATAACGTGACCGCCCTCGTGATCGGTGTGGTTGCCGCTGATCTCGGAACGGCCGGGCGCGTGCACATAGAGCACCTGGCGATCGCCGATGGGGCCAAACTCCTCCTCAAACAGCTTGGTGAGCGTGGCGAGTGTCTTTTTGTCGGGGGTGGTCATGAGGGTCCTTTCCTTGGCGCATACTGACGAGTTTTCCGTCGTAGTGAGTACGTTAACAATCTGAAGTGGCATAAACTCAGCATCTACGATGCCGCACGTTACGGGCTATGTTAACGTACTCATAACACAACACTTATCACTTTTTGAGAATCTGGTAATCGGTAGAAATCAAGCCGTGAACGGTATTGCCGTATGGACTTATAGAGCAGAAGAGTTGCGGATTGAAAAAGTAGAGTACGTTAACATGCGTCCGACGATAGCGGGCTTCGGCGCGGGGCGTATTTCTGCCCGGGCCGGCATGCACGCTATTCAGATCTCGCGAGGGTGAAGGTGATCCTGTGGTAAGGCGCCCGTCCAACGATACAGGTACGCGTCCGGTCTCCATGGCCGACGTCGCCCGCGCTGCTGGCGTTTCGCAGCAGACGGTTTCGCGCGTTGCCAACGGCCTCCCTAACGTCAACGAGCAGACGCGCCAGCGCGTGCAGGCCGCCATGCAGGAGCTCGGCTTCCGTCCGAGTTATGCCGGTCGCTCGCTGCGCGACGGCCGTTACCATTCGGTCGGTCTGTGCGTCAACGATGTCACCAAGTTTGGGAACCTCTCAATGATCGACGGCATCGCCAGCGCAGCTCGCGAGCATAATTGCGCCATCACGCTGGTCGAGATGTCCAAGACCGAGGAATTCTCGCTTGCCGAGGCAACGCGTCGTATGGCCGCGCTGCCCGTGGACGGCATCATCATCGGCATGAGCCGTATGGCGCCCGATTTTGAGACGTTTGATCCGTTACCGGGTATCGGCACGGTTATCGTCACCATGTATGCGCACCCGCGGGTGACTACGGTCGACTCCGATCATTACGGCTGCTCGCTGTTGCTTATGGACCATCTGTTTGAGCTGGGGCACGAGCAGATTCGCTATATTGGCGGCCCGTCGTTCTCGGTCGACGAGCAATTTCGTCGCGCCGGTTGGCAGGATGCACTCGAGCGTAAACACATCGAGCCGGCAGAGCCGCTCGAGGGCGACTGGTCTGCCAACAGCGGTTACGAGGCCGGCAGATATCTGGCCGAGCACGATCGCACCATGACGGCGATTTACGCGGCAAACGACCAGATGGCAAATGGCGCAATTGCAGCGCTGCGCGACAGCGGCTTGCGCGTGCCCGAGGACGTGAGCGTGGCGGGTGTTGATGACAGCCTGGGCGATATCGTGCCCGATCGTCGCCTGACCACGGTGCGTTTTGACAACAAGCGCGTCGGCATGTGGGCGGTCGACAAGATCGCCGGCGCCGAGGGGGGTGCGTCTGGCGTGGAGCACATGCTGATCCCCGGTGTGCTCGTAGAGGGCGATACGGTGCGCGATTTGCGTTAGGGTGCGGTCCTGTTTGGGTTGCCGCTAACTGTGTTCGATATTGTTCAGATTGGTTTAAAAACCGTTCACGGGCGAAAA
>UQZI01000123.1 GCA_900545555.1 uncultured Collinsella sp.
TCGAGGAGCTGGAGCAGGCGCTGGCCGACCAGGACCTCGACGACATCGACCCCGACGCGGTCGTGTCCATGTACATGCCCAAGCGCCGCATGGAGCGCATCGGCACGGCGCTGCTGCGCATGGACAAGCTACAAAAAGCCCTCGTGGTGCTGGCGCTTGCCTTTGGCGTGCTGTTTGCCCTGTCGTTTATGCAGGAAAACATGGGTAACTTCACCATCAACCTCAACCGCCTGGAGCTGTTCCGCCGCGGCGTGGCCATTGCCGACAATGGCGACTTTAACAACGCCACCGCGCGCCTGGCGGCCGACGCCGTGGACAACGGCACCAATATCGCTGCCGACGACCTGCCCGACAACCTGGATAACATCGACGGCAGCCACAACGGCAAGAACTATGTGGCGTACACCTTCTATATCCGCAACGCCGGCAAGACCGATCTGGGCTACAGCGCCAAGCTCAAGGTGGTCAGCGCCAGCAAGGGCGTGGAGAAGGCCGCGCGCGTGAGGGTGTATCGCAACGGCGAGCCTACTACCTATGCGGCGGCTGCGACCGATGGCAACCCCGAGCCCAACACCGAGCCGTTTGCGTCCAAAGACGTGGTAACGACCATTAGCCACGGCGATGTGGACAAGTACACCGTGGTCATTTGGCTGGACGGCGACGATCCGGAGTGCGTGGACAAGATCATTGGCGGCGCGGTGGAGTTCGGTTTTGACTTTGATTCGTCTGAGACCGACGATTCGAGCCTGTTCGCTAAGTTCGTACAGGATATTGCCGATACCCTGACCGGCAACGACCCCATTAGCGCGAGCGGCAACGAGGCGCCCGATTACTACAAGGAACACAACGTGACTTGGAGTAACCGCCGCAACCAAAAGAACTCGCCCGCAGGGGACGGGGACAAGTAGAACGAACAAGCGCCGGGCCAGGATTGATTTCCCGGCCCGGCGCTTTTGGCGGTGGCTTATGCCGAGGTTTTGCCATCGGAGGCGGTGGCGGCTGAGGCGTCGTTCAGCAAGAACAGCCGCAGCGCGAGCTTGATCGCGTAACCCGGTTTGACCTGCGCCGAATCTCCCATGCGCTCGCCCAGGTCATTACAGTAGGCGTAGAGGTCGCGGATGAGGTCCGCGCCCGAGAGCGTGAACATGTAGCCCGCGTCCGAAAGCGCGTTGGGTGCTGCGGGCAGCCCCGCAGCCTGGCAAAAGCTCGCAAGGTCGGGGCTCATGACGGCCTCGTAGTCAATCGCGTGTCCGTCCTCCTGGGCGGTCTGCTCCTGCTCGCGGGTGTACGACAACGCCGCCGCCAGCACAAAGCTGGGCGTGGGGGCGTTGACGTCGTCGGTGGTGGCGACGAGCTTGCCGGCCGCTTGCGTGACCAGCCAGGCGACTTCGCGCTGGCAACGGACGGCTTTGCGCGTCACCGGTTTGATCGATCCGGCAGAAACACTTCCCTTGGGTTGATTGGCGGCAGGCATGGGCCCTCCCAACAAATAGCCCGTTTAGCAGGCAAAAAATGACACGTTCTGCATCAGTATAGCGAGCGGGAAGGGTTAAGGCGAAGCTCGGTGGAGGATGAATGTATGCGATGGCGTGGCGCTGCAGTCGCAAGCCTTAAGAGGGACTTATGGCTGCGATGGAGAGGGGTCAAATAAGGTGAATAGTGTTCACATACCCCTGCGCATAACCCGAGGTGGACCCATAAATCTGTCGGAATGTAAGCTCCCGAAAACTCATAAGGAAATCGTAAGAATTATGGTATTCTCGATTCCATGTCTAAAGGATGGACAAGCAACATCCAACACGAAAGCGCGGGCTCCCCTTCCGGGCTTCTCGAGGGTCATCTGGGATGAAAGGGGAAAGAAAGGGGTCCGTATGGATACCAAGGCATTAAAAAAGCAGATGGGCGCCGCCATCGCCATGGTGCTGGCCGTCGCCGTCACCGTGATGCGCGTGTCGCCGCTCAAGCCGCTGCGCGTCTTTGGCGACCTGTATGTTCAGGTCTTCCGTAACATCCCCGGCATCGCGCTGCTCATTATCGTCGTCTACGCGCTGCCGCCGCTCAAGGTCGTCCTGCCCTACCGCACCTGCGTCATCGTCGCCACAGTGCTCTTGGGTTCTGCCTTTGGCTCCGAGAACTTTATGAGCGGCATCAACACCGTCGGTGTCAGCCAGGTGGAAGCCGCCCGCTCGCTGGGCATGAGCTTCAGCCGTATCCTCGCCAAGATCGTGATTCCGCAGGCGCTGCGCTCGAGCGTGCTGCCCATGACCAACCTCTTTATCGCCGTCATGCTCACCACCGCGCTCGGCAGTCAGGTGCCGCTTAAACCGCAGGAGCTCACCGGCGTAGTGAGCTACATCAACACGCGCTCGCTCGGCGGCGTCGCCGCGTTCTTTATCTCGGCGCTCGGCTACCTGGGCACAGCCTTTGTGGTGAGCCACATTGGCAACTATATCGATAAGAAGGTGAGGATCCTCCGATGAGCAAGCACTCCACCTCCGCACTCACCATGCGCGATGCGCTCTACGAGGCTCCCGGCCCCAAGATGCGCGCCAAGATTCGCATCGGCACCGCCATCTCGCTTGTTGCTGTCGCCGCGCTCGCCATCCTGGTACTGCAGCGCTTTTATGTGACCGGTCAGCTTTCGGTCCACTATTGGTATTTCTTTACGCACCTCACCACCTGGAAGTTCTTGCTTGCCGGCTTTGAGGGCACTGTTAAAGTCGCACTCACCGCTGGCGCCATCGCACTGGTGCTGGGCTTAGCCCTTATGCTCGGCCGCACCAGCGACATTAAGCCGCTCCAGCTGGTTTGCCGCGTGCTCACCGATTTCTTCCGCGGCGTACCGAGCCTGCTGTTCATCTACTTCTTCTTTTTGGTGCTGCCCCAGTACAAGATCGCACTGCCGTCGTTTTGGATGCTCACGCTGCCTGTCGCGCTCGCTGCGGCCGGCGTGCTGGCCGAGATCTTCCGCGCCGGCGTCAACGCCGTGCCGCGCGGCCAGGTCGAAGCCGCCCAGGCACTCGGTCTCTCCAAGGCTAAAATCACCTTTAAAATCGTATTGCCGCAGGCTATTCGGTTTATCATTCCGTCGTTGATTTCGCAGCTTGTGGTCGTAGTCAAAGACACCACCGTCGCCTATGTGGTGAGCTACCCCGACCTCATGCAAAATGCCCGCGTGCTCATTACCAACTACGACGCCCTCGTGTCGGTCTACCTGGTTATCGCGGTCATCTACATCCTCATCAACGTCGCGATTAACAAGGCCGCTGTCTACGTTTCGCACAAGACCGGCGCGGCCATCATCCGCTAACGCTTTACCATTTCGAGTCATAAGGAGCCGAGCACCATGGCACAGAGCACCTCTTCCACCGGCAATCAGCCGCTGATCGAGCTCAGACACGTCGATAAGCACTATGGCGATCTACACGTCCTCAACGACATCAATCTCTCGGTCGACCGTGGCGAGGTCGTCGTCGTGATCGGCCCCTCTGGCTCGGGCAAGTCGACCATGTGCCGCACCATCAACCGCTTGGAGACCATCGACTCGGGCGAGATTCTCATCGAGGGCGAGCCCCTGCCGCAGGAAGGCAAGGATCTTGCCCGCATGCGTGCCGAGCTGGGCATGGTGTTTCAGCAGTTCAACCTGTTCGCGCATATGACGGTGCTGCAGAACGTCATGCTGGGGCCGGTCGACGTGCTGGGCGTGTCCAAGGAGGACTTCAATTCCGCCATGCGCGGCTGCGTAGCATTCTCCATTGTTCCCTCCATCGCTGTGATCATCGGCCTGTTCTCCCTGGCCCCTCTGCTGGGCGCTCCCTGGCCCTGGTTCCGCCTGTCTGTGGTGGGTTCTCTCCAATACGAACTGATGGCGGCCGACCTGGCCGCCACGGGTGCCGGCTATGAAAGCCTGGCGGCTTTCTCCGCCGCCGACGACCCCTCCGCGCTGGGCACGATCATGTTTGTGATGAGCATCAGCATCATGGCCGGTATGGTGTGCAACATCTTCCTTACCAAGCGGATCTGCATGA
>UQZI01000124.1 GCA_900545555.1 uncultured Collinsella sp.
CACCACACCGTTGAGGACACGGGCATTGTGCTGGGCGAGGCGTTTTGCCAGGCGCTGGGTGACAAGGCGGGCATTACGCGCTTTGCCGATGCGGCGATCGCCATGGACGAGACGCTCGTGATGGCTGCCGTTGACATCTCTGGCCGTGGGCAGGCCTACTGCGAGCTGCCCGTGCCGACTGAGCGCGTGGGCAGCTTCGATACCGAGCTGGCCGTCGAGTTCTTCTATGCCTTCGCGCGTGACGCCAAGCTCACGCTGCACGTGCGCGAGCTGGCGGGCGGCAACTCGCATCACATTATCGAGGCCGCCTTTAAGGCCGTGGGCCGCACGATGCGCCATGCCTGCGAGCTCGATTCCCGCGTGCAAGGCATTCCCAGCACCAAGGGCTCGCTGTAACCTACCAAAAAGGGACAGGTTTATTTTGGTAGGTTTTATCTGCGGAAATGCCGTCTCATGTGGTGGGTGAACGTTTAACCGACCAAAATAAACCTGTCCCTTTTTGGCAGGTTTTGAATGGGAAAAGGGAGGGTCGCGTGGGCGAACCGAAGATCGTGGTGGTCGACTACCACAAGGGCAACTTGTCGAGCGTTGTGCGCGGGCTTGCGCGCGCCGGTGCCGCCGCCTGCACGTCGGACGATCCGGAGCAGATCCGCAATGCCGACGGCCTGGTCATCCCGGGCGTGGGCGCGTTCTATGACGCGATCGCCTTTATGCGCCAGAACGGCGAGGCGGACGCGGTGCTCGATGCCGTCGTCGCCGGAACTCCGCTGCTCGGCATCTGCCTGGGCCTTCAGCTGTTTTTTGAGCGCGGCAACGAGGGCGTGCCTGCGGATGAGGGTGCGGACGCGGACGACGCTGCCTCCGAGCAGGCTGGTGGTCCCTGGGTCGATGGCCTGGGTATTATGCGTGGTTCGTGCACGCACCTGGAATCAAGCCGCCTGAAGGTCCCGCACGTGGGCTGGGACCAGGTGCACATGACGCCCGCCGGTGCGGCCGATCCGTTGCTCGCCGGTTTTGCCGAGGGCGCCAACATGTACTTCACCCACAGCTATGCGGTGGCCGACGATGCAGATGCCGCCGATGTGCTGGCGCGCACGCACTACACGCGGAGCTTCCCGTGCATCGTGCGTCACGGCAACGTGTGGGGCTGCCAGTTCCATCCCGAGAAATCCTCTGCGCTGGGTCAGCGCATCCTTAAGAACTTCGTGAGCATCGTCGAGGGGGCCGGCCGATGATTCTGTTTCCCGCAATCGATCTGATCGGCGGCAAGGTTGTGCGCTTGGAGCGCGGCGACCGGAGTCGCTGCAAGGTATATTCCGACGACCCCGTGGCCGTCGCCCGCTCGTTTGCCGAGCAGGGCGCAAGCTGGGTGCACGTCGTCGACCTGTCCGCTGCCTTTGGCGAGGACGAGGACGCATGTGCCGCCAACTCGACGGCGATTAAGGCCATCTGCGGCGTCGACGGTCTGTCCGTGGACGTGGGCGGCGGCGTCCGCTCGCTCGCGCGCATCGACGAGCTGGCCGGCTATGGCGCTCGCCGCATTGCACTGGGCACCGTGCTGGTGACCGAGCCGGGTTTTGCTGAGGTGGCGGTCCAAGGCTTTGGCGAGCTGCTGGTCGCCGACATTGCCGCACGCGACGGCCAGGTTAAGGTGAACGGCTGGCGCGACGGCGCGGGCGTGGCGCTCGACGATGCCGTGGCGCAGCTTACCGAGCTGGGCTTTAAGCATCTGGTGTATACCGACATCGCGCGTGATGGCATGCAGACGGGCATCGATGTGGCGGCGTATCGCCATGTGGCCGAGGTCGCGGGCTTTCCCGTCGTGGCGTCGGGCGGTATCTCGATGCTCGGCGATATCCGCGCGCTAGCCGCGGTGGGCGAGGACGCCATCGAGGGTGCCATCACCGGTCGTGCGCTCTACGAGGGCAACTTTACGCTGGCCCAGGCGCTGGCCGCCGCCCGAGGGGAGGAGTAGCCCATGCTTACCAAACGCGTGATTCCCTGCTTGGACGTCAAGGACGGCCGTGTGGTCAAGGGCGTCAACTTTGTGAGCTTGCGCGATGCAGGCGATCCGGTGGAGCTGGCGCGCGCCTACGACCGCGAAGGTGCGGACGAGGTCGTATTTTTGGACATTACCGCGACGAGTGACAACCGCGCGACGACCATCGAGATGGCGGCGCACGCGGCCGAGGAGCTCGCTATTCCCTATACCGTGGGCGGCGGCTTTCGCGACTTGGCGGGCATGCGGACCATGGTTGCCGCCGGTGCCGACAAGGTGTCGCTCAACTCGGCGGCCGTGCGTGACCCGTCGCTGATTAGCCAGGCCGCCGCGGCGTTTGGCAGCCAGGCCGTGGTCGTGGCGATCGATGCCAAGCGCGTCGGCCTGCCCGGAGAGCCGGGTGCTGACAAGTGGGAGGTCTTCACGGCAGGCGGCCGCAACGCCACGGGTATCGACGCGGTGGCGTGGGCCGAGGAAGCGGCCCGTCGCGGCGCCGGCGAGATCTTGCTCACCAGCATGGACCGCGACGGCACCAAGGCCGGCTTTGACCTGGCACTCACCCGTGCCGTGGCGCGCGCGGTGCCGATTCCCGTTATTGCGAGCGGCGGCGTGGGTACGCTCGAGCATTTTGCCGAGGGCGTGATCGAGGGCGAGGCCGATGCCGTGCTGGCGGCGAGCGTCTTTCACTTTGGAACCTTCAGCATTCGCGAAGTCAAAGAGTATATGGCCTCTCAAGGTATTCCTGTGAGGCTGGACTTCTAATGCTGTGGGCTGCGCTGCGGCTTGTCCAGGCACCGCATCTTGCCGCTCAAACCGTCGCTCGCGTACCAAAGTACGCGTCGCTCCTCTTTCGCGGCAACCTGCGGCACCTGGACAACCCTCGCCGACCTGTGGGGTTTACGGTAATTACTTGGGAGAAATGATGACTGAGGTAATAGAAGCGTCTGATCTTACGTACGACGCTCGCGGGCTGATTCCTTGTGTTGTTCAGCAGTATGACACTGGCGAGGTGCTTATGGTTGCCTGGATGAATGAGGAATCGGTGGGGCTGACGCTTAAGACCGGTACCACGTGGTTTTGGAGCCGCAGCCGTCAGGAGCTCTGGAATAAGGGTGCGACGAGCGGCAATATGCAGGTGGTCAAGGAGCTTTGGGCCGACTGCGATAGCGATACGCTGCTGGTCAAGGTCGACTCGCCGGGTCCGGCTTGCCACACCGGCAACCGTACCTGCTTCTTTAAGAAACTCGCGTAGGGCGGGCGCTCGATTAGACGCTCGGTTACCAGAAAGGATTGAACTATGGGTGTACGCACCGCAAATGTTCAGGATGGAAATATCGGCGAGACGCTGACGGGGCTGGCCGAGGTGATTCGCGGACGTCGCGATGCGTCGCCGGAGGAGAGCTATACCGCTCGCCTGCTGACCGACGTCGAGGACGAGCTGCTCAAGAAGCTTGCCGAGGAGGCGAGTGAGGTGATCATGGCCTGCAAGGATAACGACCACGATCACATCCGCTACGAGGCCGGCGACCTGGTCTACCATCTGCTCGTAACGCTCGAACGCTACGGTATCACCCTCGACGAACTGGCCGGCGAACTCAACGCTCGCCGCCGCTAGTCATTTAAGAACGTCCCCAATGACTAGTTAGGCGAGGGGCGTGGATTCCCATTCGCCGGTGGGGTGGGGGATATCGAAGGCCCGGTAGCCGCAGTCGTAGGCGTGGGCCTGAGCCTCGCGGATGTTCCAGCAGATGTCGCAGGCGCGGTGTGCGTCCGAGCCAAAAGTAATCGGCACCTCGGCGTGGGCGAGGCAACGCAACAGCCCGGTCGCGGGATAGTAGTCGTCGAGCCCCTTGCGCGGCGCAGCCGTCGAGACCTCAACGCGGCGGCCCGTGTCGTGGGCGCACTCGGCCATCTGCTGCCAAAACGGCGCGGGGTCAAAGTCGGGTGCAAAGCCGTCCTTCGAAAAGCGCATGACCAGGTCGGG
>UQZI01000125.1 GCA_900545555.1 uncultured Collinsella sp.
GGGGGCCCGCGGGCCTGGGCCGCCGGGGAGGCCGCGGCCGCCTCCACCGCGCCCCCGCCGGCGCTCGTCGAGGCCGAGAACAGGCAGGTCATGTTCCTGGCCGCCCGGATATCGGAGGCCCTCGACGAGGCCGGGGCCCTCGAGGCCGAGACGGCGGCGCTGCTCGAGGGCGACGAGACCTACGCGTGCCTGCTCACCGTGCCCGGCATCGGCCCGAGGACCGCGGCGCAGCTCGCGGTGTCGGTCGACATCGGGAGGTTCCCGGACCACGACCACCTGGCCTCGTACTGCGGCATAGCCCCGAGGGTGAGGAGCTCCGGAACGTCGGTGAGGTCGGTCAGGGCGTCCAGGCGCGGCGACGCGAGGCTCAAGTCCCTGCTGATCTTCTCGTGCAACAGCCTGGTGAGGTCCTCGGGGCGCTACGGCGAGTACTACCGGGCCTGCAGGGCGCGGGGCATGGGGCACGGGCGGGCGCTCAAGGCCGTCGCGAGGAAGCGGCTCAGGGCGATATACGCCGTGATGCGCGACCGGGTGCCCTACCGGGAGTAGCCCCGACGGTTGACAAAACTATAGGAACACCCAACGACCACTCATTTAAGTCTGTCCCCAATGAGTGCCACGAAAAAGGGGCACCGTCGGATTATCCCGGCGGCGCCCCTTTGCGTTGAACTGTCTTTGAGGAGGAAAATGCCTGTAGGGAGCGCTACTCCTCGTCGAGCTCGGCCTGGTCGGCCTCGGTGATGCCAAAGAAGAAGGCGAGCACGGCGGAGACGATAAAGGCCGCGGCAAAGCAGATGCCAAAGTTGACGAGGTTGCCCATGCCCGGAGTGAGGTAGCCCAGGAACACCAGGAAGTTGGAGTTAGCACCAGGCATGCCCAGCGTAACGCCCAGAATACCGGCGAGCAGACCCGAGACGGCGCCACCGGCGATCATGCAAGGGATAAGGCGCTTGAAGCGCATGACGCAGCCAAAGAGCGCAGGCTCGGTCACGCCGCCGAGGATGGCGGAGACAACATAACCAAAGGTGAGCGTCTTCTGCTCCTTGTTGCGAATGCGAAGTGCCGCACCAAAGACGGTGCCCCACACGGCGATCATGGCAAAGTTGGAGGCAACGAAGATGAACTTGTCCTGACCGAGTGCCATGAAGGTAGCAAGCGCCGGCATGATGACGGCGATATGCATACCGGTGAGCACAAAGAGCTGCCAGAGGCCGCCGACGATAGCCATGGCGACGTAAAAACCAAAGCCAGTATCGGCCATGCCAAAAAGGACGGCAGAGAGCAGGTTGCCGAGTTCGTTGCCGATGGGGGCGAGCACGATAAACTCGACAGGTACCATAACGATCATGGTAAAGAACGGCGTGAAGACGGTAGAGAGCACGTCGGGCACGATCTTCTTAAAGAACTTCTCGACCCAGTAGAGAGCGGCCACCGAAAGCAGGATCGGAAGGACGGTCTGCTGGTAGTTCTGAAGCGGCGCGGAGATACCGTAGACGGTGAGCGAGGTCTCGCCGCTTTGAGCGAGTGCCACGATATCCGGGCAGATCAGGATGCCGCCGCAGAACATGCCGAGAACGGGGCTGGCGCCGAGCTTCTTAGCTGCGGTGTAGCCCAGGTAGACGGGCAGCAGGTACATCGCCGCATCAAAGAGGTACGTGTAGAACAGCAGATAGGTAGGGTCGGTCTCGGGCACCAGGTTGAAGACCTGCGGGCCGATAAGCGTGCCGATGCACTTGAAGAGACCACCGGCCATAAGGATGGGGATGAGCGCCACCATCGAGCCGGAGAGATAGTTGAGGATATTGTTGCCAATCACCTTGGGCGTGAGCTTCTGCTTGGGCGCGTCAAGGTTCTCATCGATCGCGGCGCTCTTGGCAAAACCGCCCATCGCGCACACCTCGTCATAGACCTTAGGCACGTTCTGGCCAATGATGACCTGGTACTGGCCGCCCGACTCCTGGGCGCCGATAACGCCCTTAATCTTCTTAACCTTGTTGGTATCGGGGATACCGTTGTCCTTGAGCGTAAAACGCAGACGCGTCATGCAGTGCGTCACGCCCGAGACGTTCTCCTTGCCGCCGACGGCTGCGAGCACGTCCTCGGCAATCCGCTTGTTGTCGGCCATAATGACCTCCCTTTTTCTCGCGGGTCCTACCCGCTGACGCTTTACCGGCGCCCTTAACAACCCGTCGCCCGGCTGCCGCGATTTGTAAGGGGTATGGGGAGCTTCGCGGCGGCCTCAGGCCGGTTTACCTGCAGCGATAACCGACGCTGCCACGGTATTTCTACACCCGGGGGTGCGAGATACGATGAATGTGCATGAGCACGTATAGCTTCTCGGAGTCGCTGATCTGGCATCCGAAATGTTCCTCGATAAGCGCGCAGGCATAGTCGAGGACCTCAGCCGAGCGTCCCATTTCGCCGCGCACGGTTCCGTAAAGTTCCGCACCGTCGGTGTTCATGGGCTCACCGGTACGGATGCGCCCGAACAAATAGTGAATATGGGTAGCGAAGCGCGCAAACTCAAAGCCGTTGCGATCGACCTCGACTCCGTAGGTCTCCTCGATCCTTGCGATGATGGCACCGATGAGACGTTCATCGTCGCGGGCCTCGGCGTCAGTCTCGGTCTCGCTCTCGGGCGCCAGGCGCGCATTGAGCAGGCACATGGCAACCCCCACGGCCTCGCTCTCTGCAAGCTCCACATTGAGGTTGTTGAAGATGCGTTTAAGGGCAAAAACGCCCACCTTGTATTCGATGGGATACATCTGCGCCACGTCATAGGCGAGCGGCATTTGCACGGTAATGTCGCGTTTGGCGCGCTGCAGAGCAAAAGTGATGTGGTCTGCGAGGGCGAGCACGGCGTTGTGGCTGAGTTCGTAGGGAAGCTCCAGGTCGGCGGCCTGAATGATCTCGGCAGAGACCGCGAGCACACGGGGCGACAGCTCCTCGAGAAGCGCCAGGTAATGTTCATCCACGTTGTAGAAGGTGCGCTCGATAGAGGCGAGCGGCAGATCGCCCGCCCCCTTGTCGATAGCGAAGGCGATGCCCTTGCCAAACGCAACGACGCTCCGACCCTTTGAGTCTGTACACATGACTGCGTTGTTGTTGATTCGCTTGACGACCTTCACAGTTCTTCCCTTCGGCAACGGCGTTCTACGGCGACGCATGGCGTGCATGCGCGGGCGCAAATCGACGAGCCGCCCGATCATGCCTCGAAGGGAGTCGCACTCAAGCTGAGCTCTGTTATTGACTTTAAGCGTCATTGAACCGCTTTAATGACGAGATTGTGAGCCGAACGGGCAAACGGTCGATATCGGTCGGCGAACGGTCGACCCCCTGTGTGGATGTTGCTGGCCGCCCGACCGCAAGTGCCAAACCGAGCGAGGATTTCTGGACACTCAAATGACGAGAGTGGATAATCTCCCACTTTGAGCTCACAAACAGGCCAAAAACGGGAGATTATCCACTCTCATTCTGCGGGCACTCATTTAAGTCTGTCCCCAATGAGTGCCCATTACAGTCTGAAATAGGCCATCGATAAATTTCGATGGCGAGCATTCGGCG
>UQZI01000126.1 GCA_900545555.1 uncultured Collinsella sp.
GCGGGCCGCATTTGGACAATCTGACGTTCAACTTCAAGGGCGCGACCAGAAGGTCGGCGCCCTTTCGTTTCACGTCACCTTGTCTCAAATGCGACCCGCTCGCTGGCGTTGCCAAGACATCGGCGTCGCCTTGGTCCGGACTAGTCGTTTGGGGTACTCATTGGGGACGTACTTAAATGAGTGCCTGCAGAATGAGAGTGGATAATCTCCCGTTTTTGGCCTGCTTGGGGGCTCAAAGTGGGAGATTATCCACTCTCGTCATTGGGCTAGTCGTTGGGGACGTTCTTGTTTGACTAGTCGTTTAAGAACGTCCCCAATGATTGGCTTGTGGTCGTTGGGGAGTGGTTTACTTGCTCGCGAACAGCCAGATGAGGATGATCACGAGGACTACGGCGACAATGCAGACGATGGCGCCGGTGAATTTGATGCGTGAGTCGCGGGTACGCTCGCGCACCGCGTCCTCGGTGGCCTCGAGCTGGGCGACTTCTCGCTCGGTCTCGGTGTGTTCGGCTTTGTCTCGGGCCAAGGATCCTGCAAGCGACTCAGTGATCTCTGGGTGGTCGTGCACCTCGGTCGCCTGTTCGATGATCGACTGCGCATGTGCGGCATCTGTTTGGGCGTTGGCGATGGTCTGCTCCTGGTCGCGGCGTGCCTTGTCCTCGGCAGCGATCTTCTCGCGCAGTTCGCGCTGACGAGTCGCGGCGGCGGTCTTCGCCGTCTGCAGCTCGTCGCGCGCGGCATCGGCTTCGGTCGTCACGGCTTGGTGCGCGCGTTTTGCGTCGGCGATAGGGGCTTGAGCCTGCTCGACGGCCTGCTCGGCTGCGGCAAGCGAGTGCTCAAGGTCGGCGGTGATGCGCGGGACATCTTCTTCGGCTTTACGCAGGGCATCTGCCGTGTCGGAAATCTGCATCGAGAGCTCGCTGGTGCGCACCGTATAGTTGGCGGGATTTGCCGAGGGATTGCGTTGCAGCTCGGCATACTCATGACGCAGCGTCTCGAGCTGGGCGCGCGTGGCGTCGACGGTTTGTTGTGCGGCGGCAATGCCGGCGTCTCGCTCTGCCTTCACCTTGTCGCGGATGCGCTTGGAATCCTCAAGACGTCGAACGAGGCGGTTGCCGGTCTCGCGTGAGCTCGCCTCGCGGGCCTCCACGGCGTCGAGCGCGGCCTTCAGGCGGAGCTCAGTCGCGTCATCCTCTGTCTTCATTTGTTCGAGCTGACCCTTGAGCTCTGTCGCTTTGGAGGCGTGGGCATCACGATCAATCTCGGCGGCCGCTGCAGTCTTTTGGGCCGTGGCAATCGCCTGGCGCTGGTCGGCGACGATCTGGTCGTAGCGGCCTGCGATATCCTGGCGCGTCTCGAGTTCCTCGGCCTGATCGGCAATGCGCTGCTCAAGTTCGGCCAGGTGGGCGCGGGCATCGGCAAGTGCCTTTTTCGCGGCGTTCATCTCGCGCATGGCCGAGGCACCCTGGGCGATAAAGGTGCCCACGGCGTTCGCAGTGTTCGAGACAGCGGTCCCCAGATCGCGGCTCGCGGCGGGGGAGTGCGGGGTGGTCGGGCGAGCGGTGTCGGCAGCGTCCGCATCGGTAGCCTGCGGCGTGGCGATATTGCCGGTGCCGCCCTCGACCACAGAAAAGCCTGCTGCGTGCGGGTCGACCGCATCGGCGCCAATCGTGGGATGCTCGAGCTGCAGAAACGAGGGCATGGCGCTGCCCTGGTCGGCAACCGGAGTCTCGCCGGGTACGAAGGTCGAGGCTGCCTCGGCGGCCTCCTCTTCCTCGGCGTCAACGTCAGCGTCGGCCACGGCGTCTTTCATCGCTTTGACGGCATCCATCATGGAGTCCATGACGGCGTCGAGCTCTTCTTCCGAAGAAATCTCGATAGGGCCCGCAGCTTGCGGAGCAGCATCCTGTACGGGGCGGTCGTCCTGAGCGGGCGCATCGTCGTTTTGCTTGCCTGCATCTTCGGCGCCGGGGGTTTCCGCCGTAGCGCTTTCGTCTAAGATGGGGTCGTCGAGGTCAATATCATCGCAGGTCACAGCGTCGGCATCTGCAGTGACGTCTGCGGAATCATCAATATGCTGTTGAGTCTGGGGGTCCAGCTCGTCTGTCATAGGCATGTGCTCCTCATCGTTGTTCGTCACCCTATGATAAAGTCTCGCGCCGACATCCCACGCGCCGCAGCAAAGTTTCAAAACGTGTTCGATGGCTCGCGTCGATAGCAAAAACTCGGCCACTTTATCCAGTTTGTACTTGACATTCCCTTCGCCGAAAGACGTTGCGCCGTTCGCCTGCCATGGGCTTTATTTTTCGCTTGAACCCGCTAAAGTTGCATTTCAGCTTTTGGCGCGTGAAGTTGGATGCGCGCAGTCGACGGGCAGGCCCGTCGCGATTTGAAAGGACTTTGTATGGGACTTTTCACTGGTAAGACCGTGATCATCACTGGCGGCGGCAAGGCCACGCTCAAGGACGGCTCCGCTGGCTCCATCGGTTACGGCATCGATATCGCTTTTGCCAAGGAGGGCGCGAACCTCGTCATCACCGGCCGCAACGTCGCCAAGCTCGAGGCCGCCAAGGAGTCCCTCGAGGCTGAGTACGGCGTCAAGGTTCTTCCTGTTCAGGCTGATGTCTCCGCCGGCCAGGACAACGAGACCGTCGTGCAGAACGTTATCGACAAGGCGATTGAGGAGTTCGGTCGCATCGACGCCGTCGTCAACAACGCTCAGGCCAGCGCCTCGGGCGTGACCATCGCCGATCACACCATGGATCAGTTTAACCTGGCCATTTACTCTGGCCTGTATGCCACCTACCTGTACATGCAGAAGGCCTATCCGCACCTGAAGGAGACTAAGGGCTCCGTGGTCAACTTTGCTTCGGGCGCCGGCCTGTTTGGCAACTACGGCCAGTGCAGCTATGCCGCCGCCAAGGAGGGCATCCGTGGTCTGACTCGCGTTGCCGCCAACGAGTGGGGCAAGGACGGCATCAACGTCAATATCGTTTGCCCGCTTGCTTGGACCGCCGCGCTCGAGAACTTCCAGGATGCCTATCCCGAGGCGTTCAAGGCCAACGTCCACATGCCGCCGGCGGGCCACTACGGCGACGTCGAGAAGGAAATCGGCCGCGTGGTCGTTCAGCTCTGCGGCCCCGACTTTAAGTATATGAACGGCGAGACCGTCACCCTCGAGGGTGGCATGGGCCAGCGTCCTTAGGGGTTCCGCCGTTCTACCGAACGGCGGACCGGCCGACGCTGCGCGGGCCGCATTTGGACAATCTGACGTTCAATTTCAAGGGCGCGACCAGAAGGTCAGCGCCCTTTCATTTCACGGCACCTTGTCTCAAATGCGACCCGCTCGCTGACGTTGCCAAAATATCGGCGTTGCCGTGGCTGGTAAATAGCTCCACTCATCGGGGACGTACTTAAATGAGTGCCCGCAGAATGA
>UQZI01000127.1 GCA_900545555.1 uncultured Collinsella sp.
GCGCGAGCAGTTTGAGCTGGGCTACGACAGCCCGCGCATCGTCTCCGCCATCCAGTTCGAGACGGGTCAGGCCGTGTCCGAGGGCGGCACCCTCATCATCCTCGACGAGATCCAGGCATGCCCGAAGGCGCTCACCTCCCTCAAGTACTTCTGCGAGGACGCACCTGGGTACGCGGTGGCTGCAGCAGGCTCGCTTCTGGGCATCACCGTGCACGAGGGCAGCGGGTATCCCGTTGGGAAGGTGAACACGCTCGACCTCTATCCCCTAAGCTTTCGAGAGTTCCTCGCCGCAACGGGGAATCGGGCGCTCTGCGACCTCATCGACACGGGTGACGCAAGCCTCATCAATAGCTTTTCAAGCAGGTTCGTCCCGCTCCTTCGCCAGTACTACTACGTCGGGGGCATGCCGGAGGCGGTGAGCGCCTTTCTTGATCGAAATCTCTTGGAAGATGCGCGCGAGGTGCAGCTCGATATTCTGCGCGGTTACGAGCGCGACATCTCGAAGCACCTAAGCAGGACCGAGACCGAGTACGCGCTCGCCGCATGGCGGTCGATCCCATCTCATTTGGGACGAGAGAACAAGAAGTTCGTGTTCAGCCACATCGCGCAGGGGGCGCGGGCACGAAACTACCAGTCGGGCATCACGTGGCTCACCCAGGCTGGCATCACGGTGTACGCAGGAGCTCAGGGCAGCTGCGACGCTTGTGTCGAGGCCCTTATCGCCGGAACGCTCGCACAGAACGGCGAGGCCACGTGCGGCTGCCACGGCCATGACCACGACCACGCCCACGAACATGGCGAGTCCTGCAGCTGCCACGGCCATCACGAGCACGAGGGCTGCGGCTGCCACTAACGGCACGGCACCGCGAGCTCGGGGCGCGACGCTGAACGCAGCCCAACTATCAAAGCCAACAACAAAGGCCACCCGGTAGCTTCCGAGTGGCCTTTGCCATATCAAGCTGGAATTACAGCCCTATTTCTTATTGCGCATCTGCGCTTCCATCTGGCGCAGCAGCTCCATATCGGACTTGGGGCCGCCCGTACCCAGGCCGCCCATGCCGCCCAGACCCATGGCATCCAGACCGGGAATATTGGGCATGCGCATCTTCTTGCCCTTCTTACCCTTTTTGCCCTTCTTGCCGCCGGCCTGCGCCTGATTGGCCATCGTGCGCATGCGGCCCATCATCTTGTTCATCTCGCCCCACTGCTTCATAAGGCTGTTGACCTCGGTGGGGGTCACACCGGCACCCTTGGCAATGCGGGCACGGCGCTGACCGTTGATGATGGAGGGACGCAGGCGCTCCTCCTTGGTCATCGACATGATGATGGCCTCGTTCTTGTCGAAGATGCCCTCGTCCAGGTTGCCGCCCATCTGGTTGAGCGCGCGCTGGCCGCCGGGGAGCATACCCAGGATGCCCTTCATGCCGCCCATCTTCTTGACAGCCTTCATCTGGTCGAGCATGTCGTTCATGGTAAAGCCCTCGCGCAGCATACGCTCGGCAGCCTCGAGCTGCTCAGCGTCAGCCGCCTCCTGGGCCTTCTCGATGATGCCGACGACGTCGCCCATGCCCAAGATGCGCTTGGCCATGCGGTCCGGGTAAAACGGCTCCAGCGAGTCGGGCTTCTCGCCCATGCTCACAAACTTGATGGGCTTGCCGGTCACCTGACGCACCGAAAGTGCGCCACCGCCACGGGCGTCACCGTCGAGCTTGGAGATGATCACGCCGTCAAAGTCGGTGCGATCGGCGAAGGTCGAGACGACGTTAACGATATCCTGGCCGGTCATGGCATCGACGACCATCAGCACCTGGTCGGGCTTGACGGCCTTCTTGATGTCGACGGCCTCCTGCATCATCTGCTCGTCGATCTGAAGACGACCGGCGGTATCGACAATGACCACGTCACGCAGGTGGTCGACGGCCTCCTGAATGGCACCCTTGGCGATGTCGACCGGGTGCGCGCCGTCGCCGCGGAAGACCGGAACGCCGATCTCTCCACCGAGCGTGGCCAGCTGGTCGGCAGCGGCGGGACGGTAGACGTCGCACGCGGCGAGCAACGGCGAGCGGCCCTGCTTCTTGAGCAGGTAGGCAAGCTTTACGGCAGCCGTGGTCTTACCGGAGCCCTGCAGGCCCACGAGCATGATGACATTGGGAATGCGGTTGCTAAAGACGAGCTTGCTCTCGGTTGAGCCGAGCATCTCGGTGAGCTCGTCGAGCACGATCTTGACGACGTTTTGCGCCGGCGACAACGACTCCATGACCTCGGCGGTCATGCAGCGCTCCTTGGTCTTGGCAACGAACTCCTTGACAACCTTAAAGTTAACGTCGGCCTCGAGCAGCGCCATGCGAATATCGCGCATGGCCGAAGTGATATCGGCCTCGGTCAGTTTACCCTTGCCGCGCAAGCGGTCAAATGTGTCGTTGAGGCGATCGCTCAGAGAATCAAACACTAGTCACTCCTTAATTGGACTCGCCCACCAGGGCGCGGCAGAAATCTTTGGCGTTAAACTCCTGCAGGTCATCGACCTGCTCGCCCACGCCGATGCGCAGGATCGGGAGCTTGAGCTTCTCGGCCACGGCCATGGCAATACCGCCCTTAGCCGTGCCGTCGAGCTTAGTCATGATAATACCGTCCAGGCCCAGCGCCTCGTTAAACTCGAGCGCCTGGTTCAGACCGTTCTGGCCAGTGGCGGCATCGATCACAAGCACGACCGAGACCGGCATGGGACCGGCGGCCATATTTGCGGCGCGCTTACGCGTCACGTTGACCACCTTGGCGAGCTCGCGCATGAGCTCGGGGCTCGTGTGCAGACGACCGGCGGTATCAATGAGCACCAGGTCGCTGCCGCGCTTATCGGCCTCGTCGAGCACGTCATAGCACACGCTCGCCGGATCGGAGCCGCGGTCACGCTTGATGACGGGCACGCCGGCACGCTGGCCCCACACATCGAGCTGCTCGATGGCGGCGGCGCGGAAGGTGTCGGCCGAACCGATCACCACGTTCTTGCCGCGGGCGGCCATGGCGCTCGCAATCTTGCCGACCGTC
>UQZI01000128.1 GCA_900545555.1 uncultured Collinsella sp.
TCTTGTCCTGATCGGTGTTGCCGCACTTCGGGCAGCGCCAGATGAGCTTGCCGCCGTCCTCGACGATCTCGATCTCGCCGTCCCAGCCGCAGACCTGACAGTAGTCGGACTTGGTGTTCAGCTCGGCGTAGATGATGTTGTCGTAAATGAACTTCATCACCTGCAGCACGGCCTCAAGGTTGTTCTGCATATTGGGGACCTCGACGTAGCTGATCGCGCCGCCGGGCGAGAGCGCCTGAAACTTCGACTCGAAGGCCAGCTTGCTGAATGCGTCGATATGCTCGGTCACATGGATGTGGTAGCTGTTGGTGATGTAGCCCTTGTCCGTCACGCCCGGGATAATGCCAAAACGACGCTGCAGGCACTTGGCGAACTTGTAGGTCGTCGACTCAAGCGGGGTGCCGTACAGCGAGAAGTCGATATCGCTTTCGGCCTTCCACTCGGCGCACTTGTCGTTCATGCGCTGCATGACGGCCATGGCAAACGGCGTGCCCTCCTTCTCGGTGTGGCTGTGACCCGTCATGTACTTGACGCACTCATACAGACCGGCATACCCCAGGCTGATGGTGGAATAGCCGCCCACGAGCAGCTTATCGATCGTCTCGCCCTTCTTCAGACGCGCCAGGGCACCGTACTGCCACAAAATCGGCGCGGCATCCGAAAGCGTGCCCATCAGACGCTCATGACGGCACAGCAGGGCGCGGTGGCACAGCTCGAGGCGCTCGTCGAAGATTTTCCAGAACTTGTCCATGTCCTGATGCGAGCTCAGCGCGACATCGGGCAGGTTGATGGTCACAACGCCCTGGTTAAAGCGACCGTAGTACTTGGGCTTGTTCGGGTCATAGTTCAGCGCGTTGGCCACATTGTTAAATCCGTTACCGGAGCGGTCGGGCGTCAAGAAGCTGCGGCAACCCATGCAGGTGTAGCAATCGCCGTTGCCGGCGGTCTCGCCCTTAGACAGCTTGAGCTCGCGCATCTTCTTCTCGGAGATGTAGTCGGGCACCATGCGCTTGGCGGTGCACTTGGCAGCCAGCTGGGTCAGGTAGAAGTACGGGGAATTCTCGTGAACGTTATCGTCCTCGAGTACATAGATAAGCTTGGGGAATGCCGGGGTAATCCACACACCGGCTTCGTTCTTAACGCCCTCATAGCGCTGACGAAGCGTCTCCTCCACGATCATGGCAAGGTCGTGCTTCTCCTGCGCTGAGCGAGCCTCGTTGAGATACATAAAGACCGTCACAAACGGCGCCTGGCCGTTTGTGGTCATAAGGGTCACGACCTGATACTGAATCGTCTGGACGCCGCGACGGATCTCGTCACGCAGACGGTCCTCAACGACCTCACGGACCTTTTCGGCAGATGCCGAAACACCGAGCTCCTCGAGCTCGCGGGCAACCTCGCCGCGAATCTTTTGACGGCTCACCTCAACAAAGGGGGCGAGATGGGTCAGCGAAATAGACTGGCCGCCGTACTGGGAGGAAGCAACCTGGGCGATAATCTGCGTCGCGATGTTGCAGGCAGTCGAGAAGCTGTGCGGCTTCTCAATCAGCGTGCCCGAGATAACGGTGCCGTTCTGGAGCATGTCCTCCAGGTTCACCAGGTCGCAGTTATGCATGTGCTGGGCAAAGTAGTCGGAATCGTGGAAGTGGATCAGCCCCTCATTGTGGGCATCCACGATCTCCTGGGGCAGCAGCACGCGCTGAGTCAGGTCCTTGGAAATCTCGCCGGCCATATAGTCGCGCTGGACGGAATTGACGGTCGGGTTCTTGTTAGAGTTCTCCTGCTTGACCTCTTCGTTATTGCACTCGATCAGCGACAAAATCTTGTCGTCGGTCGTGTTCTTCTGGCGCTTCAGGCTCTGAACATAGCGATAGATGATGTAGTGGCGGGCGACCTCGTAGCAGTCGAGACGCATGATCTCGTCCTCGACCAAATCCTGGATCTCCTCGACCGAAACGGTGTGGCCCGCGTTCTCGCATGCCTCGGCGACGTTTTGCGCCGCATAAACCACCTGGCGGTCGGTAAGACGAGAGCTCTCCTCGACCTCCAAGTTTGCGGCGCGGATGGCATTGACGATCTTATCGATGTCAAAGACAACCTCGGTGCCGCTGCGCTTGATGATCTTCATCCTCTTGCCTCTTTCGCGTCGTAGCCTCATTGCGCTTCAGAGCCAAACGATGCCCGGCAGGGCTTGCCCCGTCTTGCGGCGCCGTCGCGCAATCTGTGTTCTCGATAAACCATAAGCCTCAATGCGGACACTCCCAGGAGCCGATCAAGCGGCTCAAGGACACGTTCAAAAGAGGCAGTTAAGGTCTTCGTTCTCTGTCCGCCATCTATCATACGACAAAGAGGCATCTATATCCTGTATTCTTTTTTTAGGTCAAACACAACATATAGTGTTTCAGCAGGTCAAAGCAATTGGTCATTTTGCAGACGCATTAAAAATGAGGGGTTCTTGGCAAGTCGGTAAAACGTTACCAGCACGGCTACCTGCATGGCAGTTATAAAACCCCCTTAGTTAGGCCGCTGACAAATCCTACCAAAACCAAGCCGCTCACGCCAAAAGAATCCAAAAGATTATGCTTGACCAACATGTTGCGGTCGTGCCTTGCCGAGCCTCATGCAACCGCGGCACGAATCCTTGAAAGATATGTGTATGCAAACGGAGAAGACGAGAGTTTCCTCGGATGACTACTGAGAAGCATCCCGGAAGATCAAAAACTCGAAATTTGGTGACGTATTTGACGACCCATTTGGCGACCAAAACAAAACAGCCCAGAGGCGATGCCTCTGAGCTGCGAACATTTGGTGGGCGTTAGAAGATTTGAACTTCTGACCTCT
>UQZI01000129.1 GCA_900545555.1 uncultured Collinsella sp.
TCCGCCGCGTCAACCGCGCCGTTGAGGGTGGCAAAGCCGTCCTTGGCCTTATCGACCAGCTCAGTCACCTGGGAAATATGAGTATCACCAATGCCCTGGACCTTCTCGTTGGCGCTCTTGAACACCTTGGAGCTATCGGAAAGCGAATCGGCAACGGCCTGCAGCGCGGACACGTTAATCATGCCGTCCTGAAACAACTTGCCGGGCGTGGCCTGCGAAAGGTTGTCGGCCATGGGAACCAGCGCGTTGCTCGAGACATCGGACAGGGCATCAATCATGGTGCGGGCCGCATTGATATCGCTGCCATACACCGGGATAAACGAAGCCGCCGTCCACAGCGGGCTCGAGGTCTCCGCCTTCATGCTATCGCAGAGCCCATCAATCTTCTTCGCGTCGTCAGGCAGCGTCGAAAAATCGCCCGACGTGACCTTGTCCTTAAGGCCACCGACGATCTCGACAGCCTCCTTCGCTTCGCTCTTTACGGTCTTTGCCGAGTTAAGCAGCATAAAGCCGCTTGCGCCAAGCGCAACGAGAAGCACCGCGACTACAGCGGCAATAATGGCGCCGGTGTGACGCTTTTTGCGCTCGCCCTTGCGATGGCGATGACGGACCAGACCGTCAGAGGTCGAACTCGACGAAGCGTCGCTACCGTAGTTCAAGCCAAAATCGTAATAATCTTCCTTGGAACCCGAGCCCGCAAACTCGGCACCGCTATCATCCAGGCGGGCGAACGTGCCAGTCTCGGAGGCGCCGGTGTAGATCGTGCCAAGGTTACCCGTAAGTCCCGCACCACCGGCAGAGGGAGTATTGTTGGCGGCCTTGCCGGCATTAACGTTGCCGGCGGCATTCGCGGCGTTGGCAGCACCTGCGCTGTTCGCAGGTACCGAAGGAGCCCCGCTCGGCTGCGACGTGGAGGTTGCACCGCCCGCAAAGACATTCCCTCTTGCACGGCCGGTCTTTTTTGCCTTTTGAGACTGCTCGTACAGAGCGGTAAACATCGCCGTCTCGCCCGGGGACACGCGCTTACCGGGACCGCCCTGTCCAGCGCCGCCCGGCGTACCGGCCTTACCAGCCCCGTTCGGACGCGGCGGAACTGCAGGACGGCCGCTATCGCTGCCCTTAAAGTGATTACCAGCCATAAAGAAATCCTCGCAATTGAGTCGCAATGAAAAAGTCCATAACGTTACTAGTTTATGGCATTTTGAGCATCGACAGCTAAACTCCAGACACGGACATCAATTGGCGAAAATGCGGCACAACACCTTTTCTGCCTTGGCGGCGGCGCCAGCTACACCGTGAGGAACATCATCACGATGATCATGGCAAAGCCGATAAGGTCGGTCGGCAAAAACACCGTGCCCAGCATAACGGCGCTGGTGATGGTCGCCGAAACCGGCTCCACAGTTCCGATGAGGCTCGCACGCACCGAGCCGATGTCCTTAACGCCCTGCATATAAAGCATGTAAGCAAAAAACGAGCCGATAACCACGAACACCGCGAGCGCCTCGATGCCGGCAGCGTCGAGCGCCGGCATATGCGCCCAGGGCTGCACGAAGACGCACGAGACCACGCCCGCCGTGAGCATTGCCGAGCCCGTGACGATGGGGCTGCCGTATTCGGGCAGAATCTTGGCGGGAATCACCGCCATGCATGTAGCGCTGACCGCACACATGAGACCCGCGATCAGGCCGAGCGGCGAGATATTCAGGCTGGTGGGGTCGCCGCCGGTGGCGATTAAAAAGGTTCCACCCAGAGCCAGGCCAATGCCGATGACTTCGCGAGTACGCGGCATGCGGCGATCGATCACGCAGGTGTAGCCCATGATGATAACGAGCTGCAGGCACTGGAGCACCGTCGCGGTCCCGGCGTTCGTCAGGCGCACGGCCGAAAGATAGCAAAACTGGTTGAACAGCAGGCCAAAGGCGGTAAAGAGCAGCAGCTGTTTGCGGTCGGCGGGTGTGGTCCAGAGCTTAATCAGGCGCTCGCGGTCGCGCGTAACAACCACGGCCATAAAGAGTAGACCGGCGAGAATCTGACGCACGCTCATAAGCCACAAGGTGTCGACGTGGTAGGTATCGAACAGAAAGCTCGCGCTGGTGCCCGAGAAGCCCCAAAACGAACCGCCCACCAGCGTAGCCAAGACGCCCGTGATCATCTTGCCCGACGACGCATCGTTAAGGCGCTCGCGCCAGGCGCGGCGGGTGCTACGGCTGAGCTCGTCGGTGCCCTCGGGCACATCAATGTTCGATATATCGGTCATCGGCACCGAAGCCCCTGCGCCTTCGACCTGCTCGACACACTCTTTGCTCATTCCGCTCCCCCGAAACAGCCTGGAAACAATTCGGCTTACCTTACCACGGCGAAGTCACCAGCTGGAGGCTTGTCCGCTTATCGGTAGGACAATTCCGCAGGCGCCTTTCCATAGCTCGACACCGCAACGGCCTTGCATTATGCGACAGCCAAATCGCGACAGCAGGCTCTTTTGAAATGGATATGACAAGACCCCCGAATTCCACAATGTAAGCGATTTTTAAAAATGTTCTTGCCGCCGAGTTCAGGCTCCGTTATATTATCCCTTGCGCGCTTGCGCACCCTTGATCGGGCGTTTAGCTCAGGGGGAGAGCGCTTCCCTGACACGGAAGAGGTCAGAAGTTCAAATCTTCTAACGCCCACCAAATGTTCGCAGCTCAGAGGC
>UQZI01000130.1 GCA_900545555.1 uncultured Collinsella sp.
TGGTCTGGATTTCGTCCTCGTTGATGCCGACCATGGCCTCGCCGAGGTTCTCGGAAAGACGGGCGAGCAGGTCGGCGTCCTGCCAATTGGCGGTGGCCTGCACGATGGCGGCGGCACGCTTGGCCGGGTCTCCGGACTTGAAAATGCCGGAACCGACGAACACACCTTCGGCACCCAGTTCCATCATGAGCGCGGCATCGGCCGGAGTGGCCACGCCACCGGCGGCGAAGTTGACGACCGGCAGACGACCGTTGTCGTGCACATACTTGGCGAGATCGTACGGCACGGCCAGCTGCTTGGCGGCCTCATACACCTCGTCGTCGCGAAGGGAAACGAGTTCGCGGATCTGCTTGTTCATGGTGCGCATGTGGCGCACGGCCTGGATCACGTCGCCGGTGCCCGGCTCGCCCTTGGTGCGGATCATGGAAGCGCCCTCGGCGATACGGCGCAGCGCTTCGCCCAGGTTCTTCGCGCCGCACACGAACGGCACGTCGAACTGGTTCTTGTCGATGTGGTACACGTCGTCGGCGGGGCTCAGCACTTCGGATTCGTCGATGTAGTCGATTTCGATGGCCTGCAGGATCTGCGCCTCGACAATGTGGCCGATGCGGCACTTGGCCATAACGGGGATGGAGACAGCTTTTTGGATGCCCTTGATCATCTTGGGATCACTCATGCGCGAGACGCCGCCTGCGGCGCGGATGTCGGCCGGGATGCGCTCGAGCGCCATGACGGCGCAGGCGCCCGCCTCCTCGGCGATGCGTGCTTGCTCGGGCGTGATGACGTCCATGATGACGCCGCCCTTGAGCATCTGCGCGAGCTCGCGATTGAGTTTGACGCGATCGGTCTTGCTGGTCTGTTCTGCCATGGTTGCTCCCTTGGTTGGCATGTGCATTGCTTGACGGAACATCCTATCGGGGAGCTGGGTATGGCGAAATACTCAGTTTTCGAGATAATAACAAGGTCAGACTAATGTCAGATTGAATGATTCGATAAGGTCAGGTGATAGACCCATGCTTGACTACAATTTGGAAAATCGCGGCGAAGCATCGCTTTATGAGTATGTTTACCAGCAAATTCGCGATGATATCGTAGCTGGACGCATTACGGCGGGGGAGCATCTGCCGTCTAAGCGCGCCTTTGCGAGTCATCTGGGTATCAGTGTCATTACCATCGAGAATGCATATAGCCAGTTGCTTGCCGAGGGCTATATTTGCTCAATGCCGCGTCGTGGCTACTACGCTTGCGAACTTCCGGATGCACCGGTTTTGGCTTCGGCTGCGGAGGGCATCGACCGAGATGCCGTCTCTGTGGGCCCCAGCGCGTATGATGTCAACGGACAGGTCGAGCGATTCGATGCGCTCTCTCCTTCCGCTTTGGAGGCGGCGCGGCTTTGGCAAAGCGCGCTACGGGCGACGCTGGCATCCGAAGACGAACGCGAAATCTTTTCGACCGCGCCGGCACAGGGCACCGCTCGGCTACGATGCGCAATTGCTCACCATCTGCGCGGGACAAGGGGCATGAATGTCGACCCCGACAACATCGTTATCGGTGCGGGCGCCCAGCTGCTCGATACCATGTTGGTTCAGTTGCTTGGCGCGGACAAGGTGTATGCCGTCGAGGATCCAGGCTATTTGCGCTTGACGCGCATCTATCAGGCCATGGGTTGCGAAGTGCGGCATGTCCCGTTGGATGCTGAGGGCGTGGACTTGAGCGCGCTGCAGAAAGCCAGGACCGATGTCCTTCATCTGATGCCGTCTCATCAGTATCCGACCGGTCTTGTGACGAGCATTGCGCGTCGCTATGCGCTGCTGAGCTGGGCCGCCGAGCGACCAGGTCGGTATCTCATCGAAGACGACTTTGATTGTGAGTTTCGCCTTGCCGGCAAGCCGATTCCCGCGCTCGCGTCGATCGATGCCGCCCAGTCGGTTATCTACACCAACACGTTTTCGAAGAGCCTTTCATCGGCGTTGCGTTTGGCGTACATGGTGCTGCCCGATGAGCTAATGGAGAGGTTTAGGCGCAACCTTGGTTTCTACGCCTCGTCGGTAAGTTCTGTTGATCAGGTTGCCTTGGCGCGTTTGCTGGAATCGGGTGATTACGAGCGACATGTGAACCGCGTGCGCGTTCGTGCTCGCGAGGCGCGTGATGGCCTGGCGGCGCTTGTACGGAAAGCGTTTCCGGCAGGGGAGGTCTCGATCGAGCATGCAGACGCGGGCCTTTACTGCACTGTTGCCCTGGCCGAGGACAAGGCAGGGGAGAGTTTCGCGAAGGCTTTCGCTGACGCTCGTATTTCCTATGTCAACATCGCCGATTGCCTGTGGACGGGTGATCGGGCATCGACTAAGAACGCTCCATCTCGCGTCCTCATACAATACGACGACCTGAGCTCTCAGTCGCTCAGTGTTCTTCAGGAGCAACTGCAATAAGCCAACGAAAAGGCCCGAACCAATACGGTCCGGGCCTTCTTCGAGCTAGAGGTTATGTCTCAGGCAGTTGGCTTAGCCAAAGTAGCGCTTGAGCAGGCCAGCGAAAGCCTTGCCGTGGCGAGCCTCGTCGCGGGCCATCTCGTGCACGGTGTCGTGGATGGCATCGAGGCCAGCGGCCTTGGCGCGCTTGGCAAGATCGGTCTTGCCGGCGGTGGCGCCATTCTCGGCCTCAACGCGCAT
>UQZI01000131.1 GCA_900545555.1 uncultured Collinsella sp.
CCCACGGCGCGCGCAGCCGCCACGCCCATCTGCACGCTGGCCGCCAACGAGGTGGCAAGCGTTCGCTACGTTGTGTACATGGAAGGCTGCGACGCCAATTGCATCGACGAGGCCCAGGCCCGCGATGTGGTGCTGCAGCTTGCCTTTGCCGCGGCCAAGGCATAAGGGGGCGAGTGGCATGCAAGATAAGAAGCAGGTGCAGCTAGACGGCAGCGAGGCAGAGACGGCGCGCGTCAACACGGCGGCAACCGCCGCCTTCGAGCCCACCGAGCCCGCAACCACCACCCGCCGCCACACCCGCCGCGCGTGTTCTTACATTGCACTCGTTATGGTGGCTCTCGCCGCCACTTTGGGCGCCGCCACCTACGCGTGGTTCACGAGCAACATGAAGGTCAATACCAACTCGGTGAGCGTGCACAGCGACACGTCCAAGCTGGTGCTGGAGCTGGGCGACGCCGATCGCGGCAGCTGGTCGCAGCAGGGCGATGTTTCCCTGACTTCCAATGCGGCTGGCGCCGTGACGCTCTACCCGGTCTCGACCTTCGATCTCAACGGCTTTGCTGCCTGCGCGCAAAACAACTCCGCCGGCGATGCCACGGTGTTTGAGCAGGCAAAAGACAACGGCTCCGCGTTCTACCACGGCTGGATCAATCTGCGCCCCACCATTACCGGAACGGGCGCCAGCAAAGTAAAGGGTAAGGTCAGCTTGTATCTGGCCGAATCGCTGGTCCCGCAGGGCGCCGATGCCGAGCTGCTGCGCGCGGCCCGCGTGGGCATAAAGATCTCGAGCGGCAACCAGGTGCTTGCCACCAACATCTTTGAACTCGACGGCTCCGATAGTGGTCACCGCGCCGAGCACCCGGCGACTGCCCCTGCAGGCCTGGCGGGCTACACCGAGGGCATGCTCCTGGGCTGGCAAAACGGCCAGCTCGCTTGCGGCACCAACGTGACGCAGGACCCTGCCGCCTTTACGTTGGACACGAGCGAGACGGCCACGCGCCCGCAAAACGCGCTTGCCACGCTGGGGCTTGACCAGACCTATCGTTTGGATATCTATTACTACATCGAGGGCACCGATCCCGATAGCGCCGACTATCTCTATCAAGATCCGGGCACCTTGCACCTGGCGCTCTTTGCGACCTTGGACGGTGAGTAGCAATGGCACGCGTCACGCCCGACAACCGCCGCCCGACCACCGGCGCTCCGGTTGCCGCGCCCACCGATATCGACCTGCGCCGCAAGCTCACTACCACCGTGGTGCTGGTGCTGTTTGCGCTGGTGGCGATAGCCATGGCAACCTTTGCCTGGTTTTCCATCGCCGATAGCGCCAAGACCCGCATGCTCATGATCGACGCCAATGCCGACGGCTCGCTGCGCTTTGACCTGGACGAGCGTGCCACGTTCGACGAATACGTGCACAGCCTGGGTTTTGATCAGATCTCGGCACGCATTGCCAGCGAAAAGGGCGTGGACATCGACGCGTCCAAGCTCAAACCCGTCACCACGAGCGACTACCAGACCTTCACCTTCGAGGACGGCTCCACCGCCGATCCCGCCACCGGCGCCTACCTGGAGTTTACGCTGCGCTTTATGAGCAGTACGGACCTGCGCGTTCGCCTGACCGGGCAGGATGGCGACGGCGGCGTGTCCGGCACGCGGTTTAGCTCCGATACACAGGGCATGGCCAGTGCCATGCGTATGAGCTTTACCGCCGATGGTCGAACGTGGGTCTACAACCCTAACGGGGGCGGCGGTTCATCTGGCTCGGCCACCGTCTTTGGGCTCGACTCGGGTGCTGCCACCGCGGCCAGCGACATGTTCGACCTGATAACAGAAACGGACAAGCCGGTAACCGTTCGCATATGGCTCGAGGGAACGGACCCAAATTGCACTAATATGCTAAAGGGAGCTAACTATTCGGTATCGATGCGCTTCGAGGGCATCGAGGAACAGTAGATATGCACGGCGGCCACCGGGCCGCGCACGACCTAGACAGACACGGTAGTAAGGGACATCATGCAATCTGTTAAAAAAGTCGCATCCATCGCGCTGAGCGTCGTCATGTGGATCATCATCCTGGTGGCGGCCCTGTATGCGTTTACCACGCTCGCCACGCGCGAGGACGGCAGCGTCTCTGACATCGCCGGCTTCACCCCGCTCGCCGTGCAGTCCGACTCCATGGCTCCCACGTTTAACAAGGGCGACCTCATCGTCATCAAAAAGTGCGACACCTCCAAGCTCGAGGTGGGCGACATCGTGACGTTCCATACCATCATCGACAACGAGTACGCGCTCAACACGCACCGCATCGCCGCCATCGACGAGGTCAACGGCATGCGCAGCTTTACCACCAAGGGCGATAACAACGACGTGGCCGATACGCACATCATCAGCGACGGCGACATCGTGGGCAAGTACGTGTTTGCGCTGCCGCAGATGGGCAAGGTCATGGACTTCCTGTCCAGCTCC
>UQZI01000132.1 GCA_900545555.1 uncultured Collinsella sp.
CCTTGGTGGCCTGACGCTGGGCGTCGTTGAAGTAGGCCGGGACGGTGATGACGGCGTCGGTGACGGTCTCGCCCAGATACTTCTCGGCGTCGGCCTTCATCTTTGCGAGCGTCATGGCGCTCACCTGCTCGGCGGTGTAATCCTTGCCCTCGATGTCGACGACGGCACGGCCGCCCTGGCCCTCCTTGACCTCATACGGCACGGTCTTGATCTCGGAGGTGCACTCGGAGTACTTGCGGCCCATGAAGCGCTTGATGGAGAACACGGTGTTCTTGGGGTTGGTGACAGCCTGGTTCTTAGCGGCCTTACCCACAACGCGGTCGCCGTCGGCACGGAAGCCCACGACGGACGGGGTGGTGCGGTCGCCCTCGGCGTTCACGATAATGGTCGGAGAACCGCCCTCGAGAACGGCCATGGCGGAGTTAGTAGTACCAAGGTCGATACCAAGAATCTTACTCATTAGAAATTCCCTCTCTCTTTTGCGTTCGCGTCGCCTCGACGGTCTGTCGCGCGGCGCTTCGGCTTGTCTTTCAGGATGTAGTGTATCCCCTTATGGGCTGGAATATACAAAATCTAAGTCAATTCATATAAGATTTCTTATCTCCGAGAGTTTAGGTTCGCAAAATCGCAGGTAGAAGCGCTATTTGAGTTCTCGGCAAATCTACTGAGATCTATGTAGAGATGACTGAGGTTTGCGTCCGGGGGCGCCTGGGGCTGCCTTGCGGAAAGCTCGTCCCGGTTTGAGCGTGGATTCCGGGTCGCAGTTTCCGTCTGAAGGCTCAACCGGAAACCGTATCCCGTTTTGAGAGCTGATACCGGGTCGCAGTTTCCGCTAGCGGGCCCAACCGGAAACTGCGACCCGGTTTTCGGCCAAATAACGGGATGCCCTTTCCGCAGGCGCGCTCAATAGGTCAATATTACAAGTCACCTATAGCTAACATTTGCGCAGCTCAACGACCCCACCTGCGCGTTTTTTAGTAAACCTTGGCATACTCGGCGAACGGTATGAAGATGCCGGCCAGAGGGTATTGCAAACGGTCGCTCCCGTGGTATGTTTTTGCCCGAATCAAACCGACGCGCATCGCCTGTAGCGTCGGTCAACAGAGAGGAAACTACCATGGCTCATCCCGTAATTGATGCCGACGAGTGCATCGCTTGTGGCGTTTGCGTCGACTCCTGCCCCGCTGGCGTTCTGGAGCTCCAGGACGTCGCTACCGTCGCCGACGAGGACTCCTGCGTCGCCTGTGGCGCTTGCCAGGACGCTTGCCCCGCTGGCGCGATCACCGAGATCGTCGAGGAGTAACAACTCCCCCACTTGCACACTCAAAAGTACACCGTGCACAAAAAAGGAGGCTTCCGCATCGCCGCGGAGGCCTCCTTTTGTTTGTACAGGCAGCTAATTGGGGACGGGGCTACCTTGGCAGTTGCGGTGGAATAGTTCCTGGCTCATTGCTTAGGTGCCGATTGTAGGAACTATTTCACCGCAACTTATAAAGACAGTATCGGGTTAGGACAAATCATCCTCGTAGGGCATTAAATCGGCAAGGTAGCCTTTCTCCTTGAGCATGGCCTCGATCTCGTCGAGGGTCTGCTCGTCTTCCGCCGCGATGCGATGGAAGTGGTAGCCGCTCGTCACCGTTAGTAGTGGAAAGCTCTTGCCGCTCTCGATATCGTGCAGGTAGCGCTCAACATCGCGACGATTGCGAATGTCCAGGTCGGCCGTGATCTTACCGTACACGCGGTGATTGACGATCACGTTGAGCACGGCGCCGCCGGCGTCGACGATACTCGTGAGCTCATCGCCTGCCTGCTCCACGCTGTGGCGAACCTTGACCAAGCGCGTGGGCACGGCGGGGCTGCTGGGGGCCTCCTGCAGCACGTAGCCGCGGTTGGTTGCCACGACATCGTGCCCATCGGCGCGCAACAGGGCAATATCCTGAACCACGACCTGGCGGCTCACGCCAACCTCGCGGGCAAGTGCGCTGCCCGAAACGGGCTCCCTGGCTCCCTCGAGCACGCCCATGATGGCACGACGGCGCTCGCGGGCGTTCATTATTTACCGTCCAGCAGACGCAGGTGCTTAAGCGAGAGGTCGAGGATCGGGGCGGAGTGTGTCAGCGCGCCCGAGCTAATAAAGTCGACGCCCAGATCGGCCAGGGCGCGAATATTGCTGGCGTCCACATTGCCCGAACACTCAGTCTTGGCGCGACCGGCGATAAGCTCGATAGCGGCGGCCATGTCGTCGTGGGTCATGTTGTCGAACATGATGATGTCGGCGCCGGCTTCCACGGCCTCGCGCACCATGTCCAGGTTCTCGCACTCGATCTCGACCGTCGTGGTAAACGATGCATGGGCGCGCGCCATCTCAATCGCGCGCGCCACGCCACCGGCGGCGTCGATGTGGTTGTCCTTGAGCATGACGGCCGTCGACAGGTTGTAGCGATGGTTGC
>UQZI01000133.1 GCA_900545555.1 uncultured Collinsella sp.
TACGTGGGGGCATGCGAAGCACGGGTATACTAACCCGCGGCGAATCTGCTCCATCGCTTAGAGCTGCTGCGTCTGGACGGCGCGTGATAGGGCTGCCAAAGCGATCGCCAGCGTGCTGAGCAACGTCCTCTCTGTGCGCACCTGTTTTTGTATGTATTAGCGCACTACCAAGCACGCCCCGCGCGGCCGCATGCCGTGCCCCTTGCGCGTGCAGATAAGGAACAACAACATATGCGTAATTCTGTATCCGACGTCACGGACGCCGAGATTCTGGACGAGACCCGCGAGGCCATGACCCAGGCTGCCTTCGATGCTGCCGATGAGGCCAATGCTGCCCAGGCCGTCGAGTCCGCCACCGAGAGCCTGCCCGCCTTTGACGAGCTGGGACTTTCGGACGAGATGCTTCGTGCCATCGAGAACCTAGGCTACACGGCGCCGACGCCTGTTCAGGCCGGCTCGATCCCCGTGGTGCTCGAGGGCCGCGACCTGCTTGCCGCCGCTCAGACCGGCACCGGCAAGACGGCCGCCTTTTTGCTGCCGACCATGAACAATCTGGAGCACATCGCTCCTCCCAAACCCGTGCGCGAGCGCGGCGGCCGCAACCGCCGTCGCGGTGCCAAGAAGCCCGAGGGCAACGGCCGCGGTCCCGCGATGCTCGTCATCACCCCTACGCGCGAGCTCGCACAGCAGATCGACGAGGTCGCGAGCAAGATCGCCGACGTCACGGGCCATGTCGCCGTGACCGTCGTGGGCGGCGTGAGCTACAAGCCACAGACCGCTGCCCTCAAGTACGGCTGCGATATCCTGGTCGCCACGCCGGGCCGTCTGGTCGATCTGATCGAGCAGGGTGCCTGCCACCTGGACGAGGTCAAGGTCCTGGTGCTCGACGAGGCCGATCGCATGCTCGACATGGGCTTTTTGCCCGCCGTTCGCCGCATTGTGCGCGAGACGCCGGCCGAGCGCCAGACGCTGCTGTTCTCGGCGACCCTCGACGAGGAGGCCGTGGGCGAGATCACCGATCTGGTGAGCGACCCGGCCCGCGTGGAGATCGCGCCCGCCACGTCGACCGCCGACACCGTCGATCAGTTTGTGTTCCCGGTGTCCATCGAGGCCAAGAACAACCTGCTGCCCGAGTTCCTCAAAAAGGAGGGCCCGGAGCGCACGATCGTCTTTATGCGCACCAAGCACCGTGCCGACAGCTGCTGCCGTCGTCTGGAGCGCAAGGGCATCAAGGCCGCCGCGATTCACGGCAACCGCAGCCAGGCCCAGCGCGAGCGTGCCCTTTCGGCCTTCCGCGACGGTACCGTCGACGTGTTGGTGGCAACCGACGTGCTCGCCCGCGGTATCGACATTAGCGACGTGCGCTACGTCGTGAACTTTGACGTGCCGGCCGAGCCGACCGACTACATCCACCGTATTGGCCGTACGGGCCGTGCCGGCGAGCTGGGCTGGGCCATCACGTTTGTGACCGAGCAGGACGTGGACGAGTTCTACGAGATCGAGAAGCTCATGGACAAGACCGCCGACATCTACGAAGCCGGCGACCTGCATGTGGGTCCCAACCCGCCTGCGGTTGACCCCGAGCGCGACCCTGCGGCCTTTAAGGTGAAGAAGAAGACCAAGCGCGGCAAGTCCAAGAGCAAGAAGAAGCTTGAGCAGGCGCGTCGCGACGGCAAGCGCAACGGCGACGATTACGGCGATGTGGCCGGTCGTTCCAACCGCGGTCGTGACGAGCGCCGCAGCGACGGCGAGCGTCCGAGCCGTCCCAAGCGCGGCGGCAAGACCCGCGTGCGCGAGGGCGTTCAGGCTCGCGTGGACGAGGCTGTGGAGAGCGTGGCCCGCGAGGTGGCTGCCGAGGAGCGCGGCGGTGCTGCTGCCGTCGAGCAGGCCCCGCGTGGCAACCGTGCCGAGCGCCGTGCCAAGCAGTTCCAGGGCGAGGCGCACCGCCGTCGTCGTGAGGACGAGGACCGTGGCGGTCGTCGTCGTGTTGAGCGCGAGGACGAGGGCCGTGGTTCGCGCGGCGGCAAGCGCGGCTCGGGT
>UQZI01000134.1 GCA_900545555.1 uncultured Collinsella sp.
CCGATCTCGGGATAGCCCTCGCGATGAGCGACGCGAGCCATGGCCAGGTACATACCGACCTCAGAGCACTCGCCCTCAAAGTTGGCGCGCAGATCGGCAACGATGTCCTCGGAGACGCCCTCCATCTTGGCGACGCCCACGACGTGCTCGGCAGTCCACTCGAGCTGGCCCTCCTCCTGCTTCAGGAAGCGAGAGCCGGGAACGCCGCACTGGGGGCACTTGAAATCCTCGGGCAGCTGGTCGCCGTCGAACTCTTCCACATAACCGCAAACGGGGCAAACAAACTTCATGATTCGATCCTTTCGATCGATGGCGATGGTGCGCTCGTCCGGTCCCGTAAGGGCCCTCTCCGGACGTGCGTCTTGACGAGTTCTATTATCCATAAATGCGACCGAATGTGAAGCCTATTAGGAATGATTTTTAATAAAACAATTTAAGCATGTGTAGATGTTGATTGATTAACGATTGCTAGACCTCGTGCGACCTCCGATGAGTACAATCGGTCGAGCAAATGTTGACCAATCAACAAATGAAGGAGCTTCCTTTATGCATCTAGCCCGCCGCGCCTGGTGCCGAACGTATCAAACGGTTTTTCGCATCGCATTGCCGATCCTGCCCTATACCGAGCCGCGCATTTTGGAGCATGCCGAGGATGTGCCCGCAGTGCTTCAAAAGCGTTCAATACGGCATGTTCTTATCGTGACGGATCCCGGCATTGCCCGTCTGGGGCTCACGGCACCGCTCGAGACAGCGCTCGCGTCCAAGGGAATTAGCGCTGCGGTCTATGCCGAAACACGTGCGAACCCCACGGTCTCGAATGTGGAGGAAGCAGCGTCCCTGTATCGAGAGAGCGCCTGCCAGGCCATTATCGGCTTTGGCGGCGGTTCGGCCATGGACTGCGCCAAGGGCGTGGGGGCACGCATCGCGCAGCCAAAGAAGCCCATCAACAAGATGCGCGGCCTGTTGCGCATTCATCGTCGTCTGCCGCTGCTCATCGCCGTTCCCACCACGGCAGGCACGGGAAGCGAGGTCACGCTTGCGGCGGTAATTACCGATGACGAGACGCATTACAAGTACCCCATTAACGACTTTGTACTCATCCCACGTTTTGCGGTGCACGACCCCGAGTTTACTCGTGGGTTGCCGGCGTCCATTACGGGGCAGACGGGTATGGATGCCCTGACGCATGCTGTCGAGGCCTTTATCGGCCGTAGCACCACGTCCTACACGCGCAAGATGGCGCGTCAGGCGGTTCAGCTCATCCACGACAATTTGCTGGAGGCCTATGAGCATGGCGGTAACATGCGTGCGCGCCGCAATATGATTTCGGCGGCGTATAAGGCGGGTGTTGCCTTTACGCGCTCCTATGTTGGATATGTGCATGCCATCGCGCACAGTCTGGGCGGCCGATACGGAATTCCACACGGTTTGGCCAACGCGATCATCCTGCCGCACATGCTTCGCGCTTATGGTGACGCTGCCGCTCCCAAGCTTGCCGATCTCGCCCGCATGGCCGGTATCGCGCCGGCTAACGCGCAGGACAGCCTGGCGGCCGAGGCCTTTATCGATTGGGTCGACCGCATGAACGAGACCCTGGGAATCCCCAGATATGTTTCAGGCATTCGCCGCTCCGACATTCCTGAGATGGCGACGCATGCCGATGCCGAGGCCAATCCCCTGTACCCCGTTCCGCTTTTAATGGACCGTTTGGAGCTCGAGCATATGTACGAGGTCGTTGCGGGTGGTATGTTTGAGGACGAGAACTAGGAGGGCTCATGAACACCGAGGAAATTGCGCGCATCGTCGGCGATCAGCGCGCCTACTTTAAGACGCACGCCACGTTTGATGTCGACGCTCGCCGTCGCGCGCTCGTGAGTTTGCGCAATGCAGTACGGGCGCACGAGGCCGATATCGCCCATGCGCTCAAGACCGATTTGGGCAAGTCGCACGACGAGGCCTATATGTGCGAGATCGGCACATCGCTTTCCGAGATTCGTCATCAGATTGCGCATGTGGCTCGATGGAGCCGCCCG